>JAITMK010000080.1 GCA_031277415.1 Azoarcus sp.
AACAGGACCACGCCAATGATAGTGGGCTGCGCGCCCGCGAAAGTAGGTCATCGTCAGACACCCTACAGCCAAACGCCCGCAGATCATACGATCTGCGGGCGTTTGCGTTTATGCGTTCACATTCGCCACCCCGTAGGTTGGCGATGAGCGAAGCGAATCCCAACACGGAGATCTCTTTTTCCCACTTTTGGGAAAGGGGATCTCTCCCTTTGCCTGTCAAATTCAGGGTCAAGCGCTGAATCAATGCATATATTGAGCGTTGGGGTAATTTTATCCCACTTTTCTCCACGTGGGTTTTAGGCGCTCGAAACTTAATGTACTTCTTCAAGAAAAGAATGTACTTGCTTTGATTTACAATAACTTGTGATTTCATCGTGAAAAACGCCATGAATATTCCTGTCAAAAATAGTTTCCTTTTTCCCTAAATTGAACGACAATTAGGGTTGTGAAGGGTGTACGGTGGGTTTTAGTGGTGCACGGTGTGTTTTCCGTGTGTGAGCGGGGGGAACGATGTTCCAGGGGGCTTCGGAGCTCAGTCTTGATGCCAAGGGACGGCTTGCAATCCCGAGCAAGCATCGCGAGGCATTAGTATCGGACGATGGGCAGATCGTGGTGACTGCTCATCCGCACGGCTGTCTGCTCGTCTACCCCGTCCTCGCTTGGAAACCGATCCGTGACCAGGTATTGCGTGCGCCCAGCCTCGATCCCCGCTCGGCATCATTGAAGCGCCTGCTCGTCGGTTATGCCCAGGATGAGACGCTCGACAATGCCGGGCGGGTGCTTGTCAAGCCTGGGCTTCGCAAATATGCCGGGTTGGAAAAGCAGGTCTGGCTGGTCGGCCAGGGGTCGCATTTTGAACTGTGGTCGGACGAGAGTTGGCAGCGTCAGCAACAGGCAATGATGGCGCTGGCCGAAACCGGGCTGCCTCCAGGCTTTGAGACTCTGGCTTTGTAAGGGGGCGGCCATGCATGTCGCCGTGTTGCTCCACGAAGCGGTTGATGCCCTGGCAGTCAAGAGAGACGGCATCTATGTTGATGCCACTTTTGGCCGTGGTGGACATAGCCGCGAAGTGCTTGCCAGGTTGGGGTCTGCGGGCAGGCTCGTCGCGCTTGATCGCGATCCGCTCGCCATCGAGGCAGGTCGTTCCATCGATGATCCGCGCCTGACCCTCGTTCATACCCCGTTCAGCGAACTGGCTGCGGTGCTGGATCGGCTCGGTATTGGCAAGATTGACGGCGTGCTGTTCGATCTCGGTGTCTCTTCGCCTCAATTCGACGATGCGGGCAGGGGGATGAGTTTTCGTTTCGATGCGCCGCTCGATATGCGCATGGATACCAGCCGTGGTCAAACTGCGGCGCAATGGTTGGCGGGTGCATCCGTCGCCCAAATCACGGAGGTACTCAGGGAATATGGAGAAGAACGGTTTGCTCATGCGATTGCAAAGGCGATTGCAATTGCTCGGACAGGGGGAGTTGTTGCAACCACAGGACAACTTGCCGAGATCGTGGAAAAAACGGTCCGTACACGCGAGCCGGGGCAGCACCCGGCGACACGCAGCTTCCAGGCTATACGGATTTTCATTAATCAGGAACTCGAAGAGCTGAGCCGGGTATTGCCGACGTGCGTGGAACGGTTGCGCCCCGGGGGGCGGCTCGTAGTCATCAGTTTTCATTCGCTCGAAGATCGTATCGTCAAGCGTTTCATGCGTGATGCGGCAAATCAGCCACGCCTGCCGCCTCGCTTGCCGGTGAAGGCAGCGGATTTGCCGCGTCCACGTCTCGCTCTGGTGGGACGTGCGAGGCGTCCCTGCGAGGATGAGGTGGCGAACAATCCGCGTGCGCGCAGTGCGGTAATGCGGGTGGCGGAACGCTGTACTGAACAGGGGGAGAAAGCGGCATGATCCGGTTCGGCTCCCTGATGGTTACTTTGCTTATCGTGCTGACCGTTGCCAGCGCCCTGGGCGTGGCCTCTGCACAGCATGAAGCCCGCAAGTTGCGCTCCATGCTCGAACACGAGCAAATTCGCGCACAAAATCTGGAAGTGGAATGGGGGCGGCTGCAAATCGAGCAGGGCTCTCTGATTACGCATCGCCGAGTTGAGGGCATTGCGCGCGAACGTTTGGGAATGGCGCCCCCGGATGCCAGGCAGATCATCGTGCTGGAGGGTGACAGGCCATGAGCCGGAACGGGAAGTCCGTCACCTTCAATCGTAATCCTCTGCTACAGCCCTGTCTGTCGCGATGGCGCGCCCGTCTGATATTGGCCGTGCTGCTTGCGAGCATGACCGTGTTGGTGGGGCGTTCGCTCTATCTGCAAAGCGTGCATAACGAATTTTTGCAGGCCAAGGGTGCATTGCGTTACGCACGAGTGCTCGAAGTGCCTGCCACACGCGGGCGTATTGCTGACCGCAATGGCACCTTGCTGGCGGTCAGTACGCCGGTCAGTTCGATCTGGGCGCTTCCGTCCGACGCCAGGCAGCTTGAGCCGGGGCAATTGAGGCAGCTTGCGCAATTGCTCGATATGAATGTTACTGACCTCAATGCCCGCATTGCAGGCGGGCGCGATTTCGTTTTCCTCAAGCGTCAGGTCTCTCCCGAACTTGCGGCCAGGGTTGCGGCGCTCAATTTGCCCGGTATTTACCAGCGGGGCGACTTTCGCCGTTATTACCCGAGCGGTGAAGTCATGGCGCACGTGCTTGGGTTTACCAGTGTCGATGATCGCGGGCAGGAAGGCGTCGAACTGGCTTTCGAGCGCCTGCTTGCCGGTCAGGCGGGTTCCCGGCGGGTCATCAAGGACAGGCGCGGTCAGGTAGTGGAGGATGTGCAATCCATCCGTCCGCCGCGCGATGGCGAGGACGTGGCGCTGGCAATGGATGCCAGGATTCAATATCTGGCGTATTCCGCCTTGCGTGAAGCGGTACAGCAGCATCGTGCCAAGGCCGGTTCGGTGGTGGTGGCCGATGTTCGCACGGGGGAGGTGCTGGCGCTCGTCAATGCGCCGACCTTCAATCCCAATACCAATAACCGCACCCATCTCAGCGGAGAACAACTGCGCAACAGGGTCTTTACCGACATGTTTGAGCCCGGTTCGATCATGAAGCCTTTCATTGCCGCAATGGCAATCGAGAGCAGAAAGTTCCGTGCTACGACCGCGATCGATACCAACTCCGGCAGTTTCAACATCGGTAATCGCACGATTCACGATACGCATCCCTACCGCACGCTTACGGTAGCCGAAATCATCCAGAAGTCTTCCAACATCGGCGCGGCAAAGATCGGGCTGGAGTTCGAGCCGGAAACCATGTGGGCACTCTTTGATCGGCTTGGTTTCGGTTCGCCGCCCGGTTTGGGCTTTCCCGGTGAAGTGAGCGGCAATCTGCGTCCGGCCAAAACCTGGAAACCGATCGAGCAGGCAACGATGTCCTACGGTCACGGCATTTCGGTTTCGCTGATTCAGGTCGTTCGTGCCTATCTTGCGCTTGCGCGCGATGGCGATCTCGTGCCGCTGTCGCTGACCCGTGTCGATACGCTGCCGGTCGGCGTGCAGGTATTTTCACCACAGGTGGCGCGCGAAGTGCGGCAGATGATGGAAACGGTCGTGGAACCGGGCGGCACTGCCGTCCGCGCCCAGGTTTCGGGCTACCGCGTGGCGGGCAAGACGGGAACCGCCAACAAGATCGAAGGCGGGCGCTACGTCAACAAATACATTTCATCCTTCATCGGTTTCGCGCCGGTGTCGAACCCAAGGCTGGTCGTGGCAGTAATGATCGACGAACCCTCTGCCGACCAGTATGTTGGCGGCGCGGTGGCGGCGCCGGTGTTCTCGCAGGTGACAGAAGGCGCCTTGCGCGCGCTGGGTGTAGCGCCGGATACGCAGCTTGCGCCTTTGCAGTTGACTGCGATGGGCTCTGAACGCACACCGGAAGGGGAGGGCATGTGATGCGTGCCGACGAAGTGCTCGCGCTGCTTGCCGGAGCCGGGGTGCAGTCATGTGACATGACCGTGGATTCGCGGCGCATCAGGGAAGGGGATGTATTCATTGCCTGGCCCGGCGCGGAAAACGATGGGCGGCAGTACATCGAGGATGCCTTGTCTCGCGGCGCAGCGGCGGTGCTCTATGAAAGCGGCGATGGTTTCCGTTTGCCCGAAACTGCGCGGCCCGCGTTCGCGGTCGAAGGTTTGCACACAATAGCCGGGATCCTGGCGGATGAATTTTACGCCAGACCTTCGGAGAAGCTCTGGCTGGCCGGGATTACGGGAACCAACGGAAAGACGACCGTCAGTTATTGGATTGCCTGCGCGCTCGAAGCGTTAGGGGTTCGTTGCGGGATCATCGGCACGTTGGGCAGCGGTTTTCCCGGCGCGCTCACCACCGGATTCAACACTACGCCGGATGCGGTCGAGTTGCACCGCCTTTTTGCCGGTTTCACCGCATCAGGCGCACGCGCGGCGGCGATGGAAGTTTCCTCGATCGGTATTGATCAGGGGCGGGTCAATGGCGCGCGGTTCGACGTGGCAGCCTTTACCAATCTCACGCGCGACCACATCGACTATCACGGCACGATGCAGGGCTATGCCGAGGCCAAGGCGCGGTTTTTCGACCTGCCGGGCGTGGGCGCTGCGGTCATCAATCTCGATGACGATTTCGGCATGGAACAGGCCGGGCGTCTGGCTACACGCGGTATGCAGGTGATCGGTGTCAGTCTCTCGGATCGTATCGAGGCGCCGTCGGGAGTACAGAAACTTGTTGGCGCCAATTTGCGTGGCAGTCCTGCGGGATTGTGCTTCGACATCGCTTGGGAAGGCCGCCGGGTGGAAATGGATGTCCGCCTTGCGGGGTCGTTCAATATCTCCAATCTGCTCGTGGTCATCGGCGTGCTGTTGCAGCATGGCGAAGCCCTGGATGATATTGCGCAGGTTGCAAAAACACTGACTCCGCCGCCCGGCAGGATGCAACTCACAGGCGGCAATGGCGAGCCAATGGTGATCGTCGACTACGCCCATACGCCGGATGCGCTCATCAGGACGCTTGAAGCGGCGCGTGAAACCGCGCGTTCGCGTGCGGGGCGGCTGATCTGCGTGTTTGGCTGCGGAGGCGGGCGCGACGCGGGCAAGCGTCCGTTGATGGGAGAGGCGGCAGCGAGGCTTGCCGACCAGGTAATCATCACCAGCGACAATCCGCGTTTTGAGGAACCACAGAAAATCATCGACGATATTCTTCAGGGCGCAGGAACGACGGTTGAAGCCGAAATTGACCGGGCGAAAGCGATCCGTACCGCTGTGGTCGCGGCAGATTCTTGCGACGTGATTCTCGTCGCGGGCAAGGGACATGAGCCTTACCAGGAAATATGTGGAGAGCGGCGTCCATTTTCTGATTGCGAACAGGCGGAGCAGGCACTCGCGGCGCGCAGGAGAGAGTCATCATGATGACGCTTGCCGAGGCAATCATCCTGATGGGTTCTCGTTGTACGGCGCGCGCGGAGGGTGAGGCGCGGATCGGGGCAGTGGGAACCGATAGCCGTGCCGTTGTGCCGGGCCAGTTGTTCGTCGCCTTGCGCGGCGAGCGATTCGATGGTCATGACTTCGTCGAAGCGGCGCTGGCCGTCGGGGCGACAGCGGTGATGGTCGATGCGCGCTGGGAGGCGGAACATCCAGAAAGCAGTATTACGCGACTCGTGGTCGACGATACCCGGCTCGCGCTTGGCGCGCTGGCCGCAGGATGGCGTGACCGCTTCGATATTCCGTTGATCGGCATTACCGGCAGCAATGGCAAGACCACGGTCAAGGAAATGTGCGCATCGATCCTGCGTGCCTGGTTCGGAGAGGAAACGGCTGTTCTCGCCACGCAGGGAAATTTGAACAACGATATTGGTCTGCCGCTGACCCTTCTTGGTTTGCGCGAGCATCACAAGGCGGCTGTCATCGAGATGGGAATGAACCATCCCGGCGAGATTGCTGCGCTTACCGGTTTGGCGCGTCCGACGGTGGCGCTGGTCAACAACGCCCAGCGTGCTCATCTCGAAGGTATGGGGTCGCTGGATGCCGTTGCGCGCGAGAAAGGCTGCATTTACGACGGTCTGGGCGACGGTGGCATCGCTGTGGTGAATGCCGACGATCCGCACGCCGATGAGTGGCTGGCTGCGATCTCTCGCACCGGGCGCAGAACGGTGACTTTCGGTATGGAAAAACCGGCAACGGTCCGTGGGCGTTGCGAATTGCGCGGCCTGGAGTCGAATCTCTGGCTCGATACCCCTTGGGGGCAGGTTGAATGCATGTTGCGGACACCGGGTATCCATAATGCTCTCAATGCCCTGGCTGCCGCTACGGCCTGTTTGTCTGCGGGCGCGCCGCTTACAGCGGTGACGGCGGGGCTTTTCGGATGCGGCGGCGCGCATGGACGACTTCAGCGGTGCGTGGGGCCACGGGGAGCCTTGCTGCTCGACGACACGTATAACGCCAACCCGGATTCGGTGCGTGCAGGCATCGACGTTCTCGCCCGTATGCCTGGCAGGACGGTGCTCGTTTTTGGGGATATGGGCGAAGTGGGGGAAACCAGTACGCGGGCACATGCGGAAATGGGCTCCTATGCGAGAAACAAAGGAGTCGATTGTTTGTATACACTCGGGATCATGAGTGAAAATGCCGTAAGCAATTTTGGTATAGACGGAAAGCATTTCTCTTCGGTTGAAACGTTGGTCGAAGCGCTTGCGTCCAGTCTCGGCGCCGACGATACGGTATTGGTGAAAGGTTCGCGCTTCATGCGCATGGAACGGGTGGTCGAGGCGCTGGCTGCGCTTGCCGGTTCTGTTCCACATTCAGGGGGGAAAAGCTGATGCTGCTCGAATTGGCGCAATGGCTCGAGCACTACTTCCGCAGTTTCAATGTGGTCAATTACATCACGCTACGCACGGTGCTGGCAGTGATGACCGCGCTCTTTTTCTCTCTCGCCATCGGGCCTCGGGTAATCCGCTGGCTGGCGGCGAAAAAGATAGGGCAGGCGGTGCGCACCGACGGACCGCAGGCACACCTGGTCAAGACCGGCACCCCCACGATGGGCGGCATCCTGATTCTGATTGCGGTGGCACTGACCACGCTGCTGTGGGGCAATCTTTCCAACCGTTACGTCTGGACGGTGCTGGTGGTTACGCTCGGGTTCGGCATCATCGGCTGGTACGATGATTGGAAAAAGGTGGTATTTCGTGATCCGAACGGGTTGGCGGCACGCTGGAAATTCTTCTGGCAGTCAGTGCTCGGTGCGGGTGCGGCGGTATTTATTGCGTTTTCGACCGACAACCCGGCGCAGACCGAACTCATCGTGCCTTTCTTCAGCAAGATTAAGATTGCCTATCCTCTGGGGATTTTCGGGTTTGTCGTGCTGACCTATTGTGTGATCGTTGGCACTTCCAATGCAGTCAATCTGACCGACGGACTGGACGGTCTTGCCATCATGCCGACGGTACTGGTGGCCGGAGGCCTGGGCATTTTTGCTTTTGCAAGCGGTCATGCAGAGTTGTCCAAATATCTGCTCATCCCGTCCATACCCGGCGCGGGTGAATTGTGCATCGTGCTTGGGGCTATCGTAGGCGCGGGTTTGGGGTTCCTGTGGTTTAACGCCTACCCGGCGGAAGTGTTCATGGGGGATGTCGGGGCGCTCTCCCTGGGGGCGGCGCTGGGGTGCGTGGCGGTCATCGTGCGCCAGGAAATTGTGCTCTTCATCATGGGCGGGGTGTTCGTCATAGAGACGCTCTCGGTCATGGTGCAGGTCTCCTGGTTCAAATACACCAAGATGAAATATGGGGAGGGGCGGCGCATCCTGCTCATGGCGCCGCTACATCATCATTTTGAGCAAAGCGGCTGGAAGGAAACGCAGGTGGTGGTTCGCTTCTGGATCATCACTCTCATGCTGGTGCTTTTTGGTCTGGCGACCCTGAAGCTGAGATAAGAACGGAAATGGAACTGGCGGGCAAACGCTTCCTCGTTGTGGGTTTGGGCGAATCCGGTCTGGCGATGGCGAAATGGCTGCGCGGGCAGGGCGCTGCCGTGCGCGTCGCCGATAGCCGTGAGGATCCGCCCAATCGCGCGGCGTTGGCGGCGTTCGCACCGGACATCGAAGTCATCGCGGGGCCGTTCAGACCGGAGATATTCGAGGACGTGGATACCATTGCGCTGTCGCCCGGTGTGCCGAGAGTCACGCCGGAGATTGCCGCTGCTGCCGGGAAAACGCCGGTTGTATCCGAAGCGGATTTGTTTGCCGACGCAATCAAGGTATTTGCGCCGGAATCGAAGGTGCTGGCGATTACCGGCTCGAACGGCAAGACAACGACTACGGCGTTGACCGCGCACCTGTTGAACGGTGCGGACCTGGAGACGGTTGCCTGTGGCAACATTTCGCCCTCGATGCTCGATGCGCTGATGACGGCGCTGGATTCGGGTCGTCTGCCGTGTGTATGGGTGCTGGAATTGTCCAGCTTCCAGTTGGAGGCCACGCATCGGCTGACGGCTCATGCCGCGACGGTGCTGAACGTCAGCGAGGATCATCTCGACCGGTACGACTCCATCAACGATTACGCACAGGCCAAGGCGCGCGTTTTTCAGAACCCGGCGACTCTGCGGGTGCTCAATCGAGGCGATGAGCGCAGCTTTGGGTACGGGGAATACGCTCATGGCCAGGTGACGTTCGGTTTCGATCCCGCGCCGTGTGCCGGGCACTACGGCATCGAGGAAGAAGCCATTCATTTCGGCAGGGAGCGTCTGATCGGTCTCGACGAACTGCCTGTCAAGGGGTTGCACAACGCTGCCAATGTCATGGCCGCGCTGGCCCTGTGCCGGGCCATCGGGGTAGATGCCGCGAGAGTGTTGCCTGCGCTCAGAACGTTCAGGGGGTTGCCGCATCGGGTTGAGCCCGTTACGGAAATCGATGGCGTGCTCTACGTTGACGATTCCAAGGGAACCAATGTCGGGGCGACGCTTGCCGCCATCGAGGGCATGAGGCGGCCCGTTGCCATTGTGCTCGGCGGGGACGGCAAGGGGCAGGACTTTGCGCCGCTGAAGGATGCGTTGAGCCACCATGGCCGCGCCGTGGCGCTGATTGGCCGGGATGGTTCGCTCATTGGGGAGGCCATCGAGGGTTGCGGTTTGCCCGTGGAATCTTTTGCGCATCTGGAAGAAGCGGTGCGCTGGCTTGCGGAGAAGGCACAGACCGGGGATTGCGTGTTGCTCTCGCCTGCCTGTGCAAGCCTCGATATGTTCAGAGACTACGCACACCGCGCCAGAGTGTTCATCGAAACTGTGCGGGCCCTGCCGGGAGATGAACGATGAGGCTCGCCCTGACAAGGAGGAGTTTTTTCGGCAAGGGTGCCCGGGATGACGGCATTGCTGCGCGCACGGTCGGACGCCTGGCCAAGCCGCGCACGCCGATGAGCGAAATCGATCCGGTATTGGCCTGGCCTGCATTCATCCTGCTCGCTCTCGGGCTGGTAATGGTGTATTCGGCATCGATTGCCACCGCTGAAGCAAGCGCCTATACCGATTATCAGCCGAACTATTTTCTGGTTCGCCATGCGTTTTTCCTGGTTGTGGGGCTGACGGTGGGGTTACTCGTATTCCATATCCGGATGGATATGTGGCAGCGCATGGCTCCCTGGCTTTTCCTGGCCGGTGTGGTCTTGCTGGCGTTGACGTTGGTTCCGGGCATCGGACACAAGGTTGGCGGCGCACGACGCTGGTTGCCACTGGGGCCGGTGAATTTGCAGCCTTCTGAATTGATGAAACTCTTTGTGACGATCTACGCTGCCGATTACACGGTACGCAAGCTCAATCTCATGAGCAGTTTCAAGAAGGGCTTCATGCCGATGATGGGAGTGATTCTTTTCGTTGGCTGCCTGTTGCTGCTCGAACCGGATTTTGGCGCATTCGTGGTGGTGGCCACGATTGCGTTCGGTGTGCTGTTCCTTGGCGGTGTCAGTATCCGCGTTTTTCTGCTGCTGGGTTTGGCGGCCCTGGTGGGGTTCGTCCTCCTGATCTGGGTTCAGCCCTACATGCGCGCGCGCATTCTCGGTTTCAGGGATCCCTGGGCCGATCCATTCGGAGGTGGCTATCAACTGACACATGCGCTGATTGCTTTCGGGCGGGGCGAATGGTTTGGCGTGGGCCTGGGCGGAAGTATCGAAAAACTTTTCTATCTACCCGAACCGCATACCGATTTTTTGCTGGCGGTCATTGCCGAGGAACTGGGGTTTGTCGGGGTATTCATCGTGGTGGCGCTTTTCACGTTGCTGATACAGCGGGCTTTCGTCATCGGGCGCGAGGCGATTCGGCTCGAACGTTATTTTTCCGGGCTGGTGGCGCAGGCAATCGGTTTGTGGATCGGAGTGCAGGCGTTCATCAGTATGGGTGTGAACATGGGGCTGTTGCCGACCAAGGGACTGACGCTGCCGCTGATGAGCTATGGAGGATCCGGCCTGCTCGCCAACTGTCTGGCGCTCAGTATCTTGCTGCGTATCGATTGGGAAACGCGGGAGATGAAGCGGGGGGGCAACGCATGAAAACAGTGCTGGTGATGGCCGGTGGAACCGGCGGGCACATCTTCCCCGGAATTGCCATTGCCGAGTGCCTGCGCGGACGGGGCTGGAATGTGGCCTGGCTCGGCAATCCAGACGGCATGGAGGCCCGGATCGTACCGTCGCGCGGTTACCGGATGGAGTGGCTGCGTTTCGGCGCGTTGCGCGGCAAGGGTTTGTGGCGCAAGTTGACGCTGCCGTTCAATCTGTTGCGGGCCTGCTGGCAGGCATGGAGGGTTTTGTCCCGTGTACGCCCGGACGTGGTTGTCGGTCTGGGCGGCTATGTCACTTTTCCCGCCGGATTGATGGCAGTGCTGACAAGGCGGCCATTGGTGTTGCACGAACAGAATTCTATTGCCGGGCTTGCCAACAAGGCATTGGGGCGCTTTGCTGCCAGTGTGCTCTCGGGTTTTCCGGGAGCCTTGCCGGAGGCGCGATGGGTGGGAAATCCGGTGCGTGAAGAGATTGTCGCCATTGCGCCCCCAGCGATGCGTTTCGAGGGGCGCAATGGCCCGTTGCGCCTGCTGGTGGTCGGTGGCAGTCTGGGTGCGACGGTACTCAACGATGTGGTTCCCCGCGCGCTGGCGATGATTCCGGCAGAATGGCGTCCGACGGTTGTGCATCAGGCTGGTGAGAAACAGATCGATACGCTGCGGGCGGCTTATGCCGCAGCTGGAATAGAGGGCGATTTGCGCCCCTTCATCGAGGATATGGCAGCCGCCTATGCAGAGGCCGATCTCGTGATTTGCCGGGCGGGGGCGCTGACCATTGCCGAGTTGACAGCGGCGGGAGCCGCCAGTTTGCTGGTGCCTTATCCCCATGCGGTGGACGATCATCAGACCACCAACGCGCATTTCCTCTCTACGAGGGAGGCAGCCTGGTTTATGCCGCAATCAACCCTGGAAACCGAGAAACTGGCGAGATTGCTTTCGGAAATCGACCGTAGTCAACTGCTTCGCATGGCGGAAAATGCTCGGGCGCTGGCAAGGCCGCTTGCTGCTGTGGATGTGGCGGATGTGTGTGAAGAATTGACAGTTCAGGCAAAAGCATGAAAAACAAGGTCAAGAACATTCATTTCGTGGGGATCGGCGGTTCCGGCATGAGCGGAATTGCCGAGGTGTTTGCCAATCTTGGCTACCAGGTTTCCGGTTCCGATCTTGTGGTTTCCTCCGTGACCGAGCGTCTGGCGGGACAAGGCATCCGCATTGTCATTGGACACGCGGCAGAGAATATCGCCGGAGCACACGCGGTGGTGGTATCCACTGCGGTCAAGGACGATAACCCGGAAGTGCAGGCTGCGCATCTGGCCGGTGTTCCCGTGGTTCCGCGTGCATTGATGCTTGCCGAACTGATGCGTTTGAAGAAGGGCATTGCCATTGCCGGTACACACGGTAAAACCACGACGACGAGTCTGGTGGCCAGCATCCTCGGTGAAGCCGGGCTCGATCCTACCTTCGTAATCGGCGGGCGGCTCAATGCGGCGGGGGCGAATGCCCGTTTGGGCGGGGGCGAATACCTGGTTGCGGAAGCGGACGAGTCGGATGCTTCGTTTCTGTATCTCACCCCGGTGGTTTCGGTCGTGACCAATATCGATGCCGATCACATGGAAACCTACGGGCACGATTTCAACCGGCTGAAGCAGACTTATATAGAATTTCTCAATCGCCTGCCGTTCTACGGCGTGGCGGTGCTCTGCCAGGACGATGTGCACGTACAGGAAATTTTGCCGCAGGTCGCAAAGCAGGTGGTGCATTACGGTCTCTCGAAGGAGGCCGATATTCGTGCCGAGAACATCCGCGCAGAGGGCGGGCGCATGATTTTCGATGTCATCAGGCGCGATGTCGTCGGGCGCTTGCCCATCACGCTCAACGCGCCGGGCGTACATAACGTCCTGAATGCGCTTGCCGCCATTGGTGTGGCCGCCGAAGCACAAGCGCCGGACGAAGCCATTGTCAAGGCGCTGGCGGAATTCAAGGGAGTGGGACGGCGCTTTCAGCGGTATGGCGACATCGCCTTGCGCCAGGGCGGCAGTTTTACCCTCATCGACGATTACGGCCATCATCCAGTGGAAATGGCGGCTACGCTTGCGGCCGCGCGCGGCGCGTTTCCCGGGCGCCGACTGGTGCTGGCTTTTCAGCCGCACCGCTACACCCGCACACGCGATTGTTTCGAGGATTTCGTCAGAGTGCTCTCTGGTGTCGACGCGCTTTTGCTGGCCGATGTTTACGCGGCGGGGGAAGCGGCCATTGTTGCTGCCGATGGACGCGCGCTGGCGCGTGCGCTCAGGGTAGTGGGCAAAGTAGAGCCGATATTCGTCGAGGACATTGCCGATATGCCTTTGCATGTTCTGGAAACCGTGCGCGATGGCGACGTTGTGGTCACGATGGGTGCGGGTTCTATCGGCGGGGTTCCTCAGAAGATCGTTCAATTTCGGGCGGATGAGTGACATGAGACAGGATTTCGGCAGAGTTGCGGTATTGATGGGCGGCACTTCCGGCGAGCGCGAGGTGTCCCTGAACAGCGGCAAGGGGGTACTGGATGCCCTGAAGAGTCAGGGAGTTGACGCGCATGCCTTTGATCCGGCCTGCGAGTCGCTGGACGCGCTCAAGGCTTTTCAGCGCGCCTTCATTGCCCTGCATGGTGGCTACGGCGAAAACGGCGCAATCCAGGGAGTGCTGGAAATCATGGGGATTCCCTATACCGGCCCCGGAGTGATGGCTTCGGCCATTGGCATGGACAAGTTTCGCACCAAGCTCATCTGGCAGGAGGTGGGTTTGCCGGTGCCGGAATACGCAATGCTCGATGACGATTCGCAATTCGATGCCGTGGAAAAACGTCTGGGTTTGCCGCTTTTCGTCAAACCGGCGCACGAAGGGTCTTCCATCGGGGTTTTCATGGTGACAAGGCCCGGCGAACTGAAATCTGCTTATGAATCGGCCCGCCAGTACGGCGATCTGGTCATGGCAGAAAAGGGCGTCATGGGAGGCGAATACACGGCAGGCATTCTCGGGGACGAAGCCTTGCCTCTCGTCAAGATCGAACCGGCGACGGCATTTTACGACTATGAGGCCAAATACCTGCGCGACGATACCCGCTACATTTGCCCCGCCGACCTGCCGTCGGCGAAAGCTGCGGAAATTCAGGTCGGTGCGAAAAAGGCATTCAATGCTCTGGGAGCGTCGGGATGGGGCCGGGTGGATTTCCTGATGGATGATGCCGGGCGGCATTACTTTCTGGAAATCAACACTTCGCCGGGCATGACCACGCATTCGCTGGTGCCGATGGCGGCGCGTCAGGCCGGATTGTCGTTCGAGGCGCTGTGCATGAAGATTCTTGCAGGAGCACGCTGTGGCTGATCGGCGCGAACCCCCGTCCGGTTTTGGTAAACGCGCTGCTTCGACACGCGGTGGCAAGCGTGATGACGGGTTATGGCATCGTCCGAGGGCGCTCAATCTGTTCTCGGGTGCGCTACTGTTTTTTGCTGCGTTCGGGCTGGGCTGGGCGTTGGTGAGTTGGGCGCTTTCGAAGCCACTGTTCCCCTTGCGCGAACTGGTGTTGAAAACACAGCCTTCGCGGGTGACGCAATCTCAGCTTGAAAATGTTGCTCGTACCAAGATCAAGGGCAATTTTTTCACTGCGGAACTTGAAGATGTTCGCATGGCCTTCGAGAAGTTGCCCTGGGTGCGTCACGCCGGAGTACGCCGTCTCTGGCCGGATGGGCTCGAATTGAGCCTGGAAGAGCATGAGGCAGTTGCCTACTGGAAGAACGTCGGTGACGGCGGTGAGGATGTGCGGCTGATCAACCGTCAGGGCGAGGTGTTCGGCGCTACGAGCGATATTGCCATGCCTGAATTTTCCGGCCCGCCCGGTTCGGCTGCTGTCATGCTGGAATATTACGAAACGTATTCGAAGACGTTGCAACCATTACAGGCAAATATCGTGCGAATGGATTTGTCGGTGCGTGGTGTCTGGCGATTATGGATGGATAACGGTTTATCCATTGTGTTTGACCGCGAACAGGAGCGTTCGCCAATCGAAGCGCGGCTGGAAAACTTTGTAGCGGCCTGGCCGCATTTGCACGACAGGCTCGGAGGCAAGATTGCGCGAGCCGACTTGCGTTACCCAAATGGTTTTGCACTTGCTCTGGTCAATCACGAAACAATGCCGCAGGAATCGGCACAAATGGACAGATGACGAAAAATGACCAAGGAATATAAAGATTTGATCGTCGGACTCGATATAGGTACCACGAAAGTGACCTGTGTGGTGGCCGAAGTGAGACCGGACGGGCGGTTGTCCATCGTTGGCCTGGGCACACAGCCGACCAGCGGGCTGAAGCGCGGCGTAGTGGTCAACATCGAGGCCACTGTCGATGCGATTTCGCGCGTGATCCAGGAAGTCGAACTGATGGCCGACTGCAAGATCCACGACCTCTACACGGGCATCGCAGGTAGTCATATCAAGAGTTTCAATTCCAATGGAATGGTGGCGATCAAGGATAAGGAAGTGACTCAGTTCGATGTCGAGCGAGTCATCGAAGTTGCGCGTGCGATGCCGATTCCGGCCGAGCAGCAGGTTTTGCATATCCTCACCCAGGAATTCATCATCGATGGACAGGGGGGAGTCAGCGAACCCATCGGCATGAGCGGTGTCAAACTCGAAGTGAAGGTGCACATCGTCACCGGCGCGGTGTCTGCGGCGCAAAATGTGGTCAAGTGCGTGCGCCGCTGCGGGCTTGAAGTCATGGATCTGATCCTGCAACCGCTGGCTTCCAGTTACGCCGTGCTAACCGAGGATGAAAAGAAACTGGGCGTGTGCATGGTCGATATCGGCGGCGGCACGGCAGACATGGCCGTGTTTACTCAGGGTGCGATTCGCCACACCGCCGTCATTCCGGTAGCGGGTGATCTGGTGACGAACGATATTGCCATGACCCTGCGCACACCGACTGCCGAGGCCGAGGAACTCAAGATCCGCTACGGCGTGGCATTGCATTCGCTGGTGGTTCCCGAGGAAAAGATTGAAGTGCCGGGCGTGGGAGATCGCCCGTCGAGGCAGATGGCGCGCCAGACGCTGGCGGATGTCATCGAACCCCGTGTGTCGGAGATTTTTGATCTCGTGGTCGCCGAACTGCGCCGTAGCGGTTACGAGGAACTGTTGTCCTCGGGGGTTGTTTTGACCGGGGGCGCGGCGCTGATGCCGGGTATGGCCGAACTGGGCGAGGATATTTTCCATATGCCGGTGAGGGTTGGCTCTCCGCTCTATGAGGGCGCGTTGGCCGATGTGATTCGCTTTCCGCAGTATGCGGCAGCAATGGGGCT
>JAITMK010000132.1 GCA_031277415.1 Azoarcus sp.
AGCACACAGGGCGACCCGGATGGAACACCCTGTGGGAGGGCTGGCAGCGCTTGCAGGAGCGCGTTCAGGGATTGCGCTTGGCGCGGGAACTGGAGGGGAAAATGTGATAGAGAGACAGCTCTTGAGGGAGGTGTCGCGCGCGGAGCGCGTGACGGAGGGAGTGCAAACGCATGGGCGCGCACATATCGGCTGCATGAGGCGATATCGGTTTGAATGAAGGAATGCCCGCAGGGGGAAGAGTAATGCACGCAGAGGAGTAGCCGAAACGCTGAACTCCCTCCGTCACGCCTTCGGCGTGCCACCTCCCTCGGGAGGGAGGCTATAGAGTTTGCGATGCTTCGCATCGGGGTAGAGAAGGCAGGGGCGTTGCACGCAACGCCCCTGCGAGGGGTGTACCCTTTCGCTTCAATCAATCCTTCTGCGTCTCGACCTGTTGCAGCGGTTCGTCGGGAATCACGGCTACCACGCGGGGTTTGCGGCCCTGGCGGACGGGTTCTTCCTGTGCGGCGGGGACTGCTTTTTTCTCCGAACTGGTCTCAATCATGACGAGTCCCGTCTCTTCCAGCGAACCGAAAAGATCGGACGTTACTGGAGCAGATTTTTTCTCGGGCGCGGTCTTTACCTCTTTGACCGTCTCCGGCGCGACGACGGCAGGTACCACGACGGCAGGCGCAATGGCGGTCGGCGCTTCGATTGCCGGGCCGTTTTCCTGAATCAACGGCAGAGAAATCGGCTCATCGCCGGGGGGTTGCTGCGTCGCGGAAACCTGGACGGTTTCCTGCCTGGGCTGAAACTCAAACGGTTGACCGGCGGCAACAGGAAGCATATCCGGTAAAGGAGGCGGCATATCGGGAGAAGCGTCGAACGGCGACCCGGCTGCAACGGGCAAGGATTCTTCCAGCACGGCAACAGCATTCGGGGACTTCGCCGGGGCATCACCGCTTCCGGCTGCAGCCCGGCCACGACGCCCGCCACGGCTGCGGCGGCGTTTTTCTGAAGAAGGTTCGCCATTGGCAGCCGGAACACTGGACGTTTCCAAAGCCGGTGCGGCTACTTGTTCGATTCCGGCGGGTTCCGCAATATCCGGGCGTTGAACGGCGGGAGCCTGCGCCTTGGTAAGCTGGACAACCTGTGCGGGTGCCGAAGACACGTTTTTTTCACCTTCCTCGCCGACGGATTTATCCCGGCGGCGGCGATTGCTACCGGCATTGGCTTTTGCGCCGCCGCTCCCGGATGCGCGCGCCGGTGTTTCGGAATGTTCCTGACGTTCACCCTGCGTTTTGGGCTGACGTTGCGGTTTGTCCTGCGCAGAAGAAAGGGCGCTTTTTTCGGCGCGAGATCTCTGTTCGTTGCGGGCACTGCCGCTTTTGCGACGATCACTTCCGCGGTCGTTACTGCGTTTGTTGCGTTGCTCATCGCGGGAGCGAGGCTCCCGTGATTCACGGGGCGCAGGCGCAGGGGTTTCCTCTTTCTTGACAGCCTTTCCAGCGGGCAGACTGCCAAGCCAGTGCATAAAACGAGTGAAAAACCCCGGATGCGGAGCATTTCCGGCCTGGGGCGTTCCCGACGAGGGCTGTGTGGGAGGAATATATTTGACGGCAGCTTCCTGCCGCGCAACTTTATCGCCGTTGCGATGACTGCCTGATGGAATTTCTTCATCAGGCGGCTGCACGAGTTGATAGCTGGCAGTAAGGGTTTCTTCCTGATTGAGTTGGTCGTGCCGCAGGCGCGTGATTTCGTGCGCCGGAGTCTCCATGTAGCGGTTTGGCACAATGACGAGTTGTGTCTTGTGACGGAGTTCGATCCTGGCAATGTCGACCCGCTTCTCGTTGAGCAGGAAGGTAGCGACATCGACCGGCACTTGCAGGTGCACGGCGCCGGTGTTTTCTTTCATCGCTTCTTCTTCGATGATGCGCAGAATGTGCAGGGCCGAGGACTCTGTACCGCGGATGTGTCCCGTCCCGGTACAACGCGGGCAGGTGATATAGCTGGTTTCGGCCAGCGCGGGGCGCAGGCGCTGGCGTGAGAGTTCAAGCAAGCCGAAGCGGCTGATCTTGCTGGTCTGTACGCGGGCACGGTCGTAGCGCAGAGCTTCGGCCAGGCGATTTTCGACTTCGCGCTGGCTCTTGTTGGATTCCATGTCGATAAAGTCGATGACGATGAGGCCACCCAGGTCGCGCAAGCGCAACTGCCGGGCAATTTCTTCGGCAGCTTCGAGGTTGGTGCGCAGAGCCGTTTCTTCGATGTCCGCGCCTTTGGTGGCGCGTCCCGAATTGACGTCGACGGCGACAAGCGCCTCGGTATGATCGATGACGACCGCGCCGCCGGAAGGCAGGGCAACCGTGCGAGAATAGGCCGATTCGATCTGGTGTTCGATCTGGAAGCGCGAGAAGAGCGGAACGTCGTCGCTGTAACGCTTGACGCGGTTGACGTTGCCCGGCATGACGTGCCCCATGAACTGACGAGCCTGCTCGTAGATGTCGTCAGTGTCGATGAGGATTTCGCCGATATCGGGCTGGAAGTAATCGCGGATGGTGCGGATGACAAGGCTACCTTCCTGGTAAATGAGAAATACACCCTGTTGTTCCTGCGCCGCGCCTTCGATGGCTGCCCAGAGTTGCATCAGGTAATTGAGATCCCATTTCAATTCTTCGACACCCCGCCCAATGGCAGCAGTACGCGCGATGAGACTCATGCCCTGCGGCACTTCGATCTGATCCATGATTTCGCGCAGTTCGGAACGCTCTTCGCCTTCGATGCGGCGCGAAACGCCGCCGCCGCGCGGATTGTTCGGCATCAGGACGAGATAGCGTCCCGCCAGCGAAATATAGGTAGTGAGCGCTGCGCCCTTGGTGCCACGTTCGTCCTTTTCGACCTGGACGATGAGTTCCTGGCCTTCGCGCAGCGATTCACGGGCGCCTGCGCGGCCATCCGCACCGGACTTGAAGTATGAACGGGCAATTTCCTTGAAAGGCAAAAAACCGTAACGCTCCGAACCGTAGTCGACGAAAACGGCTTCGAGGCTCGGCTCGATGTGGGTAACGGTTGCCTTGTAGATGTTTCCTTTGCGTTCTTCCTTGTTGGCCGATTCGATGTCGAGGTCGATCAATTTCTGACCATCGACAATTGCGACGCGTAGTTCCTCGGCCTGCGTCGCGTTGAAAAGCATGCGCTTCATTCTGGGTCGTTCTCCCACGTCAATCATGCATGGGCAGGAACGACCGGCGCGTGCCATCGCGCTGATCCGGGGTTCAGGAGCGGTTATCTTGGGCTGCTTTCATCCGGGGGTGCAAATCCTGTAGCTATGATGGGTTGGCTGGTCGTGTTCTTCTCTTGCTCCTGCCTCGGCCTCGGCCGCGGGCATGAGCATTTGATCCTGCGTTGCTGCGTGCTGCGTGTTGTGTATCCAGCCGCCTCGGCTGGAATGTGTGTCAAAAAAGAGTTATTGCGCTACCATCGCCACCTTCCGGGGACACATGGGCTGCGCGTGGCAGACCGGGAGCGCGCATGGCTGCTCAAAAATCGTCATTTCCAGCGCCTTCCGACGCATGGCATGCCGACCGCGACCGATCATAAGCCGGGGCGCATTATATTCATGATGATGATACAAAGCAAAGTAAATATTGTGGTCAGACACGAACAAATCGATGAATCCGCCGCCGGGCAGCGTATCGATAACTATCTTTTGCGTATTGCGAAAGGCGTACCGAAGAGCCACATATACCGCATTTTACGTGCCGGCGAGGTGCGGGTGAATGGGCGGCGGGTATCGCAGACTTACCGTCTCGCCGTCGGCGACGGTGTGCGGATTCCGCCGTTGAGAATCGCCGAGTCGCCCGTGCCCTTGCCCGCGCCTGTGGGAAAACCCCTGCCCGTGGTGTTCGAGGATGAGTTTTTCGTGCTGGTAAACAAGCCCGCCGGACGCGCCGTGCATGGCGGCAGCGGTGTCAGTTTCGGCGTGATCGAGCAATTGCGCGCCCAACGGCCCGAATCGAGGATGCTGGAGCTTGCGCACCGGCTCGACCGTGAAACGTCCGGCTTGCTGATCGTGGCAAAGAAGCGTTCGGCGCTGACCGCGTTGCACGACATGATGCGCAAGGGGTACATGGAGAAGCACTACCTTACTCTCGTCGCCGGTCAATGGCCCAACCCGCTGCAACATGTGCGCGCGCCGTTGCTCAAATATCTCACTGAAGAGGGAGAACGTCGCGTCAGGGTAAGTGAATTGGGAAAACCGGCGCACAGTATCGTGCGTCTGATCAAACGCTGGCGGCACTTCAGCCTGCTCGACGTCGAACTGAAAACGGGGCGTACCCATCAGATACGGGTACATCTTTCCCACCTCGGGTTTCCGATTGCGGGTGACGACAAATACGGAGATTTCACGCTCAATCGGATGCTCGGGGGTGATGGATTGCGCCGGATGTTCCTGCATGCCACGAAGCTTGTTTTTGAGCATCCGGTAAAAGGCGGGAAGTTGGTGTTCGAGGTGCCGCTGCCTGCGGAATTGCAGGATTTTGCCGCACGGCTCGATGAATGGAGATAGACCGAGGTCAGGCCAACAGCAAAAACAGCGCCGGGCGTTTTGCAAGCATGGGCAGCGATGTTTTGCGCCAGTCGGCAATGGCGAGAGTGCGCAGGTATTCATCGGCGCTGCCAAGGTCGCGCGCAACGCACAGGCGGGTAGACGGTCGGCAAACGCGAAGCAAGGCGGCGAACAGGTGTTCGTTGCGGTAGGGCGTTTCGATGAAAATTTGCGTGCGATTAAGTTGCCGGGACTCATTCTCAAGCGCACGCAGATGACGGTCACGGGCGTCCTTTGCGGACGGCAGGTAGCCGTGAAAGGCAAAGTTCTGGCCGTTGAGGCCCGAACCCATCAGGCCGAGCAGAATGGACGACGGGCCGACCAGCGGAACGACGCGCACGCCAAGGGCGTGGGCGCGGGCAACGAGCCGCGCGCCGGGATCGGCAACCGCCGGGCAACCGGCGTCCGACATCAGGCCGACGTCTTCGCCGTCGAGTGCCGGGGCAAGCAGGGCATCCAACGCATGATCGCCGCCTTCAGCAGGTAACTCGCGGATATCGGTGTCGCGCAGCACGCCGGGAAAGTCGATACGTTTCAGGTGGGCGCGGGCGGTACGGGCGTTTTCGACCACGAAATGACGAATATTGACGGCGCGGGACTGCGCTGCGGCAGGAAGAAAATCCGTCCAGGGCGCCTCTCCCAGACTGGCGGGAATGAGCACGAGATCGCCGTTGCCCGCGTTTGGCGCGTTCATGGCAATGGCACGCCTGCCGCGCGAAGCATGCGGGCAAGCGCAATCAGGGGCAATCCGATGAGCGCGGTGGGATCATCGCCCGAGAGCGCGTCGAGCAGCGCGATGCCCAACCCTTCGCACTTGGCGCTGCCCGCACAATCGAGCGCCGGTTCGCGTTCGAGGTAACGGCGGATTTCAAGTTCGCTCAGAGAGCGGAAACGCACGCGGGTGAGGATGTTTTCGCACTGTTCATGCCCGTTGCGCCCGTCGATGAGGGCGACGGCGGTATGGAAGAGCACTTCCTGCCCGCTCATGCGCTGTAATTGGGCAACCGCGTTTTCAATCGAACCCGGTTTGCCGAAAATTTCCGCACCAAGGGCGGCGACCTGGTCGCTGCCGATGACGAGATCACCCGGCCGCGGCCCAGAGACATTACGCGCCTTGGCAAGCGCCAGCCGTTGGGCGAGACGTTCGGGAGCCTCGCCGGGCAGGCGAGTTTCGTCGACTTGCGGGCTGGACGTCTCGAAAGGCAGTCCGAGGCGTTCGAGCAACTGACGGCGATAGATCGAGGTCGAAGCGAGAACGAGACAGGGAGGAGAAGATGAGTTCATGCCGGATGCGAAGAAAAAAACCGCTGCCGGTCGCAATGACCCGTCCGGCAGCGGTTTTGTGAGTTCGAGGCGGTTAATTGAACGGCTTGGGTTGTGGCGTATTGTTTTGTGAAGGCGGCAGAATCGGCAGTTGCAGCTTGGGCTGATCGCCGGTCAGGGTCTTCAGGAACGCAACGATCTGCGCCACTTCTTCCGGAGTGTACTTCTTGGCCAGTTGCAGGCGGCCCATCAGATCCACGGCTTCTTCCAGCGTTTTGGCTACGCCATCGTGGAAGTAGGGATAGGTCAGTTCGACGTTGCGCAAGGTCGGCACCTTGAAGAAGAAGCGATCCGCGTCTTCCTTGGTCACACCGGCACGGCCAATCTCGGGACTGTTGGTCTTGTACGGCTCAAAAACGCCCATTTTCTGGAACGAATTGCCGCCAACCGCTTCACCGTTATGGCAGGCAACGCAACCACTGCTCTTGAACAATTCGTAGCCTTTGAGTTCCTCGGCGGTAATAGCTTTCTTGTTGCCTTTCAGCCATTGGTCGAAGCGTGAATTGGGCGTTACCAGCGTTTTTTCAAACTCGGCAATCGCGTCGGTCACCAACTGCATATCCAGCTTCTTGTTGCCGTAAACCTTGGCAAACTCCGCACGGTATTGCGGAATCGAGTTCAGCACTTCGAGGGTCAATTCGTGCGTGAAAGCCATTTCCTTCGGATTGGCAATCGGACCGGCTGCCTGTTCCTGAAGGTCCTTGGCGCGGCCATCCCAGAATTGAACGAAACTCAGGCTGGAATTCAAGACCGTCGGCGAATTGATCGGGCCTTGCTGCCAACGGTCGCCGATCGATGTCGGCAGGTTGTCCGATCCGCCCATGCTCAAATTGTGGCAAGAGTTACAGGAGATGAACCCCGATTTGGACAGACGGGGATCAAAAAACAGTTTTTTCCCAAGTTCAACCTTGCCCGGATTGGTGACCTTGGCCGGAGTAATCGGCTGGATCGGTTCGTTTTTGCCTTGTGCCGCAACACTGGTTGCGCCTGCAATACCCGTCACCATGATAGCAGCCGTTATGACACTACGGAATGTTCGGGAAGTCCGGATAGATATTGATGTTGATGTTTTGTTCACGGAAAGTCTCCAAAATAGTTATAAATCCAAGGCTGCCCGTCTTTTTGCACACCGTCCGCTGGCCTGCAAAAGCAACCTTGTCACCCCCGGATTCGGCGGAGACGGGGTATGTGATATTCGTTCTATTGTTGCAGTGTGTCAAGACATTGACAAACATTTAAAATAGCGGATCTGGTGACGTCCCGCCCGCGTGAGAGACTTTTTTGTTCTCTCCTGTACCATTCATATTTTCTCCAACGATCACTTGAGAACATCATGAAAACTTTGCGAATGGCAGTAGTAGGTTACGGCAACATCGGCCGCTATGCGGTTGAAGCGGTACAGGCGGCGCCGGACATGGAACTGGCCGGAGTCATCCGGCGCTCGGCAAAGCTCTCGCCGGAGGAAGCGAAAAATCTGGCCGGGATCGAGATCGTCACCGATGTCGGCATGCTGGGTCAGGTCGATGTGGCGCTGCTGTGCGGCCCGACCCGCAGCATCCCGGAAACCGCGCCGCAATATCTGACTCGCGGCATCCACACGGTCGACAGCTTCGACATTCACGGCGAAAAACTCTGGCAACTGCGCTCGACCCTGGATGCCATCGGTAAAGAACACGGCAGCGTCGCGGTCGTCTCTGCCGGATGGGATCCCGGCAGCGATTCGCTGTTGCGCGCGCTTCTGTTGGCAATGGCGCCCAAGGGTCTGACCTACACCAATTTCGGCCCCGGCATGAGCATGGGGCATTCCGTCTGCGCAAAATCGAAGCCGGGCGTCAGGGATGCGCTGTCAATGACGATTCCCACCGGCACCGGCGTGCATCGGCGCATGGTCTACGTCGAACTCGAACCCGGCGCGGAACTGGCGCAGGTCGCGGCGGCCATCAAGGAAGACGAGTATTTCGCCCACGACGATACCCGCGTCTTCGCCGTGCCGAGCATCGATGAACTTAAGGACGTCGGCCACGGCGTACTGATGGAGCGCAAGGGTGTCAGCGGCAGCACACACAATCAGACGTTCGAATTCCGCATGAGCATCAACAATCCCGCGCTCACCTCGCAGATCATGGTTTCCTGCGCCCGCGCCGCAGCGCTGCGGCTCGCCCCCGGCGCCTACACGATGCCGGAAATCGCGCCGATGGATATGCTGCCCGGCGACCGGGAAATGTTGGTCAAGACGTTGGTGTGATTGTTTGGACGAAAACCGTGCTGGTGGGGCCGTGCAGACGCTGGAAACATCGGGGATGCAGGGGCTTTCGAGGAAAAACGCCCTTGCTTCTCCCCTTACGCAAGTTTTTTTGTATGAAGCTCAATTGAAACATTTTACATAGGCAACCCATCATGGATTTTTTTTCCATCATTGTGAACATTTTCGTCGCTATTGCATTGATATTCGCAGTTGTTGTTTTTATTTCGCCTAAAATCCTGATCAAATTTTGCGCGGCGCGCGCAGAAGCACTCGGCAAGAAGATCCAAGCCCAGGAAATTGCCCAGGAAAACAAGGAAGCTATCGCCGCCTTCGACAACATCATCCACGGTTTTGATAACGACGATTCGCCCAACGCGCGCAAACAGGTCGTAGAAGCGCTTTTCCACAAGGCCTTTTGCCTGGAGGAACTGGACAAAATCGAAGAAGCAATTGCCGTCTTTGACGACATTGACCGCCGTTTCGGCAGCGATGATTTGCCCGATGTGCGCGAATGGGTCGTAATGGCACTCATTGGCAAGAACCTTGCCTTGGAAAAACAGGGCAAGACCGAGGAAGCGTCCACCGTCCATGACGACATTGACCGCCGCTTCGGCGGTGATTCGTCCGATGTGCGCGAAAAAGCTGCGAAAATTCTCACCACCAAGGGCGCTGCCTTGTTGAAACAATACAAGACCGGGGAAGCAATTGCTGTCTTTGACGACACCGTCCGCCGCTTTGGCAGCGATGATTTGCCCGGTGTGCGCGGATGGGTCGCAAACGCACTCATCAATAAAAGCATTGCCTTAATGGAACAAGACAAGGCCGAGGAAGCAATCGCTGTCTACAACGACATTGATCGTCGTTTCGGTAGCGACGATTCGCCCGACGTGCGCGAACAGGTCGTGAGGGCACTCTGCGGCAAAGGATTTATTCTGGGAAAACAGGATAAGACCGAAGAGGCAATTGCCGTCTATGACGACGTCGACCGCCGTTTCGGCAGCAACGATTCGTCCAATATACGCGAATGGGTCGCAAATATGCTCACCGCCAAAGGCAGTATTCTGGGGGAACAAGGCAAGATCGCAGAAGCAATTGCCGTCTGTGACGACATAATCCGCCGTTTTGATGGCGACGATTCGCCCGACGTGCGCGCATGCATCGCAAGAGCGCTCGCCGCCAAAGGCGGCACCCTGGCAAAACAGGACAAAACCGAGGAAGCAATTGCCGCCTATGACAACATAATTTGTCGTTTTAATACCGACGATTCGCCCGAAATGCGTGAGTACATCGCAAATGCACTCGCCGCCAAAGGCGTTATCCTGGGGGGACAAGGTAAGATCGAAGAAGCAATTGCCCTCTGTGACGAAATCGACCGCCGTTTCGGCAACGATGATTCGCCCGTCGTGCGCGAACAAGTCGCAATGACACTCACCACCAAGGCCATTTACCTGGAGAACCGGGGAAAGACGTCGGAAGCAAAGGCCGTCTATGACAGCATCTACCGCCGCTTCTGCAACGACGATTCTCCCGACGTGCAAGAATTCGTCGAGATAGCATTTGCAGCTTTAAACCGGTAATCACAATGAGACGGATGAGAACAATACTGCTTGTTTTTCTGCTGGGTTTGTTTTGCAGAAACGCGTTGGCGTCGTCCGATATAGAACTTGCCAACATTGTTCGCAATGCGATGATTGAACGATTACTGGATGGCGACAGCACAAGGCTGAAGCAGGAAACTCCTGTTGAGGGTGCGTTTGTCAGGGAAATTGCTCCTGAACGACTCGGTTCCAATATCGTAAATTCTGCCTTCAAGGTTACAGGGACAAAGTTTGAATTTGAATCATCGGAGCATGATATTCCTCAACATTTGTCTCACGTAGTCGTATGGATTTTTTCCTATCACGATAACAAGTCAGCCTTTCGCAATGCAAAATCCATCCGAAGTTTTTGTAAAAATGGTAATTGTTTCAAATCGAAAATATTGACTATTTTTTCATCTACCATCGTGGAAAATAAAATAGTGATCGTTTTTACGGAAAATTCCGGAAACGAAAACGTTGTTTCTTTCATCAAGTCTGCGCCAGGACTCTTTGAGAAATAGCCCGCACAAGTTGGGGTGGCGAAGGAATTTCAACGTTTTTGTGGTTAGTTGGATGTTGGGATTCGCTTCGCTCGTCCCAACCTACGGCTCAAATCATAAACCACCATCAACAGTAATAATTCCACTTCTAGAACATAGAAGCTCTTCAGTTTCCATTTTTATCAACTTTGCCTGCTTCACATCAATTCGCCACGCGAATTGCACAGGCGACATATCCCCCACCCCCTTTCCATTTCCATTTCTTTCGAATACTCCAATAACCTCCTCTTCCATATTCTCTCCTCGAAGACTACAAAAGCCAATGAATTGCGGGCTTTGTTTTGAATGATCTGGAAATTTCAAAACATCCCTGACAAACCCACTATTATTCACAAGCATCACGTATTCATCGCCACATATTCGCCACGTAATAAGAGAAACATCGTCGGAAACTCTAGTTCCACCTAAATCTTTCAGTCCCAAATCTTTATGTCTTTCCTCTATGATGACAACACGTTCGTTTGGTATCGTCCGTTTCAAAAGTGCTTTACGCACGTCAGACCCACACCGCACAGCACTGAAAGCGTCTGCTGCATATACCCCCGTGTTACAAGAAAACATCAACAGGACAACAAATAGTCCCTTCAACATGCTAACGCCCTCCTGAGTGATGGTTTTCACCCCTTCCCAAACCTCAACTCCCCTCCTTCAAACGTCACGCGAATCACATCCTTCGCCAGAAACCGGCCTTCGAGTATGGCTTTGGCGAGGGGGTTTTCCAGTTTTTCCTGAATTGCGCGCTTCAGCGGGCGGGCGCCGAAAACCGGATCGAATCCCGCTTTGGCGAGTTCCGCCAATGCCGCATCATCGACTTCGAGCCGCATGTCGAGCCGCGTCAGACGCTGTTCCAGGTGTTGCAGTTGAATTTTGGCAATCCCGGCGATATGCGCTTCGTCGAGGGCGTGGAAAACGACGATTTCGTCGATGCGGTTGATAAATTCGGGGCGGAAGGACGCCTTCACTTCATCCATGACCGCCCGTTTGATGAGGTCGTCACCCCCGCCCGCCCGCCGGGCCGCCCCAAGGGCGGGCGCGCCCCCTTGGGGAGCAGCGAATTCGGCAGAGCCGGATGAGCGTGGGGGCTCACCCCCCCCTGTCATCTGCTGAATCATCTGGCTGCCGAGGTTGGACGTCATGACGATCACCGTGTTCTTGAAGTCCACGGTGCGTCCCTGCCCGTCGGTCATGCGGCCATCGTCGAGGACTTGCAGCAGGACGTTGAACACGTCGGGATGCGCTTTTTCCACTTCGTCGAACAGAATCACGCTGTAGGGTTTGCGCCGCACCTGTTCGGTCAGGTAGCCGCCTTCTTCATAACCAACGTAACCCGGGGGCGCGCCAATGAGGCGGGCGACAGAGTGTTTCTCCATGAATTCGCTCATGTCGACGCGAATCAGATGCTCCCCGGAATCGAACAGAAAACTCGCCAGCGCCTTGCAAAGCTCCGTTTTGCCCACGCCGGTCGGCCCCAGGAACAGGAAAGAACCGTAGGGCCGGTTTTCGTCGGAAAGTCCGGCGCGCGAACGGCGGATGGCGTCCGAGACGAGCCGCACGGCTTCGTCCTGCCCGACGACACGCTCATGCAGACGCTCTTCCATCTTGAGCAGTTTTTCGCGCTCGCCCTGCATCATCCTGGAAACCGGAATGCCCGTGGCGCGGCTGACAACTTCGGCGATTTCTTCCGCGCCGACCTGGGTGCGCAGCAGCCGGTTCTGCTTTGATGCGCCGCCTTCATCACCATCCATTTTTTCGGCAGCTTTCAGTTGCGCTTCGAGCCTCGGCAATTCGCCGTATTGCAGTTCAGCGAGTTTATCGAACTGACCTTTGCGCTGGAATTCGGCCATGCGCACCTTGAGATGGTCGATTTCCTCCTTGATGTGCCGGGCTCCGTGCAGTTGGGCTTTTTCGGCTTTCCAGACTTCTTCGAGATCGGAGTACTCCTTCTCCAGCCGGGCAATTTCCGCTTCGATCAGGGAAAGGCGCTTTTGCGAGGCTTCGTCCTTTTCTTTCTTGACCGCTTCGCGTTCGATTTTGAGCTGGATGAGGCGGCGGTCGAGTTTGTCCATGACTTCGGGCTTGGAGTCGATTTCCATCTTGATCCGCGCCGCCGCTTCGTCGATGAGGTCGATGGCCTTGTCGGGTAAAAAACGGTCGGTGATGTAACGGTTTGAGAGTTCGGAAGCCGCAACGATGGCCGGGTCGGTGATTTCCACCCCATGATGGATTTCGTATTTCTCCTGCAAACCGCGCAGGATGGCAATAGTCGCCTCGACCGTCGGCTCTTCGATCAGCACCTTCTGGAAACGGCGTTCCAGTGCCGCATCCTTTTCGATGTATTTGCGGTATTCGTCCAGCGTCGTCGCGCCGATGCAGTGCAAATCGCCCCGCGCTAGCGCCGGTTTGAGCATGTTGCCGGCGTCGATGGCCCCCTCGGCCTTGCCCGCGCCGACCATCGTATGCAATTCATCGATGAAGAGAATGATGCGGCCTTCCTCGCGGGTGATTTCTTTCAGCACCGCTTTTAGACGCTCTTCAAATTCGCCCCGATACTTGGCCCCGGCGAGCAGCGCCGCCATGTCGAGCGCAAGCACCCGTTTTCCCTTGAGCGTTTCGGGAATCTCCTCGTTGACGATGCGCTGCGCAAGACCTTCGACGATGGCCGTCTTGCCAACGCCGGGTTCGCCGATCAGCACGGGATTGTTCTTGGAACGCCGCTGAAGAATCTGAATGGCGCGGCGGATTTCATCGTCACGCCCAATCACGGGATCGAGTTTGCCCATGCGCGCGCGCTCGGTGAGATCCATGCAATATTTCGATAGCGCCTCGCGCTGCCCTTCGCCTTCCTGGTTGTCGACCGCCGCCCCCCCGCGCACGGCATCGATGGCCGCTTCCAGCGCCTTGCGGTTCAGGCCATATTCGCGCAGCAAGCGCCCGGTTTCGCCTTTGTCCTCGACAAGCGCGAGCAGGAACATTTCACTGGCGATGAACTGGTCGCCGCGTTTTTGCGCTTCGCGGTCGGTGAGATTGAGTAGCCCCCCAAGATCGCGCCCGACGGTCACGTTACCGCCGTGACCTTCGACTTTCGGCAGGTTTTCGAGCGCGCGGGCAAGCGCCGCTCTCAAGGGTTGCACGTTGACGCCCGCGCGCTGCAACAGCGATACCGTGCTGCCGTCTTCCTGTTCGAGCAGGGCCAGCAGCAAGTGCTGGGGTTCGATGAACTGCTGGTCGTTACCGACCGCCAGACTTTGCGCGTCGGCAAGCGCCTTCTGGAACCGGGTGGTGAGTTTGTCGAGTCGCATGGTGAAAATCCTGTGTAAAAACCGGAAAACGTCTGCCAGACAAATTGGCCGAATGGCCTTTATGTGGGGGAGGAAGCATTCGGCTTCAAGAGGAAATCGCCTGCGTGACGAATTACCGTCACACATGCCCAACCTGTCTTTTGATGTGACATAGGTCGTTCCTCCCTTACCCCGGATCAAACAGAATCCCAAGCAACATCTTCGTAAATACAGGGCCATGAACCAGATGCCCGATCCCCCTGTAACACGCACTCGACAGATCGGAGTCAGCCTGATCGAAGTGCTTGTTTCCGTTTTCGTGCTCGCCTTCGGCATCCTCGGCATTGCTGCCATGCAGGCCGGGGCATTGCGAAACAACCAGGGCGCGTTCGAGCAGAGCGCTGCCGTTTTTATCGCGCACTCCATTCTCGACGCCATGCGCGCCAGCATGGTGCACGACTCTGAGAACCCCGGCAGGCTGATCGTCCGCCAGGGCTATGCGACGGGTAATTTAATTTGCCAGGACAGCCAGATTTCCAGTACCGACACCCTCGTCGCAAACGATCTCAAACGCTGGCTCAAAAATATCCGCGACAACCTGAACGGCGGCGTGGCCGATGACAACGCCTGCGGCAAGATCGTATGCGACGTGGGCGACCCCAATCTCTGCACGGTATCGGTTCAGTGGAACAACAGCCGCTCCCTGGGCGGAAATGCGGCGCAGGTCGTGGAAACACGGAGCCGACTATGACCCGCCTCCCTGTGAGCCCTGCCCTCTCCACCCAGCGTGGCCTGACCCTCGTTGAACTGATGATTTCCATGCTGCTGGGGTTGATCGTTGTCGGCGGCGTTCTGGGAATTTTCGTTGCCAACAGCGAAACAAATCGCCGCACGGGCGACCTTGCCCGCATTCAGGAAAACGCCCGCGCTGCCGTGCAATCCATAAGCCGTTCGATGCGCGAAGCAGGCGGCAATCCCTGTGGAATTCCTCCGGACAAGGGGCTGATCATTCACACGGCAGACGCTCCGACAAGCAGTTGGTGGTCGGGCGGCGAAGGTTTCACATCAACCCTCAGCGGTTACGCAGGCGGAAACGGTTTTTCTGCCAATGGAAATGTGACGATGGTCGCCGGTAGCGACGCAGTCGTTACCGTCTCCGGCAACGCCTTTACCAAGGCCGTCATCAGCGACAGCCCGCCCGGCGGGCCGATAATTGTCCGCACGAGAGAAGGGTTCGCTGCGAACGATATTTTGTTTGCCTGTAGCATGGACAGAGGCTTGGGCGTGGTTTTCAAGGCAGGGGGAATTTCCGCATCCGGAGCCAACTGGCAGATCAATCGCGCAACCCCTTTCGTGGGCACAGTCGCAGCCATGACAGCCACCTCTTTGGGGAAAGTCAACGCCGAAGGCTGGTTCGTCGGTGAGAACGTATGGGGCGGCACCTCCCTGTTTCGCGCATTCATCGGAGGCGGCGGGCAACCGGAAGAAATTGCCCAAGGCGTTTCGAACATGACGATCACTTATCTGTTGTCGGGCCAAGACCAATATGTGACTGCCGACGCAATCAACGACAATGACTGGCCAGGCGTTATCGCCGCCTACATCGAACTCACCGTCTCAAGAACCGGCAATAACGAGACCATCAACCGCACGGTCGGGCTGACCGTCAATCTCCGGAACAGGTTCGTATTGAACGCTACGGATGGAGAGACTTCGCCATGACCCGCTCTGTTTCCGCCGTCCCTGTTTCCAGACTCCAGCGCGGCGCGTCGCTGATTATTGCCATGATCCTGCTGCTGGTCATGTCGCTGGTAGCAGCCGCCTCGTTGCGCAGCACACTCATGCAGGAGCGCATGAGTTCCAACACTTATGACCGCGATCTGGCTTTCCAGTCGGCAGAAGCCGGACTGAGGATGGGCGAACGTCAGGCAGAAAAAGCCGATCTGACTGCCTTGTCGGGCTGTCAAAGTCCAAAACCTTCAACAGGACTTTACCGGAACACCGACCCCGCCTTATGTCCGCAGCCGCTCTGGGAAGGTCCGGCGCCGGGCGCCTCCGGTTCGTACTGGCACGACGCGCAGAACGATGCCGGAAGCGACGACATCAGTTTCAGCAGCAATAACCTGTCGCTCGCTCCCTATTACATCGTCGAACTTATCTCCGAAAAAGCGCCCTGCCAGATCAACGCCCCCGACTCGGACAGGAATTGCAAGCGCTTCCGGGTCACAGCCAGCAGCAGAGCCGCCGAGGGCCGCTCACAGGTCATTCTCCAATCCATCTACGCCACCCAATAAAAACAGGAAGGCAAGAGCGCCCGACCCCACAGGAAGCCACGCCATGCACAATCATGAAAACAACATGTCCGAAGCCTGGAAGACACTCTCTTTGTTGCTTCCCTGCTTCCTTCTTGCCGCGGTGCCTGCCAGCGCACAGATTCTGATCCCCTCCGTCCCGCTGAACACGGGCCAGAGCAACCCCCCGCTCGTCATGCTGGTCGCGGGTAAAGATCACAAAATGTTTTACGAAGCCTACAACGACACCTCGGATCTCGACGGCGATGGCGTGATCGATATTCGCTTCAACCCCCGGATCGTTTACTACGGATTGTTCGACAGCAAGCTGTGCTACAAAAACAATGGAACCACCGGAAACAGCCTGAGCGACGTTTTCATCCCCGAGTCCGCCGTCACCGACATGACGCTCCATAAATGTCGCGGAGGGCAGTGGTCAGGAAACTTTCTCAACTACGTCACCACCAGCCGCATGGACGCCTTGCGCAAAGTCCTCTATGGCGGCGAGCGCGCCACGGACTCCGCTTCCGAAACCGTACTGCGCCGCGCCTATATCCCGCGCGATGCGCATGGATGGGGCAAGGAATACACCAGCGTACTCGTAGACGGTTACAACATTTCCGACTACACCCCGCACCCCGTACCCACTTCGGGAAGGCGTCACTTTTTCGGCAGCTACACTCCGCTTACGAATTGCAGTACCCCTTCAACCTGCCGCTCGGCGGCCCCGGTGCTGCACGTAGCGCTCAATACCGGAAGTTCCTATCGCATATGGGACTGGTCCGGCTCCGAAGCCGGCAGCCTCTTCAGCGACTCGGGGGTTGGAGCCACCTCCAATAAAAAATACAGGGTATTTGTTCAGGCCTGTTCCCTTGCCTTCACCCTGCCGGACGGCACGGCCAATTACCGGGGCGAAAACTGCAAACCCTATGTGGATTCCAAGGGCGTCACCGTATACCGGCCTACCGGCGTGCTGCACAAGTTCGGAGAAGACGGAACCATCCTCTTCGGACTGCTTACCGGCAGCTATGACACCAACGTTTCCGGCGGCATATTGCGCAAGACCGTTTCTTCCTTCGCCAACGAAGTCAACCCGCAAACCGGCCAATTCACCGCCAACAACACCATCGTCAAGACTTTCAACAACATCATGGTTCGCGGCTTCATGGGCAATACCATGCAGTACGTGAACTATCTCGGCGGCAACGCCTGGATCGGTGGCCGTATCATGAACGAACGCGAATTTCCCGACTGGGGCAACCCCGTCGGCGAAATGATGTACGAGGCGCTGCGCTATCTCGGCGGCGCAGGCACCCCGACTTCCGTTTTCCAGATCAGCACCGTTACCAACGACAATGCTGTCGGCCTGGCTCGCGCCACCTGGGACAAACCCTACAACCGCGTGCCCTGGTGCTCCCAGCCCAACATCCTCGTTCTCTCGGACATCAATCCCTCGTTCGATTCGGACCAACTGCCGGGCGCGCGGTTCCGGAGTTGCACAAAGTCGACAGCCAATCTCACTACCACGGCAGCCTGCGTCACGGGCGCAACCGACTTCACCGGCTCTTTCGGGTCGCTCAACGTCGGAAAACTCGTCGATGAAATCGGCTCGAAAGAAGGCATCAACGGCAAGAGCTTCTTCATCGGCCAGTCCGGCTCGACAACCGACTGGGCGCCAACGGCCAAAACCGTTTCCTCCCTTTCCACCGTTCGCGGCCTTGCGCCGGAAGAACCCGGCAAAGAAGGCAGCTACAACTCCGCCGGCGTTGCGTATTACGGCAAAACCGTCGGTGTTCCCACCGTAACGGGGAAAAAAAACCAGCCTGTCGACACCTGGGTCATCGCGCTCGCTTCCCCTTTACCCAAAATCGAAGTGACCACGCCGAAAGGAACCATCACCATCGTGCCCTTCGGTAAATCCGTCGTGGGCAGTGGTTACGGCATCGACCCCGCGCGCACGCGCTTTCAGCCCGCCACCCAGATCGTCGAGTTCTACGTCACCGATCCTCCAAAGAACACGGGCCTTTACGATGCGAAATTCCTGGTCAACTACGAAGACATGGAACAGGGTGCGGATCACGACATGGATTTCATTGTCGAATATCACATCCAGCAACAAGCGAACGGAAATGTCAAAGTCATGCTCACGCCAAAATACATGGCGGCAGGCATCGTCATGAACGTCGGCTACATCGTCTCCGGCGCAGGCGCGCAGGATGGGCCTTACCTCGTCACGCAAAACATACGGCAAACTTCTACCAGCAGTTATTACTATCTCAACGTGCCGGATACGCAAGCCGCCGGATACTGCAACAGCAACAACTCCGGATGCTATGCCCTGCCCGCTTGCACCACCGGCAACCACGGCATATGTAATCTTGGCAACATAAGCACACGAACCTTCACCCCAAGCAGCGCCGGAAATGCGGCCACCCTGCTGAAAGATCCGCTCTGGTACGCCGCCAAATGGGGCGGATTCCGCAGCAGGGCCAACGACGCCAACAACTGGCCCAACACCCCTGCAAAATGGGATACCGACGGTGACGGCCAGCCCGACAACTACTTTTCCGTCAGAAACGCCCTCGCGCTGGAAAAGGCGTTGACCACCGCCCTCAACGCCATCCGGGAGAACACGGACAAATCTTCCGGCAAAATCTCCACGAGCAGCGACACCCTCGGTTCCTCCGACACCCTGGCCTTCAGCACCGCGCTCAGTTCTACCGTCGACCCACCCGACTGGAGCGGGGATCTCGTCGCCAAGGTCATCACCCGTGTCAACCAGGACAACCCCACCGGACTCGGCCCGGTGCGCTGGCGGGCCGCCGAACAGCTTTCCGCTGCCGCCGCGCGGCGCATCTTCACCCGCAACAACGCCAATTTGCAGGACATTTCGAGCCACGGCATACAATTCCAGTGGAATCAGCTCAATTCGGCTCAACAGGCTGCTCTCACCGGGGGGAACCAGTTCAACGGGGCTGATGTGCTCGATTACGTGCGCGGCAGCGCCAGCAAAGAGATTGCGAACTCCGGAAAACTCCGCACCCGCGCCAGGGCAGGCAGCGCAGCCAGCCCGCTCGGCGACAGCCCGAACAACGGCCCGCATTACTTCAAACCCACCGACACCGTTTATCTCGGCGCAAACGACGGAATGCTGCACGCATTCAATGCCGCAACGGGCAAGGAACTGTTTGCCTACATCCCTTCCGCGCTCATCCCGAAACTGCCGGAACTCGCCCGCCCCGACTACGGCCATGCCTGGTATGTCGATGGAGAAATCGCCGTTGGAACCGTTACCCAGGGAGCCGCCACAACCCACATGCTGATCGGCGCACTTGGGCGCGGCGGGAAAGGGCTTTTCGGGCTTGACGTGACAAACCCGGCCAGTTTCTCCACCAATCACGTTGCCTGGGAACTCAATGCCCCGCCAGACGGACAATGCGGAACGAATCCGGACCACGACAACCTCGGCATCATCCTCGGCAAGCCCCTCTTTGTCACCTTGAACGACGGCAAAACCTACGCCCTCACCGGAAACGGCTACAACAGTTGCACCGGCAAGGCCGCGCTCTACGTCATCGACATCCTGACAGGCCAGGTCGTCCGGCGCATCGACACGCCCATTGTGGGCAACAACGGCCTCTCCACCCCGGCCGTGCTGGACACCAACGGCGATGACAAGATCGACTTCGCCTGGGCAGGGGATCTCCTCGGCAACCTCTGGCGGTTCGATCTGAGCTCAAACTCGCCCGCAGATTGGAACGTCCGCTTCGGTTCCAGTGCCGTGCCCATGTTTACCGCAACCAGCAACACGGGCAAAGCGCAACCCATTACCGCGTCTCCGATCGCCATCCTCCTCGACAGCGGAACAGATGGCTCTCCCGCTCCTTTCGTCTTTTTCGGCACGGGCCGCTACCTCACCCTCGCCGACAGAACCGATCAGAGCGTCCAAAGCTGGTACGGGCTCATCGACGATAACGGCAGCGGAACCATTACCCGCAATCAACTGGTACGGCGCAAGTACGAGTCTTCCGGTTCCGCCGTACTCTCCAACGGAAAACAAACCTCCACTCGAACCATGCAGACACAGGGTAACGTCAACGACATGAACAACAAACGCGGCTGGTTCATCGATTTCGACTTCAAGGGCGACGAAGGCGAACGGGTCGTCGGCGCCCCACTCGTCATCAAAACCCACCGCGGCGCAGTGGTCGTAGTCCCCTCCATCATCCCCAGCGACGATCCCTGCATGGCAGGCGGGCGAGGCTATCTCAACTACGTTTCCGCCCTCAGCGGCGCGGCAGTCGACTTCCCCTTCATCGACCTCAACGGCGACGGCATCATCGATGCGAAGGACGTGCTTGGCACAGGTTCCGTCGACCTGCAAATCGGCATGCCGGGAAATCTTGTCCTGATCAGTAGCAGCGGCGGCGGCAAGCAACTCGTCATCGGAGGTACGGAAGAAGACCTCGGCATTGACCTGGGAGGCGGATCAACCCACCGAGGACGAGTTTCCTGGCGGGAAATCATTCGGGAGTAGCAGGCTCGTTCTCTGCATTACGAAAACAAGCTCCAAAAGGCGAGAGTAAAGGAGTTGCGCCGGGGAAACCCGGCGCTTTTTTTTGGATATCACGCGAACTGTTTGATGGGGTTGAAACTTCTGTCCTTTTCACGGCCTTGTAGGCATTCCGGGCGTATATCCCTGTTCTGATGCCTTGCGAAACCACTTCTCGGCTTCAGCATCATTCTTGGCTACACCTCGTCCATGGGCGTACATTATTCCAAGGTTATATTGACCCATCGCATTGCCTTGTTCTGCAGACCTGCGAATCCACTTCACGGCCTCGTCATAATTCTGGGGCACACCCTGTCCATTGGCATACAACCCTCCAAGATTACTTTGAGCCACCGCATTTCCCTGTTCCGCCGACATGCGGAATAGTTTTAATGCTTCAGCATAGTCCTGTGTTACCCCCCGGCCTTCGAGGTACATCCTTCCAAGATTATTCTGCGCATTTATGTCTCCCTGTTTCACGGCTTTCATGTACCACTTCACGGCCTCAGCATCATCACGCGCTACGCCCAAGCCATTGGCGTACATCATTCCAAGACTGTTCTGACCCAGCGCTTTTCCCTGTTCTGCTGACTTGCGAGTCCACTTCAATGCCTCGGCATAATTCTGTGCAACACCCCGGCCTGCGATGTACATTGTTCCAAGGTTGTTCTGACCCAATGCATTTCCCTGCTCTGCCGACTTGCGATACCACTTCACTGCTTCCGCATCATTGCACGCTACGCCCAGACATCTGTCGTACATCCATCCAAGATTACTTTGACCCCACGCATCCCCCTGTTCCGCAGCCTTGCGGAACCATTCCAAGGCTTGCGCATTATCCTGCGCGACACCCCGGCCTGTGATATACGCCATCCCAAGGTTATTTTGCGATTTCGCATATCCCTGTTCCGCAGCCTTGCGGAACCATTTCAGGGCTTGCGCATTATCCCGCGCAACGCCCTGGCCTTCGGCATACATCGCCCCGAGGATGTGTTGCGCGGGCACATTGCCTTGCTCTGCCGCGCGTTTGACGGCCTCGAAATCCTGCGCCTGAACCGGCAGGGTAATGCAAATTGCAAACAAACCCATGCACCAACGCAGAATCTGAAACATCTCATTTCTCCTACCTGAAGCAATTCGAAAAAACAAACATGCCTAAAGAGTATGAGAACTCCCAGCAAGCATCCTCCTGTATTTCAACCGTTCCGGAACAACCAGGGCAACTCAGCGAACGTCCGAAACGCGCGCATTCACGGAGTATCGGGACGACGTACTCCCCAGAAGGAAAGCAAAACCGTAGTCTTCCAGGTAGTAATAGGAGGCGATTTCGTCGACCCTCCTTCCAACGGTATGGCATTTCAATTCTTTTGCCCTGCCTTGAAGCTGCGGATGCAATTCTGTGGCCTGCAGGTTACGGGCGACTTTGCAAATGACTTCCGACTCCCGGTTGGATTGGTTGGTAACGAGATCCGTGATCTTTACACGCTGCCAATACCCCAATTGGCCGTTGATGGACATATTGTCCCAGTCTCCCCGCAATTCCAGCCTGTCGGCCTGAAAAACGTTTTGCTCCTCGGCGCTATAGAGCATCTGGCTGACAGGAACCATGCCGAGAAAACTGATCTGCTCCGTCCTGTCGTCGCCCTCCTGCCATGTGACGTGGAAAACGCCCGGTGTCGAGGTAGGTTCGATCGAGACATCCTGCTGGAAGGCCACGGGTTTGTTCGAGCGGGCTGCCGCGCTGCCGCTCAGCGGCAACCGGGTTCCTTCGATGCGCATGGAAGTAATGGATCGCACGGGCGAAACATGCCTGAGTTGTGCAAGTTGCGCGGCAATGTTCGCATCCAGATCGGGCAGGACGGAAAAATTCGGCAACCGCTTGCCGCGCGGTTCGGGAGGCAGGAGGGTCTGGGACAGGTTTTCGTTGCTGCAAATCGCCGACAGCATGGTAGCGGAATCGCCGGTAGCCTGCGGAATCCCCAGGACGGACGGATAAGTCTGTACCCCGCCGTCCGTGACCGTCTGTTGTTGATCCAGGTAATAGACATGAAGAAGGGAATACGACTGCTTCTGGCAATCCGCCTGGTAGAACCCGGCCCGGCGGGCATATGGCGCCTTGGAAAGCCGGATATACGCGAGATAGGGATAATCGACTGCCGCCCAGAAGCGAACGCTGCCATCCGCCTGTGCTTTCAGGCTCGAAATTTCCAGTAAAAGCTGCGCCTCCGTCTTCTTGTTGTAGGCCAGTTCGCGCCAGGAGGGAGCACGCTCACAGGCTTCCTTGACTGCATCCAGCCGATGAACAGCCTTGGCGGCAGATTCGCTCAAGGCAAGCGGCGGAGCATAGAGCGAGGTTCCGCTGGTGTAATGCCTTTCCTTCCTGGCAGGGGATGTCTTTCTGTCCATAATGTCTGCATAAAGCCAGTCTGCCCTCCCGCTCGCGCAATCCACACGAAGATACAGTTCTCCGGTCGCCTTGCCCCCGGACTCCGGCAAACGCACGGCCAGAAAAACCTTTTCATCATTGCGCAGCACACTTTCCCCGATCACGTTGTTTTTTTCGGCGGCTTCTCTGACAGCCTCATCAATGTGTTTCTGATCGGTAGTCAGTTTCAGCGAGGAAGAAGGGGAACTGCACGCAAACAGGACAAAAGAGAAAGCGGCAAGCAGGTATGTTGATTTCATGATGAATACACTCTCGAAAAACGCTATTGGTACATGTGCTGGTACATCGAAAAAACCTCTGCATTACCCTGCATCCACTGCTTGTCATCCTGCTTGATACCGCAGGATCCATGCGGTAACTGGATTCTGCGACTTCGCTTCGCTACGCGCAGAATGACAGGAGGGGTTTTGCAGATGTTCCAAAAGGATTCGGTATTTTAACCTTAATCTCCCGGAACCGTCCCTTATCCACGCAAGGCAAAAAAGACCATCGGCTATCATGTTCAAATCGTCTTTTGCCCCGGTTCCGAACATGGTGACTTCCCGCATCGAACGCCTCGTGGCAACCGCCAGTGAAATCATTCTCGGCAAGGAATACGAGTGGCGGCTGGCCCTTTCGTGTCTGCTTGCCCGCGGGCACTTGCTGATAGAGGATGTTCCGGGCACGGGCAAAACGACGCTTGCCCACACTTTTGCCAGCCTGTTGGGACTGCAATTTCAGCGCATCCAGTTCACCAGCGATCTGCTGCCCGCCGATATTCTCGGCGTGTCCGTGTTCGAGCGCGAAAGCGCGACTTTCCGATTCCGGCCCGGCCCGGTGTTTGCTCAGTTGATCCTGGCCGATGAAATCAATCGCGCCACGCCCAAGACACAAAGCGCGCTGCTCGAAGCGATGGAAGAGCGCCAGGTCACTTCCGACGGTCAGACCATGCCGCTGCCCGAACCCTTTTTTGTCATCGCCACCCAGAACCCTTCTCACCAGATCGGCACTTTTCCGTTGCCTGAAAGCCAACTCGACCGTTTTCTTTTGCGCATCCGCCTCGGTTATCCGGATCGTGCCGCCGAACGCACATTACTGAAGGGGCAGGATCGGCGCATATTGCTGGAAAACATCGAACCCGTGATGAGTCCCGCCGAGTTGCTGGCATTACAGAACACGGCCAGGACGATAATCGTCTCCGAGCATCTGATCAATTATGCGCAGGCGCTGCTGGCCGCTACCCGGCAGAGCACGGAATTCTTTATCGGCCTGAGTCCGCGCGCGGGTCTGGGCTTGATTGCCGCAGCGCGGGCATGGGCGTTGATCGAAGGACGCGATCATGTGCTCCCGGAGGATGTGCAACGTATCTTTCCATATCTTGCCGGGCATCGGCTGCGCCTGGTGAGCGACGGCCATATGCCGGGACCGGACGATCTCGCCCGTCTGCTGCAAAGCGTCGCCGTCACCTGAGCATTTCCGCATGCTCGCCGTGCCCGCCCGCCTGCGTGCCCTGTTCCGGTTAGGCCCGGGCAAACCGGAAGCCGCGCCGGTCGGGTTGCGGCAGGGGCGTATTTACATTCTGCCCACGTTGCCGGGACTGGCTTTCGCGGGGATGCTGGTAATCATGCTGGTCGCTTCGATCAATTACGGCATCAGCCTGGGCTACGCGTTTACGTTTCTGCTCGGCGGCGCGGGAATTGGCAGTGTCCTTTTTGCCTTTCGCAATCTGTTGCGGATCTCGATCCGGTACGGCAAGGCGGAATCCGCGTTTCTCGGCGGCAACGTGGTATTTCATTTGCTCTTCGATAATCCCGAGCCACGCCGCCGCCCGGCACTGCGGCTGATCGGCAACGGCAGGCTGGGAGAAACCTGCTTCGATCTGCCCCCCGGCTCATGCAGCGAAATCCTCCTGGCTCTACCCGCAGAGCGGCGCGGTGTGCTGCCGATTGGCCGCACGGTGATCGAAACGCGCTGGCCGCTCGGGCTTGTCCGCGCATGGAGTGTATTCGTTCCGGATATGGAGGCTTTGGTTTTCCCCAAACCGGAAATCGATCCTCCTCCACCCACGTCCTTTCCGGGTAACCGCTCCGTGGATTGGGGAAACCTGCACACGGGCAACGAGGATTTCGCCAGCTTGCGCGCTTACCAGGACACGGATTCTCCCCGGCATCTGGCCTGGAAAATCTATGCGCGCACCGGAGAAATGATGACAAAAGAATTTTCGGCTTCAGCAGGAGACGAACTGTTCTTCGACTGGGATGACCTTCCTGTCGAATTGCCCGAAGAGCCACGGCTTTCAAGGCTGGCCGCCTGGTTGCTGCGAGCCGATCAGGCCGGGCACCGTTATGCATTACGCCTGCCCGGATGCGAATTTTCCTCCGCGCGGGGCGAGGCACACTTGTACCGTTGCCTTGGCGCACTGGCTTTACATGGAGCGGGACGGGAAAGGAAATGGGAATAAAGGGATTGAGCGCGTACCTGCCTAATGCTCTATTCCGTAACCGTGTTCCTGCGGAACGCGCCGCTGCGCTCTCGCTGCATCGAGACCAGGGGGTCTGGCTCCTGGCAGCCGCAGCACTGACCCTCGTTCCTCATCTGCCCCAACTGCCCGCCTGGAGCATCGCGCTCTGCACAGCGCTGCTCATCTGGCGCAGTTGGCGTTTCTGGCACGGGAAAGCCGCGCCGCCGCGCTGGGTATTGCCGCCGCTCGTGCTGGCCGTCGCCGTCGGCATCCGCCTCGACCTGGGGCAATTTTTCGGTAAAACGCCAGGGCTGATTTTCCTGGCGGCGCTGCTTTGCCTGAAACTGTTGGAAATCCGGAACATGCGCGATATCCGCGTCGTGGTGCTTCTGTGCTTTTTCCTTCAGTTCGGGCTGTTCTTCAACGATCAATCCATGTCCGCCGCAGCACTGGCCCTTGTTGCCCTGCTGGTCACGCTCGGCAGCCAGATCGCGCTGGCCGATCCGTCCAGCAGCACACGCGAACGCCTGAAAACGGGCGCGGCATTGCTTGCGCTCGGCGTGCCGTTCATGCTGGCGCTGTTCCTGCTTTTCCCCCGGATTCCGCCGCTGTGGGGTATCCCAACGGATACGGTCGCCTCCACCGGCCTGTCCGATTCGATGTCGCCCGGTTCGATCAGTGAATTGATCCTCTCGGACGAACTCGCTTTCGCCGTGGAATTCGACGGCCCTCTTCCGGCTCCGGCCGACCGCTACTGGCGCGGCCCGGTACTGAGCCAGTTCGATGGCCGCATCTGGCGCATGGCGGCACGTTTGCCGAAAGAGCTTCCTGCCTATACGCCCTCCGGCCGCCGTTTCGATTACCGGATCATGCTCGAACCTCACCAAAAGCACTTTGTACCAACGCTCGATTACCCCGCCGGGCCGGTGGAAGGAGTGCGTTTTTCCCTCGATTTTCAAACGCTGACGCAACATCCGGTCAGCTACCGCAGGCAATTCACGTTCAGCGCCTTTCCCGATACGGAAGTCGGACTACAGGAATACCAATACCCGGCAATGCTCGATCTGGCTCGCCGTTTGCCCATCGAAGGCAATCCGCGCGCACGGGCGCTGGCCGCCGAACTGAAAACGAGAACGCCCCAGCAAACGGTCGGCCGGATTCTTGGCTGGTTTTCCGAGGGACAATTCACCTACACGCTACAACCTCCAAAGCTCGGAGAAGACAGCATCGATTCTTTCCTGTTCGACACCCGCGCAGGCTTTTGCGAACACTTTGCCGAGGCTTTTGTTTTTCTGGCACGTGCGGCGAACATCCCGGCTCGCGTGGTTACAGGCTACCAGGGAGGGCATGTCAACCCCATCAACGGAACCATCAGCGTGCGCCAGTCGGACGCCCACGCCTGGGCCGAAGTCTGGTACGCGAAGCGCGGCTGGGTCAGGGTCGACCCCACCGCGCTCGTCGCGCCGATGCGTATCGAACAGGGGCTGGAAGGAGCGCTGGACAGGGGATTGCCCTTCATGTTGCGCCCGGAAAACGCATGGTTCCGCAAAGCGCGTGACGGTTGGGAAGCCGTCGCAATACGATGGAACCGGCTGGTCATTGCATATGACGGCAACCGGCAACGCGATCTGCTGAAATCCTTCGGGCTGGATGTTTTTTCTCCGTCGAAAGCGCTCGGTGTGGTTTCCATCGCCACCGCTCTCCTGATGGTCGCGTTTTACGGTTGGGCACAACTTCGCCGAAATGACGGCAGAATCGACCGCCTCGACAAAGCCTGGGCACGATTTTCGGCGCGGCTTGCCCCGCTCGGCCTTGCCCGCGCACCCGCCGAAGGCCCGCTCGACTACGCCAGAAGACTGGCTTCCTCCCGGCCTGCCGATGCCGATGATCTCACCTTGATCTGTACCCGGTACGCCCGTTTGCGTTATCGTCTACCGCCCTTGCGTGCGGAAGTCGACGCACTGGCACGTATCATTGATACTTTCAGCTTCAAACCGTCGGTTTGACCGGCACACAACCCGCAATAAGTCTTCGCGCCGATGCAATCCCTGTCTGGCAAACAGAGTTCACGATGAAGAGTTTTTTCAAATGAGATCAAAACCCCCCTCCTCTCTGCTTCGCCTGGGCATCGTTTTCCTGACGCTCACCTTCGGGCCGGTCTGCACGCGCGCGGATTTCACAACGCGCGAAGATGTCACCGCTTTCATCGAAGAAATCGCCGCGCGCAATGAACTCGACCCCGCGCCAATCTACGTGGCACTTTCCCGCGCCAGTTATCTGCCACGCGTCATCGAACTGATCAAGCCGCCCACCAAACGCGGGGCACGATCATGGAAACGTTATCGCAGCCAGTTTCTCGGCCACACGCATATCGAAGCCGGACTCAAAGCCTGGACGCAGTACGAAAGCGAATTGCGCCAGGCTGAAAAGCAATACGGCGTGCCGCCGGAAATCGTCCTGGCCATTCTCGGGGTGGAAACGATTTACGGTCGCAATACGGGCAGTTTCGAAACGCTTTCCGCACTGGCTACGCTGGCCTTCGACTATCCGCCGCGCGCCGACCTGTTTCGCGGCGAACTGGAGTCGCTCTTCCTGCTCGCCAGGGATCAGAAACGCGACCCGGCCAGTTACACCGGCTCCTACGCAGGCGCAATCGGCTGGCCGCAATTCCTGCCGAGCAGCATCCTCCGTTTTGCGGTGGATTTCGACGGCAGCGGAAAAATCGACTTCGACAGCGACGCAGTAGACGCCATCGGCAGCATCGCCAATTACCTGCGCGAACACGGCTGGGCGGCGGGCGCGCCCATCGCAGTAAGAGTCCGGCTCACTCCCGGCGCGGATCCCGTGCCGCTCATCGAAGCAGGCATCGAACCCCGTTTAAGCCAGACACAACTGCAAGAAGCCGGTATCCGCCCGCTCACCGGCTCCCTGCGTCCCAACGATGAAGCCGCGTTTGTCGACCTGGAAACACCGGGAGCAGATACCGAATACTGGCTCGGCTACCGCAATTTCTACGCCATCACCCGCTACAACCGCAGCAGTTTCTACGCAATGGCGGTATTTCAGTTGGCGGATGCGCTACGAACGGCGCATAACGGCGGCAGTGTCGACGCCGCATCCCCCAAACCCGCAACAGCGCGCAAGGCTTCGCCAAAGGCCAAGGCAGGCAAGTCATCCAAAGCAACGCCGCGCAAGAAACAGGCGCCGCAGCGCTCGCGCCGGACGAAGTGATCACGCACATTCAAAGCAGCAGCGTCATCAACAATTCTCCCTCGCTGACCGAATCGCCTTCGGCAACCCGCACCTCCTGCACGGTTCCGGCCCAGGGCGAAGAGATATCGAGCGCAACCTTGCCGGTTTCCAGGACGAGAACCGTATCGTCACACGCGACACGGTCGCCGGGTGCAACAACGATTTCGAGCACAGACACCTCACCCTGCCCGCAACATCCGCAAGACTCCCAGCACTCGGGGAACCTGGGCATACGAATTTCCTTGAACGGCATGGCGGCGACACATTGAGCAGAATTTCCGGCAAGCCATTATATCCGGAGGTTTGAACCTGCCGTCATGAAACCATTACCGGCGCCTGCCCACAACAGGAAGAACAACCCACGGAAAGCGTGACTCCTGCTTTTACAGAAAGAAAATACATGGTTTCAACCACTTTACAGACCCGGAAACGCACACTACAATGCGCCCTCTTTCGTCGGGGGTATAGCTCAGCTGGGAGAGCGCTTGCATGGCATGCAAGAGGTCAGCGGTTCGATCCCGCTTACCTCCACCAGGAAAGAACCGCGTCCCCATCGTCTAGAGGCCTAGGACACCGCCCTTTCACGGCGATAACCGGGGTTCGAATCCCCGTGGGGACGCCACCTGTACCCCGCTTTTTTGCGGGCTGAAGCGGAAAGTAATTTCCGCCTCAAACGTTGTGGCGTCAAGCGTGATGCCCTCTACCATCTCGCGCAGCATGTCGGCTAAGCCCTCCGGGGCTGCGCCGCCCATGTCGCCAACAATCCCTTTGAGCATCCGTTTCACGTCCGACGCGCTTATCTCTCTTAGCACACGCGCGTTCGCGTTTTCACTCTCCATCCCTTCAAGCCTTACCTTGAGCGTTTCTCGCTCATCTTCACAGGCCTCGATCTGGCGAAGTAGCGCATCCGGCGCGCTGGTCTCTGAGAGCAAATCTACGAGGCGAGTAATTTTCTTGTCGATTTCCGCAATCCTGCGTTTAACGCTCGCGATTTCATCCGTGTTACTGCCTGCCGTTTTCGACAGCTTGCGGTAGTGCTCTGCAATGGATGAAGCCATTTCATCAGAGCGCATCTGCTCGATGACGCTCTCGACAATCACGCGCTCAATGGTGTCTGCTTGGATTCTCGCGCCTTTTCCGATGCGGTACGTCCCGCCGTCTCCACTCCACGCGATACCCTCAGGAGAGACAAGCAGACCCGAAAGCAGATAGACGCGCTTCGCAGGTTTTCCGCCACTTCGTTTTTTCTGCTCGACCTGCGCCAGTATCGCTTCTGCCTCTTCGTCAGATATCAGCGCATCGTGTGTGTTCCTTTGGATGATCCATTCTGCGCGTGGACGGTACTTCTGCCCTCCGACGTATCCATTGCCTGACTTTTCCGCTGTGCGGTTCCAGACAGTATGCCCAGCGTAGGTGAGCGCATTGCGCTCGATCTCTAGCAAGCTTGTGGTAGGTATGCCCGTACCTGCCAATTCCAAGGCGCGTGAGCGCTTAAATCCGCGCGCTCTGTGCATGAGGTAAGCGCGAACCTTGACGGCTTCCTCATTCGGCGCCAAGCGCGATTTCGTAACGCGCTGCCCGTCCCTTACTGCGCCGGTTTCTTCGTACTGTAGACGGTATCCTCGTGGCGCGCGACCGCCTGCCCGCCAGCCTTGTCGGATGTTTTCCGCCATACCTGATAGACCTTTCGCCTTGCTCGTCAGGCTGTGCCATTCGTCCATAGCTTGCAGGATGGACTTTAGCAGCATTTCCGTGATGGGGTCAGCGTCCGGCAGGCTCTTGTAAATAATCTTGATGCCGCGCCGGGCGCATTCGTGCTCCTCGAAGATGATGGCGAGTGCACGCCGCCGGGCAATACGTGCTGTATCCAGCACAAGGATATGATCCCATTTTCTGTCGGCTGATCGGATAGCGCGAAGCAGGGATTGAAACCCTGGCCTATCGTCGTCCTTACCGCTCTCTACCGCATCAGCGAACTCAGCGACAATTACGATACCGCGCGCGGAAGCAAGTTCTGACAGCGCACGCCTCTGCGCGTCTATGGAAACGTCAGAACGATCTTTTGAAGATCGGAGGTAGCTGGCCGCGCGGATCATAGCGCGGTAAGTCTAACCATTTTGCCGACGCCAGGAAAATGGTTTTGTTTGTCATAAAACACAGTTAAGCATAGACAACTATGCTTACTTCGGCCACGCGCCGATCAATGTTCGCCGCTCGATCTCACATCGGTCAGATTGTTCTGCCACCTCGACAAGTCGATCACCACACTCTCCGAGAGCATCGGCTGCGGCTCTAGCGACACGGAGGCAGGCGGAGGAGGTATCTGGGGGCAGACTGTTTGTGGCCGCAACCCCTGCGTCGCGCAACCGGCGAACAGCATCAGCAGCAGCACGGGTAGCAGCATCCTTTTCGATTCGTAGCTTGACATTCTCTTTCTCCGATTCGTTCGCGGCGTTCTGCCACGCTTGCTCTTTCGCGCGCGCATCGGCGAGAGACTGCGCGTAAACTTCTGCCGCCTTCAACCTCTCGCCTTCCCAAGCAAGTTGTTCCGCTGCAAGTTGCGACTTCGCGGCGGCTGTCTTGCCAGACTGCACCGCGCTGCCCGCCATGTATCCGGCGATAGACGCCACAACGGCGATGGCAAGCGCGATCAGTTGGGTTTTGTTGATCGGAATCATTTGAGCTTGTCTGTGTGGTCAAGCCCGGCGTACATGCCAAAGCAACCGACCAACACACCAATCACGAAACTCAGAAATGAGTAACCAGCAACGTCCATGATGAATCTCCTTTTAGTTAATGGCGGAATGACATAACTCCGCCCGGGCTTTCGCGCGGGTCCACACGCCCGCGCAAATCTTGTTTCCCGGTGTGGCACAATCGAACTTGCGCACGAACCGATACCGTAGGTAAAAATCGCAGTGCTCTTGGAGTTTCCTAGCACGCGCCAAGGTGAGCAGAGACGAGTTGCGCCATGTCGTGCAGCCGAACTGATGCACGAAATCCCCCGCCAGATCGACCAACGTCATTGGCGTCTTGCAGTCAGGGCATGACCGTCGGACGCAATCCACGTTCTCTTTCGTGGCCAGTGAAAATTCTTCAATGGCGCGCTCGATACTGACGCGATCACCCGGCTTCACGCGTAAGCCTGTGCTCGGGTAGTACGTCAATCCACCAACGTCGAGCGTGTGCGGGTCACCCGGCACGGGGACAATGGCAACAGATTCCGTTGCGCCAGGTTTCGGTGCACCCTCGTAATTCAGCGTGAAGGCAATCCCGGCGGCAGTCATCGCCGCGACCGATCCCCATGTAACGGCGTTTTTCCTGATCATTTCTCGCCCCCAGCGTTACCAATATCATCGGCAATCCGTAGCACCTTCAACACATCCTGTAGGGAGAGTGATGGGTTAGAAGAAAGCGTTTCAACCAACGGCGCAAGAATCTTGTGCCGTGTATCTGTAAGCCGCGTCTGCGAATCCAGAGCTGCAACCTTAGCTGCACTCTCAATCTTTCCCCGTCTGTCACGCCGGTATAAAAAAATTGCCGGAATCAAAACGCCGAATAGAAAACCAAGCAATCCTAACCATTTGTCGATTGTCATACCTGCGGCAGTTGCAGTAATAACACCAAATGCGCTGGCGAGTTTTTCTTGTATTTGGCTCATGAATCAATACCTCTCAGGAACAGTGTAATTACCAATGTATCTCGCCGCTCTGGTAACGCGCAGTCGTCTAAAGTTGAACGGTGTGTTCTGTAATGCCGAACCTTGAGGGGTAGCACCTATAAATGACCCGCCATTTGATCCAAAATCAAAAATTGTTGTATTTCCTGAAACTGAACCTCCATATTGAACCCCATCAAAAAAAGCATATAAATTACCACCTCTGCGCATGAACGCATACTCGTGCATTCCTTGTAACATTTGTGAATTGTGAAACCCGCCAGCGTTTGTTCTAAGTACAACAGCAGATCCAGATGCAGCGATCCATCCAACATTGTTCGCCCAGTTTTTACCTGCAAATACAACAGAAAAGCCAACTATATTATCGGAAAACTCCGACGCAAATTCTATTGTGAAATCTTGATTTGATTGAATATATAAATGTCCTTTATCGTTCACCTCGAAATGCTTACCGAACGTAATCCCTGAAGCGACACCGCTTATAAAATCTGCGCCACCAACAGGCGTAATTGTGTGCTCGTATCTCGATTGATCGACGGCACTGCCCTCAATTAGTAATACTGTCTCATTCCAGTAAGGGTCAAATATAACTTCCCGGACGTTTGTGCCGTCGTTGTGCAACAGCCGTTTTGCGGTTCGCAGTGTGCCGACATCGTTGTATATCAGCCTTCGCGCTGTGCGCGGCGTGCCGGTATCGTTGTATATGAACCGTGACATGTCAGTAACCGATGATGAACGTGCCGGGCGCTGACGTAGCCGCAGCGGCATCCGCCTGCGCATCGAGTACGGCGATTACGGCGGGTCCGTCACTGCCGTCCTGTCCGGCTGGCCCTTGAATTCCTTGTGCGCCCTGGATTCCTTGTATGCCTTGGTCTCCAGCCGGACCTTGTTCACCTTGCACACCCTGCGGGCCGGTTGAACCGGTCGCCCCCGTCGGCCCGATATCTCCCGTGTCGCCCTTGTCACCTTTTGGCCCACGCCATTGCGCGCCTGCGCCGTTCGCAGGCCAGCCGTAGGTGCCATCAAAGATGTAGAGCCGCCCGTCTGCATCGACGTAGTACGCGTCGCCCTGCGCCACACCGGATGCGGGGAGGTTGCTATAGTCCGGCACCGTGCCATGGTACGTAATGCTCGTGCCGTTCTGACCATCATCACCGTCTTTGCCCTGTGCCTTGACGCCAGTATCGGTCGTACCGATCCACCAGTTGCCGCCAGCATCGATATGCGGAGACGTACCGTCCACACCGGTCGCCTGAACGCCTGTATCGACGAACGCATTGGTAGCGGTATCCCACGCAAACCAGTTACCGTTCGTACCGATATAGGGCGATTTACCCGGCTCTCCTGGCGCCGATGTGATGTTGGAGATTGCTAACTCAAGCGCCTCAAACTCACCTTTCAGGCTGGAGTTATCGCGTGCATTCCCTGTAATAAGCGCAAATGCAACCGGCCAGCTTGACCCGCCTCCTGGCTGTGTGGATGCCTCGCGGTACTTGATGTAGGCTCTAAGCCGTACACCAGCGGCAAGATTCTTCCCTCCTCCTGTTGATCCTATATTTACAGGGTGCGTATGGCTACCGTCATCAGAGAGAACACCAGGAACAGTAACATTTTCTGATAAAGCATAAATATCATGTCTACGATGTAATAATACTGGATCTCCAGAATATGTTCCTGTAATTACAGTTGAATAATAAGGAGATATGCTGCTAACCGCAAAATTAACTTCATGGTAGTGCGTTGTTGGTGATGTGTTTCCTGTATGTCCGTGTGCAATAACAGCACCATTAGTCCTACTTCCAAGAAGGTTTGTAACAGACGCGACTAAAGAATCATCATCATCTAACATCGGAACACGGAATGTCGTGCTTCCGTTCCCGCTGGAAAATGCGCCTCTATCTCCCGCCTGCCACGCAGTCTCCGTGACAACACGGCTATGCGTAAGCGCCCAGGTAAAAATATCCCCATATTCACTCGAACGTTGATATTGTGCGCCATTAAGTGATAGATACCCTTCTGGCGCTGTAGTGCTATAGCTATAGATGACAGAGCCAATCGGAAGCGCTTCGTATGCCGTCAGTTTTGAGATGCGCAACACCGGCGCGGAAGACCATGTGATATTTCCACTACCGTCGATGTCTGTTATGTCGTAGACAGTGATGGCGTTCGGCCAGTCCGGATCAGACTGAACGTAAATCATGTCGGCCAACGTCGGCGTCTTTCCAAACAGTGATATGGCCTGCGCGACAGTATCCGGTAGTCCGGCGGGTGTTTCGACAGACCCTAGGCGAGAGCCTAGTTTTTCGAGGTTTTGCAGTCTATCAAGCAGGTTTGTGTACTCCTGCTGCCAGACGGCGAGCTTTTGATCCATCTCGTTTGCAGTTTGCGCCGCAGAATCCGCCTCTTGCGCGGCGCGGTCTGCTTCCTGTTTGGCGTCTGCGCTGACACCTAGAAGTTCATCAACAAGATCATCAGGACTTACTTCTGATGTGATATTCGTCTTGACTGAGCGTGATACCGCTTCTTCAAGCTGCTGAATCTGTATCGTCGCTCTGTCAGCGGCATCATTGACCGTTTCTGGGTGGAACCCGCCGACGTTTGTCAGCATCATCGGCTGCGTGTTCGGCACATCACTTGTGATTGCAAGTGTTTCACCGGCTGGTATTGGAATAGAGAGCGTTACAACACCGCCCTGTGCAGCGTCCTGGTCTGCGTTGAGCGATACCGTTACCCCTGTAACTTCGACCTCTACGCCAAAAGTGTTTCCATGTAATACAAGGATATCATCTGGCTTGAATACCTTGAAATTAAACGGGAATGCAACTTGAGCACCATCACTGGTAAATAAAACCTTTCGCTCTAACGACTGTATAGTCATCTTTCACCAAGCACTCAGTATCAAATGGCTTGATTTTGATGAATTAAGAGAAGTCCGTATGAACGTTCAGTAACTGTATTCCTGGTACCCGAACACAGGCGCAAGCGGGTTAGACGTATCTCCCTCTATCATCTTCTCTATACCCTTGTACGATCTATTGAACTGCGTTGAGGGTAGACCAAGGTAAAGGCCAAGAACTTGAACAAATGATCTCCTGAGCGCACTATCTGCTTCGCCTTGCGATACCTGGATAAGGAAATTTCCAGTGTCGCCAATGACGCGAACACCAGCAGGGCCAGAGTACCCACGTAACCCCGGAACACCTGTAATCTGACGGGTAACGAAAGATAGCTCTCGCACAACCAGAAGCGTGCCCATCGCGTATTCAAGGTTGGCGTTCAGTATGCCTCTCAAGAATTTTTCAGGATCGTCCCATTCATCACCACCGCCCGGTATGAGCGCATTCATCACGATGTAGGTGAGTATCGCCGGTAGGATAATGATTTGCGCAACGTCCTTTGTTAGGGCCGCGTACTCTGCTGGCGTCTCAGCTAGCATGTACTTGGCTGCCAGAAGGTTGAATGTACTATTGAAGTACGATGTGAACGGAGAAAGTACCCTCATCAAACCTTTTGAGCGATGCCATGCTGATAAATCCTTTATCTGCCCGCCTGCCTGAGAATCCAGTACCGCCTGTTCTGCCTGTGCAATGGCAGAAACCTCATCAGCACCGTTTGCAAGGGCTTTAGCTTTTGCACCGTAATATGTCGGCACGTCAACGAAGCGCTGACAGAATGAGATAAACAGGAACGAGTGATTTCTTATGGATGAAATAATCCCAGGCTCGTTGCTGCGTACCGTGTTCATGACTTCGTTTATTTCTCGCATCAGTGTGCGTGCGCGGTTTGCCATCAACAGGCTTTCGTTTGCTGCGGCACGCGCTGCATCAATCGGCCCCATTCTCATGGATTCAGCCACACCATGCACGATCCACCGTGCACCAACCCTGTTGATACTCTGAACAATCCCGGTGAATTGCAGCGCTGAGGTTGTTGCGCTATAGCCCATCGCAGCAATACCGACGTTTCGCGGTAGCCATGCACTTACTTCCTCTCCGTACTTCATAGCAAAAGATTCACCGATGGCGACATCTTTTATCCATTCCTGGAAACGTTTGTACATTTCCGCGCCACGTGTTTCACGCACTGCATTTTTAAATTCATTTGACCGTATCACTCTATTTGCGTTATGGACGGCCTCACGGTGAGATATGTCATGAATGATTTCATTCACGCCATTGAAGAGCGTTTGAAGACTAAGCAAGATTGGACGGTCAAACACCTCATTCACGCGCGGCTTTGCAAACGTTCTTCGCGTTGTAGCGGAAGTATAGGACGCTCTTTGTTCAAGTTTTGCTGTGTCTTCTCTTTCCTGCTGCTCTGCCCTGACGCTTGCTTTCGGGTCGTACTTAATCGGGTAGTAACCACCGCGCAAGTGGTGTGTATTGCCTTCAGAATCTGTCACCGTGATTGCCTGCGGCTCTACCCATTGCGGCTCTCTCCCAAGCATTCTGCGCTCAAGTGCCGCAATCAGCGGACGGTAAGTTTCGATAAAATCCCATATCTTTTGAACGGCTTCGACAGCTACAGGAGGTAGGTTTTTGAACGCTTCCTGTACATGCTGTGCTGTAAAGCCGTTACCGCCTTCAATGCGCTGCAAGTTTCCTTTATTCCCAGAATTGAGCGCGATGGAAAAAATTTGCTCCATAGTGTAGCGCTTACCATTTCCGATGCTGTACTTCGCCGAGGTGATATTTCCTATGGCCTTCTTGACTGGTTTTAATATCTCATCGAGTGATACAAACCCATCATGGCTCATCTGCGCTTTAAGATTCCCAGCATCATTTATGGGTTTGAGGAGCAAATCCCACAGCAACCCACCGTCCACGCCGCCGTCCAGTACGCGAACATCCGTCGACGCCTTTATCTGACGAGAAAAGAAAATATCTATAGCCTCTTTCTTTTTCCCCCATGGTGTTGCCGGTGTTTCATTTACCCTTTCTTTTCCACGATAGTTCTCACGGATATTTGACTGCATCGCGTCGAGCGAATCCAAAAAACGCTCATCACGCTTTCCTATTGCCGTGATCTGACGTACCGCTTCGCCAACATCCAGCGCCTCTTCCAGAGTGAGTTTGCCCCACGGCTTTCTTTCGTTTTCGTCCGTTACGATATCGGCTAAATCGAGTTGTGGGCCTTCATTGTTTTCAAGCTGTTCCAGCCAGTCAGCAAGCGTCGTACCCTCTCTCGGCATTTCACCGGCAATAAACCTGTCAATGATGCGCCAGACCTGCTCAGAGTATCCAGGAAGGAGGTGGCGCCCGCGCTTGTTGTGGTTGAGAATGTATTTGTACTCACGCTTCGCACGGTTCAGAACCCTGTTCGCCTCATTTGAGAGCATCTGGTTCAAAACCTTTGTTCTCGTGAATGCCGCCGCCGTTTCAATGTCGCCTGACCTAAGCGCCTTTTCCGCCTCGGTTGCGTTCTTCTGCGCAGTCGCAGAAAAGCGTTGCGGATTGATATCATCAATCATCATGCGCGCGATAGCGACACGCGCGTATTCACGCGCTGCCGCGTTCATGAACCGCTGGCCGCCATACGCTTTTTCGAGCGCCGAAAGTTCTGTCTGAGAGAACCGCACCATTGCATCATTGGCTATCGCCTCATCTGCCGCGCGTTCTATCGCCTGCGGGGTCGCAAGCTCGCCGTGTTGTTCAAGCATCCGCGCGTCTGCAATTTGCGCAATGGCCTGCTCCGGCGGTGTCGCTGCGGCAAGCGCGTCAACGAGTTCAGCGCCGTTGTCGAACCCGAACATCCCGGCCACGATTTCAGGATGAAGACCGTCTTTCGCGGTCATGCCGCGTTCTCTCAAATTTGCGGAAGATTCTTTCCCAAAATCATCCAGTGCGCTAATATCCAACCGGCCAGCGCCAAGAGCCTGCGGGTTAGCAACCTGCTCGCCCGCCATTATCTCTTCAAGTATTCCGTATTCGTATGCGCTCGAATACTGTGGCACCCCACGCAATTCATCGAAGAACGCACTCTCGAAGTACGTATTCGAGAAACTTGGATCATCAGGCAGGTAGCCAAGTTCCGTCAGCGCTTCTTCCATCTTCGAGACGCTCAATCCGCCCTTGTTGCGGATGACGATCTTCCAGCCCTTCGGAAGTGTTGCCTTCTCTTCCGGCTTTAACCCCCACAGGCTTGCAAGCTCCTCCCGGTTCATACCGCCAAGTTTCGATATAGCCTCGAACAGCGAATCAATCGATTCATCCACCTTACCGCGTGGCGTTGCTTTGCGTTGCTGTGGCGGTTTACCAATCCTGTCCTGCGGCCTGAGTGGCGCAGTCAGAAATTGCCATGCGCGATAAACGGGCTGACTCATCACCTCGCGCCGAGCATCCATCTCAGCCTGCGCGCGCGCCTGCGTTGCTTGGCGTTGTAGCCGCTTTATCTCTCGTCCTCTGGCGTAATGCAACCATCGCATGTCGCGCAGTGCCTTTGCCTGCATTGCGTCAGTTGCAACGCCTACGGCATCAGAGAACTGCTGCAAATATTCGTCGAACTCTTCCGGAGTCATGTTGGCGAGTTCTGCGTTATCAATCAGAGGCATCGATCCTCGCGCGCGCATCACTCTATTTATTTCCGCCTCAGAAGCAATCATCCGGTCAAACACGGCTCGTACAGCAGGCGTGAGTGTGACGTTATGCGCCTTGAGTGACTTGTAGACGGAGCGGATGAAGTTCGACAGCCGACGAAATGCACGCATCAGCGCGGAAGATGGCGCAACACCCTCATGGATGTACCGCTCAAACCCTCTTGCAAGCTTCTCATGGTGTGGCGTTTGCTCATCAACCGTCATCTGATTCCACGCATCGATGGACGGCACGCCGAACCAGTCGAGCAATGCTTGCGTGTCTTCAATGATTCGCCGCTCGCCTGCTGTGATGTCTGCTTCAGGCTTCATCGTGAATTGCTGCGACAAGTCGGCGTAGATGCTCAGGAACATATGCCCGAACTCGTGTATTGCTGTGGATGAATCCTGCGTCTGCGTCAGTAAGATGAGGCGTTCTTCAAAACTCGTAAATCCTCGTGGAACGTCTTGCTGGACTGACTGGTAATAGTTCTCGCCAAGCCGATTGACAAGACGGGCACGAGAGAATACTCTTCTGCTGCCGTGGGAAAACGAGCCAATGGAATTGTCCCAGTAACTCCCCATCGCCGAGACCGCCCCCGCCCTTGTGGCCGCTGCGGTCTCACTGTTTTCTGGCCTTGACCTATCTCGTACATACACAGGCGATTTAGTATTTGCTTTAAGTAATGCGGCAAGCCTTGCTTTAAGCCTATCCCATCCGCTTTCTACTACATCTCCTGCACCATCAGTAACGTTGTGCTGTGGAGTAATTGTTCTTATCTCTCCGTTACGGATACCAACGATTATTGGCTCGCCGTTCTGCGTCATCGCGTCAATGAGAACGTTCACACCACCTTCCGGTGCCGGATAGGAAAGCAACGGATCATGAAGGAAATCTGTAAGGTTCGTCACTACTTCTGACGGTATTTCGTGCCCATGATCACGCACAATCTTCTGCCAGTACGTAGGAGAAAATGAAATCTCACCGCTTCTTACGCCCATCTCTCTAAGAACAGCAGGTGTTTTCATGCGTACCGTCTTGCCACGGTTTAGGTCGCCAATAGCATTGCGCCAGCGCGCAATTTCCGCTTCCAGCGTAGCCTGCGCAGCTTGGCTGAACCCTTCTCCTTGAACAATTCCACGAAGAATCCTGTGACCGTACTGCGCGTAGAACGCTTCTGTCGTCACGCCTATATTTTGTGCAATCGTGTTGAACATTGACGAAGCCAATAACGCAACGTCAGCCGACTCTTTCGCCGGTCGGCCTGCCGCCTCAAGCTGCGTTCGGATATCATCCATGATCACGACACGCTGCGCGTCGAGCGCCGCCAATCTCGCATCCTCTGCCATGGCGCGCTCTATCGTCTCTCTCGTCTCTGTGTCTGCGTCAAACGCCTCACGCTGTGCGGGCGTTGGGATGTCTGGGTTGAACGTGGTGTGGAGTCGTATTTGATCAATTATTGCACTGTTCGGCGCTACGTTATTCGCAAACTCACGAAGGGATATCTGAACATACCCGTTTTCAGCAATCGGTTCCTGTAGCTGCTGCGCGGCTTCTGGTGAGACTGCTGAAAGCTGCTCTGATAGACCTTGCTGTGCAAACGCCTCGGATGAAATATAGACGGTTTCTACTTCGCTTTCTCTTCCTACGGCTTCCACAAAATCTGCGTATGCTTTTGGATCTCTCCTGATAAGATTAATGTCTTTAGAAAGATTAATTAATTGATCTAAAAGTCGTTGATGAAGTTCAGATACCCCTCCAAGAGATTCTTTTCTCAGCAGGTTGTCGATGCTACTCATGATAGCAACATTGCCTGCACTTCCGACGATGGTTGCTACAAGCGTCTGATAGGCCGCATCCGGGCGTTCTGAAAGGTACTCTACAAGATGCTGACCAAAGCCTTTTTCAGGGTGTTGAGCAGCCCGTATAAAAACCTGACGATTAAAATCTTGAATGAGCGTGGTTACTTGCTCTTGCGGCACCTCTTTCAACATAACATTGAATGCTGTTTTTAAGACGCCTGAGCGGTTAGCAATTCCACTTAGCGCAGCCATAAATGGGGCACGCTCTAGCAATGCTTCAGGAACGCCTTGTGACAGACCGTACAATGCCGCTCTTCCGGGTGAATAGCCCGCTCTTAATCCTTCTCCGTATTCTTCACCTCCTACCATGCCGCCAAACATTACCAATGGACCCCATGATCCAGCAGAATAAGCAGGAAGCGACATTACAAACTGCGTTATAGATTCAATGCCAGAATAAATAGCAGATTCAGTTTTTCCAGGATTTCCTATTACGCGCCAATCCGTGCTCTCTGCACGATGTTTCCATGCTTCTTCGCTTCTCTCCCATACCTTGCCCGCTCTACGAAAAGAGTCTTTATGTCCCCCAGGAATAAGATTTAACCACGGGTCAAATATCGGCGATAGAACATTTGTCATTGCAGCAGATATCCAACCGCTAAGACCTTCTTCACCTCTTAAATATCCTCTACCGGAGGCTCTGCCAATATTACGTACAATCTCCTCTAAACCGCCTAGCATTTCAATATCGTCGTGCGCAATGGCTGCAAAATTTGGATCTGTCATTCTCCGCTGAAGTTGCGGGTAGTTCCGCATGACACTTCTTACCGCACGCACACGATTATGGTTGACGTAGGCATCCTGGTTTCTTTCTATAACAGAGACATCTACGCCGTAAATCTTAGCAAGGTTCTGCGCTTCTGCTGCCTTGTCAGGATTGCGCGGCATCGTCCGCTCAAGATACTCCTGAAATTGAGCCGCCTGTTGTTCTTGCTCCTGTCTATGTCTTTTTGCGAAATTCTCAAACCATTCATCTTCAGATAAACGTTTATTTACAATAGGACGGCTTGTTAAGTCTATATTGCCTTGCTCAATAATATTATCTTGGTTTTCCATCCCACGGCTCCGGAACTTCATCATCTGAAGGTATTCTGCCAGGTCTTTCTGGCGTTTTTATTATTGTTGCACTCATAACGTTTTTATGTTTTGTTTTATCAAGATAATCCCTATATTCTTTAGCAATATAACGCATATTTGCATTCGGGTTAATACTTTTTATTTTCTCAACAAAGTCAATAGGAATTGAAGAAATGCGCACTTCACGACCATCATCTAGTTTAATATAAAGATTTCCTTGTTCTCCTTCAGATATACCCTTATAAAATGAAATTTCATTATCAGGCGAAAATGTATCACGCCTCATTACTTTATCATCAACAATTCTATTTAGAATTTCATCAAGATCTTTTCCTGTCGCTGTCCGCCCATTAATTGCTTTAAATTCATAAATTTCTTCCTGTACTCTGTACATAAATTCTATGAATTCCGGCTTCTCTTTTTCATTCTTTTCAGGCTCTTCGTTAAGTATTCCAATCTTTCTTGCAGTTCTAACAACAAGATTAATATGTGACAACAATTCTATACCTTTATTATTATCTTTATTATCATTGTTATTATCTTTATTATCATTGTTTATAAGATTTGCGCGCAACTTGGTTATTTCATCAAACTTGTTTCCAAGCCTTGATTTCAGGTTCGTCATTTCTGCATCAGTCAAGCTTCTCACAACATCATGGTTGGTGATGAGATGGACGTAAATTGCAGGATCTGGATCAGTCGGTCCTTTACGTAGCGCCTCTATCTGGCTCTTTACTGATGACCTGTCCGTCTCGTGAATAGCCTCCCTGATAGACATGGGTAGTTCGTCGAACTTAAGCCCGGTTTGCTCGGAGTATCGTATCGCTGCTGCTTTTGCTTCTTCTCGCTCTTGCTTGACAGCATCATTCTGCGCCGTGTGCCGTTCTTTTACGTATTCAATTGCCCGTTTTCGTGCACGAGATGATAGGCCAGAAGCGTCTATATGCTCGATATATCCTTCAAGCGTTGGTCTTGCTGGCCTACCTCCTCCGCTTCCGAGTAAGCGCATGTTCTTCTCAACGTAGTCTTTCGTTTGCTTCCTGTTATCAGGCGTTCTATCATCGTTATTAAGCTGCCAGAACCAGTCGGATTCCTGTGTCCCTTGTTCTGCCTTTTTAGCCTTGGATACAGCAGCGTCAACCCACTTCTCTCCAGCGTTGTACGCTGCCCATGCCTTACCGATATTCCCGCCATACTTATCGACAAGTGCGGCAAGAAGCTCACTGCCTACCCGGTTATATTCTTCCGGTGTATCGTTTTGCGCTGGCTTTATACCGTGCCCAGGTTTTTTAGCCGTATCCGGCATGACCTGCATTTTGTACATTGCGCCAACTGGTGATCGCACAGGCTGACCACCTTCAATAAAATCCCTGTTACCGCTTTCTGACTGAGCGGTAATATTAAGCACCCTATCAAAATCGTTAGGTTTATACGCTTTCTCTCTATCTGAAATAAGAGTACTACCGAAAGCAATTCCTTTTTCATCCTCAACGAAATTAGATAAGGTGATATTATCCTTTATCTTATGCTGATGCTCCATGCCGCCATTGAACTGGTTGAAGTACGCAACCGCTCCGACCAAGTCGCCTTCATCTATCATCGCATTCAGGTTGTTCGAGTGCGCAGCAGAGACAACGCCCTTCGCCTTCCTTCTCGCCTCGTCAATGTGCATCCCTGTGATAGACGAAAACCGCTCCGCCTCTTCAATGGCGCGTCGAGAGGCAGTTTCGACCGCTTCCGGGTCATTCCTCAACGCGATGATCTCGTCCGCAGCCTGCGCGATAATCGCCTGAGAGGCGCTTGCTTTCCACTTCTGCGCCTCGTTGTGCTCATGGCGCATCGCGCCCTCTTTGAAGCGCAAGAGTTCTTTTTGCTTGAACGCCTCGAAATACGCTCGCTGTCTGTCGTTTCCGAGCCCTCTTGAAACCTCAGCACTGAATTCATCAAGGCGCTTCGTGTATTCATCAGAGAGTGCCTTACCCTCTTTTGGCAGCGCTGCTGCACCTTGCAGTGCGCCATATCCGTCCTGGCCTAACTGCAATTCTATGGCCTTTTGCCGCACCTCTCGCGCTGCGTCATCCAAGCGCAGATTGTCCATTTCGTCACGGCGCTCATTTTCAATCTTGAAGAGCGCACGCCCTGCATCGGTCATCACGCCCGCAAGCTGTGCATGTTGTGCAGATGGGTCTACGGACGGTACAGCAGCATGAAACCGGTTAGCTGTAGGTTGATTCAGCCCGACTGACGGCGCGTTATCGTTATAGGTGGGTACAGTTGGCATAAATTACGCCTCGATCATTTTAATGCGCTCACAAGCGCACTAATTAAGTACCCAGTACCAAACATTGCGAAAACCAGCCATAGGAGCAGGAATTTCCATGTAGAAAGCTTCTCTGTCATACCCATCAATTCCTTCAAGGATTTGATAAAATTAACCAAGTTCTTCTCCTTGTCTCCTTCAAGGGGTTGATACCAGAGAGCCTTATGTGTTTGCAGCACATGAGGCTTTCGTTTTATTTGTCACCACCTTCTAAAAAGACCTTCGCCAAAACCGCTTGGCGGGATGATCCCAGTGCCGCCATTCATACCAATAGCGGGCTGGCTACCGCCAGAAGCAGTGATGGACGAAGGTGTCGTGTTTTGCGGATTCAGCGCGTACCAGCTTGCAGCAACCTGTGTCGCGCCACCGAGCAGCGACGTAATGCCTGCCATCGCAGGGCTTACAGCGCCAGCAGACGAAGATAACGCGCGAGATTGCGCAACGTAGTTCATTCCCTCGACGCGATGCCCCCACGCGCTCATGTCCGCGTTGTAGAGGATAGTCCCCTTATCGATGTCTTTGAGCAGTTCCGCGTCAGCAAGGGTCTGTCTGTCAATCTTTGTGCCGCTTGCACCCATCGCCGCGCGCTGCTTCCCCATCAACTGACCAGCGCGCATCGTGAGTTGCATGACTTGATGCTGGCCTTGCATCATCGCGCCCTGTGCGGATAGCTCAGAAAGTCGCGCGTTGATTTCCGCCATTGCGGATTGATGCTTCAGGATATTTTTTTGATTTTTTGCGCTAATGTACGATGAGAACGCGCTATTGATTGCGCCCAACCCCATAACATACGGCGAATAATTTGTTGTCATATTATCCACCTACCGATACTTCAGCGACGATATTAGACAGCGTAAGAGGTAGCGGGTCACGTTGCTGTACGACAATTCGGCCATGCTCGCCCCATGACGGAGATAGGAGTAGATCAATCTCTCCCGTCCTGATCCGTGGCGGCGACCCCATCGGTTCATCTGTCCTTTGTTTGTACATAACAAGTTCATCAGCAGACGGACCCGCCCAAATACCGGATGATCGAACCGTCCTGAGTTTCACCCTGTTCACATTCTTCGTCCTGCCAAGGCCAAGCGCATGATCTATCTGCGCGGCAATCGGCAAGGTTTCAATCTCTGAAACGTATGGGAGCCCGATGTGAACGACGCTTGCCGGGTAGTCAATCGTCACGCTACCGCCTGTGACAATTTTTCGCGGAAAGACCTTTCCATCCCCAATGATCGATACCTCTTCTCCCTCCAGATGGTCAAGACCTATAAATACATCCTCTGGTTCACCCCTATACGTAAGACCAGAATCAACAAAAAAAGCATCTTCAAGGCTATTGAACATCCGGTCTTCAAGACATTCGACGTACCTTACCGTTTGCCCGTTTATTTCACGCCGGACAATCACGTAAGTAACATCGCGCTCTTCTTCTGCTACAACACAAAGCGACTCGAAATCTCCCTTTGTCTCATGAACATGCCATGCTGCGATCTGTTGTTCTGGGATGTATGTCATCCCAAGCATAACGCCTGACACCATCACGCAGAAGGCTACAGGTATCGGAGCTTTTGAGAGCGCCATCACGCTGATATAGTCATGTTCGAATAGATGCGAAGCCCTGAGTGAGATATCTGAATTTTTCCACCCGTTAGCCTGCCCTCCATAGCCAAGCTCACGAACATGTCCACCTCGCGAAGCGCTATACAGGATGATATTGTTCACCACAATCGGGCGAACTTCTGATGATCCTTCGTATGCCTGCGGAATAACATTGAAAGATGTTTGCGTTATCGCGTCGCTATTAACAGACGTGACGATGTATTCAGCGCTTGATGTCAGAAGAACAAGGCTTGTTATTGGAACCATATGAAGGATGTCGCTCATATGGAGCGCGGCAACTTCCTTGCTTATCCTGTCGTCGTCACGCATCGGCCTTCTAAAACTCAAGGACGATTCTGTCCCGGTCTTCGTCATCCAGATTCGCTGCGGCCTGTACTTTGTGCTTGCGAACGCACGACGTTGCTCGAAATAGGTTGTCGTCCTTGGGTAATTACCGTTTCCAGAAAATACGTTTTCGTATATCGGCGGCGTCATCGACATGTCAGGAGAGATATTGTCATCGATGATGGATAGCTCGCCATTCGTCTGCCCGATATACCCTAGTAGCCCGGCTTTCATCTTGTACACAAAATATTGTGTCGCGCCAGAGACTGCCTGCCATGAAATGATGTTTGATGCGCCATTTTCGAATAGGTTGCCGTTCACCTTGGTTATTACAGAAGCAACGGACTCGTATCCGTCTGAGGTTGCCGCTGTTACCGCATAAGCTATTTCAAACTGTGTTCCTGTCTGGTTCAATTTCTGCACTGTCGGCGCAGGTGGCGGTAAGATTGTCGGCGAGAAAATGATTGCCTCAATCCTCCAGTCTGTCGCGCCGTAGCGCCTCAACTCCATCGGCGGGTAGTTCTGATGAACCAATGTCAGCACGTCCTCTTTTTGGACGTACTGAAGGTTCATCAGGTCACCTTCCTGGTACGGTGACGCAATTTCGTAGGGTTCACCATTTGAACCAAGTAGCGTTTTCGCTTGCGTGTGGAATCTGAAGTACTGGTGTCCAGCCTCAATTGCCATCGTCTGCGTCAGAGAGAACGTAAACGGGATCATCGCCGCGCGCCGGTCGTTGTATTTCGCAGGACGAACAAACCGCAGCCCTGCCCTATTCTCTACGGGCCCTTGAGGTCTCACAATGAAGTTCACGCATTTCGCTAAACCTGATTGATATTTCGCATCATCCGGGCGACCAGACATTTCAGGACTGACAACACCACCTGAAAACGAAAGCTGAACGGTCCTGATCGACGGCATAATTAGCGCCTCGCTCTAATCCAAGGTGCTTCATCAGTGATCTTTTGATGCCCTTGGTTTGCGTCGCTGGCTGCTGCAATCGACAATGCAAGCTGGTACGCCTGCAAACATCGCTTTGCGTGCTCTGCGCCCGTTCCGCCCTTGTAGATCGCTCCAGCAAGTTCTGAGGCAAGCAGCCATGCCAGCGCATCAATGGCAGCCGGGGGGTATTTTGTGGTGTCCTCTTCGCGTCGAATGAACAGCATGAACGCGCCTTCTGCGTTCGTCATGACGATGTTGCCTTCTATCGCGTACTCTTGCCTGACATCCATTACGCCCTGCACGCAATACACTTCAAGGCAGCGTATGAAATGGTTCGGCAGCGCATACGACATCGACCATTCCCCAGGCTGATCTTTCGCCTTCAGTGCAAGGCGATCCCGCGTTGTGGCAAATCCCCAAGCGTGGTGCTCCAGAAACCTGTCTCTGGTCTGTGCGAAAAAAGCCGCACACAGATAAGCTTGCGTAGATCCTTCTGGCGGATCAATTGAGGAGACGTGCGCCGCTTCGCCGAGCCTGCTTAACGCAAGATTGCAGATTTCGACGGGCGACGCCATAGAACACCTCCATTAATTCTTTTGGCGAGATTCTTTCTCGGATGTTTTGGCTTCCTGCTCTTGTTTTTGTATTGGTGCGAACCATGAGGCGGTTTCACCGTCCTTCACATCGAATACCTCAGTATTCTTTCCAGGCTCTCGCAAAACGCCGCCGTAGTATCCTTTTTTGATCGCTCTCACTTTCATGGCTTCCTCACGCAGGCGGGATCTCTTCGTTGCCGGTTGTGAAACCGGCGGTGACTGTACCGGCGGTCGGCGTGCCGCCAGTGGCGGTGTACTGCGCACGCAGATAGCGTTTCGTCACACCATAAGGCAACTCACGGTAAATAGCGCGAGACCCTGCCGTAACGCCGTTGAACGGTATCGTTGCCACCGTGACAGGCGTAGTAAAGGCTTCCGTGTCTGAGGTTTGCAGTACGAGGTTCATACCGGTTGCGCCGATGATGTTCGCCGTCACCTGCGCAAGAAATGGAATACCGTTCCATGCCTTGTCGAAGGTTCCATCCAGCGTCGATCCGAGATCGATGATGTTCTCTGACGTGACCGTCGCAGCGGCAATCGTCTGGTTGTAGGAAAGGCTGTTTTGTTTGCTCATGATGGTCATGCTTGTTCTCCTTACACAACGCGCGCTTCGGTGTTCAGAAGGGCGTCAGAGACAACGATTTCATGTTTTCGGAAAGTCTCGATCATCTGGCCTTCCACGTCGGACACAGTGGTAATCCTGCGGAAGTTATCGAACGCGCCCTTGTTGATCTGCTGAAGATCGATTGCTTCCATCACATCCGTGTTGCAGTAGATGTAAGTGCGACCGATCAGCGCGAGCATTTCAGCCATATCGTCTTCACTGATACCCGGAATACTTCCGCGTCCCTTGTGAATTCGCCGCTTCGTAGCGAAGTGTCGGTAATACCCGTTGATGAGGAACTTGTAGATATCGACCGTACCGGCGCGAAGCGCGCTGATGTCGATGTTGGCAAGACGCACGACGTAGCGCGGATCGGCCACGTACATACCAACATTCATCTCGATGAAGTCTTTGACGCCAGGGTATTCATTCCGGCCTTCATCGACGATTGTAATCGGCTTATCGACCGTGCCTTCTGTCGTATGCCGTATGCCCTTCATCGTTTCCTGCGGGTAGAAGCACCCCGCCTGATTCTCGCCCTGCGTAACAAACCAGATGGATGTGTTTTCGTTACCAGTTCCGCCGCAGTCGATTATCTGACTTCCCCACGGGTCTGTACCGAGATTGTTAAATCGCGGCGTCAACCCCTTAAACTGCTCCGGTGCGCCCTCCGTGTTGCCATACCAGAAACCGGATTCGAGGGTTTGAACCATCCCCTCGATGTGATTAACGCCGCTCTTGAAACGCTTGTGAACCTGCGCGTCACGCTCAAGTCTCAGGAGTGCCTGTACGTCGATTTCCCACCTATCGGCGAGGATTGCGCAAGTATCCGTGATGCGCTGCGTCCTGCCTTTCGTCGGCGGAACACCTTGGTACAGACGCCGAAACATCGGTTCCGGCATGGACACCTGCATGTCCGTTTCATGTTTATCTCCGTTCGTCGCCTGCGTCCAGTAGGCTGTTGCGACAAACCCAGAAAGACCCGCCATCAGATTGACAAACGGTCGAACTCGTTTGTAACCATCCTGGTCTTTGATGTCCGAAATATCGGTGAAATACCCGCCAACCGTTGCCATTTTTTAACCTCCGTCTCCGTAAATCTGTTGGGCAAAACTCTTCTTCTCTTTCGATGGAGAGCCGCCTACAAACTTATCCTCGCTGATGCCTTTACCGACTTTCGCGAGAAATTTGATAAACCCAGGGTGATTTCCGAAGACAGATCCGCCTATTTCTTTGACGAACGCTTCATCCGCATAGGCGCTGATCGCCTTCTTTGCAAGCGACAGAGATTCGTTCAGGTTGTCGCCGCCGAACTCCTTGTCCGCTTTGAATTCTTCAGACCACTTACTTCCAAGGCTCCTAGCCTGCCGCGCGGCAAGGCCAGACATTGCGCCTGAGAGTTTCTGTGCAACCTTCCCAGCCGCGTCTTGCGGCATATTTGCCTCGCGTGCCGCCTCCTCGAATGCCGTGCGGAACTCATCATCCGCCTGAAAGCCATCTGCAAAGGCGAAAGGCTCGTACTTCTCCGGCGCGCCCTGTGGCTCTTGTGCCTTTTCATCCGACAGATTTCCATCATCATTTTTCTGACCAAGAAGTGAGGATTTCTCGTTTCCGTTTTGTTCTTCGACGATGCCTTCCTCGTTCTGCTGTTCACTTCCTTCGTCAATATTTGAATCGTCACTCATCATTTACCCCTAAGACCTCTGCCAAAACACTCGGGAAGGCTTCTTTTATCGCTGAAAGTAGCTCTACGCCGACTGACCTTCTACCTTCTGAAAATGCAGCCATTGCTGCATCTGTGTGAAACGTTGTATGAAATACCCCGCACGAAAACAAAATTCTTTTGAACACGTTGATACCGTGCCGCGTTGATAAGACATTGCGCAATTCATGCGCCGCTTCATCGGCGCGCAACTTAGACTCAGCGTAATTTTGCGTATCCATACTTTTACATTGCCATAGCTATAAAAGCCCGTATGAACGTTTTCACATGCCTGCCATTTGCGTTAGCGCGTTGTCTCCGGACATATCCGCGCTGCTCAGCTTTGCGGCAATATCCGCGCCTTGCTGCATTGCCATCGCTTGTTTCGCGGCCTGCTCCTGCTCTGCGCGCTGCTGCCTGATAATGGCCGCCTGCGGACCTGCAACGATGATTGACGGATCAACCCCTTCCGCGTCTGATACAACATCCACCCATCTGTCTGCGTCAAACCTGTCAAGCACTTCCGGTTTGATTTCTGAAATCATTCCAAGCTTCGAGACAAAGCGATCTGTTGCGGCCAATCCGAACGCGCGCTGCGACTGCGCCAACATGGAGATGTATTCGACGGAGAGTTCCTGTCCTTGGATCTCAGGTGGAGGCGGCGGCAGGATGCCAGCACGAAGTGCCTTCATGAAGGTCAAATTAACCAGCGGTTCAAGTATCTCTGCCTGTTGACGCTCTAGCACAGGGCCGAGCACCATCAACTTTTCGACTTCGCGCGCGCTAATCTCTCGCGCCGTTTTCTGCTGATCTCCGCCTTCTGCGATCATGAGGATTACGTTCGTATAGAGCGCGTCATGTATGCGTTTACGAACATCCTCAATGTCTTGCAAAAGGTATGATAAATTCATGTATCGCGCATCAAACACAGGCTGTGCAGCAGTCTGTGCGGCAGCGTTACCGAAAACTGCGCTACCGGGGCGCGTATCCAGTAAGGAATCCTTGAAGTTTGCCGGGTAGATGATCGCCGGATCTGTTTGCCAGTCGATACCCTTAGATTTGCGCAATTGCTCATGCTGGAGCTGTTTTATGTCGCCGAGAGCGTCCATTACCGGGGAATCCCCGTAGACGTCTGGCGGGCGAACGATCCAGCGCGGGCAGAGCGCTGGAAAATCTTCGTATCCAGACTCGCGCAGCACAACGCATTTATCGCCATCTCTTTCTATGTAAACAGAGCGCCATCGCATGTTGAGGTTGTCGCGTTTTCGCGTATCCCTTCCGCGCCGTGGCTCGATAGCGTGAAGAACTGTTACCCAATAATCGTACTCGCGCGATTCGTAACGTCGCCTGACATAGCCGCTTACATTATTGATACCGAACGTCTCGACAAGTTGCGATACGGTCATATCGAACTCGCGGTATAGAGTATCGACTTGTCCGAGGCTGTCGCACGCAAACGCATACTCACCCACTGTGAGCGTGTGATTATGTATCACTGTGCGGTAATTATCGTCGATGATGTCTGACGCCTGACCGTATACGATTTGCTCTTCGTACAGGCTGTGTAGCGCGCGGTATGTGTTCGACTTTGCGAAGATCATGAACTGCGCCGTCTCGACCTTTGATAACCACGTTTTGACGGCGTGCGATTCATCAAGCTCCGGCGATGAGGTTGTAAGCCTCATCCACTTTGATGCCGGGCTGGACATTCCCGCTACCATCGCAGCGGCGAGCGTCCGAACTGCGCGCGTTACTGTGTTATCAAGTATCTCGTTTGACCTGTCGCCGCCACGGTTACGGTCACTCGCGAGAAAACGACCAGAACGAGGGAAAACAAGCTTGCTTGATTGCCGCCACCCAAGCTCGTAGCTGGAACGCTCGGACAGCAATCTATGCCATCTGTTTCGTATGTCTTGAGCAATGCAGCGCACGTTATCCGCCGAGCAGGCTGTTTCCGCCGAGCGGCATACCACCTGATATGCCACCTGGTCCAGTTAATGACGTTGCGCTTACATCATCTCCAAAATCAAGCAATGATGATTGACGCTGATTCTCGCGATTCCATCGTTCAGCTTGCGCGTCTTCAGCAGCTTTTGCCGCTTTTTGCGAATCGCTCTGTTGCCTCTTCATCGCAGATTCTTGTTTACTTGCTTGCCTATGTTGGCTGTAGGCGCTTCCGGCTGATACTGCTGCCATAATACCTAATGCTACTGCTTGAGGCATTTATAATCTCCTCATAAAAATACGTCCGGATTCTTTGAAAAGCTTGCTTCTCTCCATTGCTTTATGGAGGACTCCACCGGTTGGCGCGGTAACAACATATGACCTTGCGCCAATCTCTTTAGCGATCCTTCCAGAACGCCTAAGTAATGACGCGCCCGCACCGGTATTTCTGTATTTATTACGAACGAAAAGCGCCTCAGTGAAGGCGTCTATCCGGTCATACTGGAGTTGATGAAAAACCGTTAAGATGCAAAACCCGACGATCTCTCCGTTTACATATGCACACAAAAGGATTGCAATACCTGCATCCTCAAGTTGTTTATAAGCATCAATATTTGGTTCGGGATTACCAAAACTTGAAGCCTCACGCGCGTACTCAGTGAGAAGCGTGTTTACATCAGCTTGCGCAAGTGCCTCATCGAATGTTGTTTGCCTTATATCCATAGGAAAACAATGGCACAGCGCCGAAAGCCCGTATGAACGTTTTACTTTGTGACGACCGCGTATGGGTCGTAGTCTCGGTATTTGCGGTAGTTTGTGATGACCGCTTCGTGTCCCTCAAACTCCGCTATCGGATAAGCAAATGTGAGCGCAAGCGCATCTCCCTTATCGGGTGATGACAGACCACGCTTTTTCATATCCTCTTTTTTTTCAAGCGCGACTTGCCCTTTATCGGTGTAACCGTACTCAATACCGGTTAGGTCTGTTGCAAGAACTTCATCTTTTTCGATGCAACCTCCCGTCAACCACTCTTTGACGCGCCCCCACATCTCTGCGCGCTTGTTTCGATATTTTGTCGGATCGTCCGCTGTTCCTCCGAAAGCGATCTCAATCACCGGCACGCCGATCTGTCTTAGCCTGTCTATAACACCCCACCCGCCGCCACTATCGATAAATACCGTCACATCGACGCCCTCTTTATCGCGCAGCATGGTGACGTGCTCAGCGATGATCGATGCAAGCCGCATCGTGTCCAGACCCCTGAACTGCCGTATCGTGTACTTGCGCGCGTCCCGCCCTATTCTTGTAGCGATGGCGCTTGAGTCATCGCCAAAACGCGCCACATCAACGCCGACACAAGCACGACTGTACCGGGTGTGATCGGGCTGCCGACGCATCGCCTCGTCCACCAGGTCACGTGAGATGTACTGCGTGCTGGATGCGCGGGGGAATATACCGCGCACTCTCACGCGGACGAAGTCAGAATCCTCTCCGTAGTCCTCTACCCACTGGTTGAGTTGCTCTTTGTTTGTACCCTCTACGTCACGGCTGTCGATCTGGGCGGTACGCCACCGATTTCGACGTGATCCAAAGCACTCGAAAAACTTACCTGTGTTGCGCGTCGGGTTGCCGAATGCGATAAATATTATCTCTGTCCCCTCATCCGTCAGCGCGCCCTCAACGACCTCCCAGATAGGAGGCGGAATAGCGCTTGCCTCATCAAAAATGACAATGACACGTTTCCCCTTGTTGTGCAGCCCGGCGAAAGCCTCCGGTCTCTGCTCTGACCAAGGGATAAAGTCCGCCCTCCACGTCTCGTCATGCCCCTTATCTCTTGATCTGACAGACGTTGCCTGTGAGTCGAAGTATGACGCTGAAATTGATCTTCGTAGCCACGTCGAAACCTCTGGCACTGTTTTTGTCCTAAGCTGAGGTTGAGTGTTTGCTGTGATGACAATTCGCGCATCGACGCATGTCGATAACCCCCAATCAATTATCATGCCGACTATGGCTGATTTACCGATGCCGTGACCGCTCGCCACAGCAATACGCAGAGGTGTATATCGCGTCTGCTCTGATGTGAGATGGTCTCTTATCGTAGCGAGTATGTCTTTTTGCCAAGCGCGCGGCCCGTCCGTGCCAACCAGGTCTCCGTGACCCCAATCGTAAGCGCAGATTGCCCACAGTAGAGGGTCGTACCTGCACTCACTCGGCAGCGTCTCGATAAGTCTTGACACGATCAGCCGCCCTAATATCCCGCTCAAGCACCTCTTTCAACGACACGCCAACGTCATGCTCATGCTTGTCAGTAAACATCCCGTAATGCCGCCCCTCAAGCTCAAGCCCTTTAAACTCGTGGCGCAAATCATCAGCTTGTCTTGCTCGTCTCGTTGCGTCTTGTATATCTATAAGAACATCATCTGCGGTTCTTTTGGTCCGCTCTGAGCGGTCTTTTATAGCCTTTTCGATTGCGGTCTTGACACTAACAGTTGCTAACAGTCGCGCCCCCTGCTCATTTGCAGTTTTGCTGCTGTATCCAGCGCGTATTGCGGCCTGAGTTGCGTTAAGGTCAATAAGATATTCATCAACGAATCGTTGTTGTTTAGGTTTCAATGTTTCACCTTATAAGTAATTCGCCCTATTATTGCGCGAGACATAAAATTACAGACGTAATATGCTGTTGATCTACAAATTTCAAATTTTTCGGCTATTTTTCCGTAACTCATGCCGTGTACATGCCTTAATTCACGCATGTTGCGAACATCACTATCAGACAGTTTTGCGTTACCGTTTGTAATCCCTGTCGTCATCTCTGAAATGCCCTGGGTGTAGTGCTTTGATGCGTTTGATTGCCTTGTCAATCGCGACGATCTTGTCGCTTACGCGGTTTCCCTTGTCTTTAACCATAGACGCTTCGACGAGCATCATCGCTGCGTCGTAAGGGAGTAATGTTGAGATCTCTAACATGTGGGTAGTTTTGTTGATAGATTGTGGATAATTTTACATTATTGTGGATAACTTTTCGGAAAAATTTTCGTTTGTTTGATCTATATCAATTTGGTTTGTTTTGTGTGTGACTACAATACAAACATGGATCGACGATCCAGCCGCGCCTCGGGAACTGTGGGCACAAGGAGTAAAAAATGAAAAATACAAACACCATCGCTATTACCATCGAATCCCTGAAGTCCATAAAGGGCGATGTAAATAAAAATGTCGCCACGTACTTGAAGCAGCGCGGCATCAATGTGCTTGACGCAGACGTGGTAGTCACATGCCCGTCAGAACCAGGTCGAATCTGGGTCAAGCGTCCAGGCAAGTCTTCTGTCGATGCCTACGGCTGATGCGCTTACGCGGGATATTAGGAGAACAAAATGATTTCAACTAAAACAGTCGATTTGGGTAATGGTCGCATCATCACCGTGACAGCAACCTGCACCGTCTCTGATGACATTAGCTACTCGGACGGTTGGAACATCAACCTGGGTCGTAAGATTTCCAGGAAAGTAGTGTGCTCGGTCGAAAAAGACGGAAAAAATATTTGCAGCGGCGATTTTTGCCAAGTCGTTACCCCGGACGAAAAGCAGAGATACCCGGCGGCAGTCGGAAGTATCGCGGACAGTATCTACCTGGGCGCTGAATCTTTTGAAAAAGTCAAGACAGCATACGATGCGGCTGTCGCGGAAGCAGAAGAACCGGAAGCTAAGGAACTCGACGCTAAGGAAAAAGCAAGGGTCGAAGCCCTTGACGAAATGTACACAAAGTACGAGCCAACGCAGCGTCCATACGGCTGGTGCGATAAATGTCAATCGTGCTGTTACGGCGATTGCGAGGCAGCGTAAACAGCAGTCGACGGGATCGATCTCGCGCAAGAGGAGCAGCGTGTTGGCAAAAAGATCTATCTTGCTGATGCCGTATAGCCGAAACGACAAACGCCTCCTGAGAGGCGTTTGTCTGAGAAGCCCTTTTCAAATATCGTTTCAATCCACGCGTCCCGTGAAGGACGCGACAACTACAAAGCGTAAAGGACAATCCCTTTACAAAGACTGTTTCAATTCAACGCCGGTCTAAACCGGCGACATGCTGCGAGAGCAGAATATCACAGGAGCTATGATGTCATCAAGGAATAAATCCATTTCACAGCGGATTCGCACGGCGGGATCTGCTGAACTACGATCTGAAATCTACAATGAATGGGCTAAACACTGGGCAAGCAACCAGATGGCCATCATAGCGCGCATGGATCGTGCGCGCGAAAATAAGGACTGGGATCAAATAGCCGGAAACTTGGCGCAGCTTCATGCGCTTTCTGTGAAGATGTTTTCGGCGCTGCCAAATGTATTGTCTTTGCTCAATGACAATGGTGATTTATGACAAACCACCCGAATCGTAACTGGCGACGCTGTTGGAAAGTTGATCTTTCCGCAGCAACGGCAACACACTCTGACGGATGGGTTTTCCACTTCGAGCGCGACGAAGAAGACGGAGCCTGGGACGGCAGCGTGATCGACTGCCCGCCGCTTGAAGCTGAAACGTCCCCGGAATTCGCGCAACGAGCACTTCGCATCGCGCGCGAAGCAGGGGAAATCTACACCGAAGCCCTGGCGGAGAGACACTGACATGGCGCGGCCTCGTATTTATGCAAAAGGCACCACGGCAACGCAGCGCGTAGCCGCTTCAACGGCGGCACTTGTCGCTGCCGGTGGTGCGCGTAAGACTTTCCGTTTATCACCGGATGCGATGGCCGCGCTACGCACACTGATGAGTTCGCCGGAGGCGCCTGACACAGAGACAGCTTTGATCGAGCGACTTTTGCTTGATGCTTCTATTACACAAGGGCGGCCTGAACGCTTTTGAAGAGCGGTTCGTCAGTCATCCGTAATCCTCACAACTGTCAGTGGCGTCGCGCTGTACCGCTTCTCGATGTGCAGCGTGACAACCTGAGAATCGTCCGCGTAGCAAATGCCGTTGATGGCGTCCAGAACCGCTTTTGCGACGTTATCGGCATCAGGTTTTACGGTTGGCATCACCTCGCCATTAAGCGCCGCCTGACGCTTCTTTTTCGACCACGACGCAGGTACCGGGAAGCTAGAGATGACTTCAGCGGATACGGATCCCTCAATCGGCGCGAGGTCCCGCATGGCGTTCTTCGCGGCGAGTTTGACTAGGTTCTCGAAACTGGCGGTCTTCTCCGGCGTGTAGGCGTGCCCGCTCCGTGTAAAACGTGGCCTGGCTTTACCGACGGGATGGCCCGGGACGGTGAATAAGATGATGGTCATACCCTTCCCCAACGAAGATCTTCAAGCCACCTTTCGCGCTCTTCGACGGTGCTTTTTTCGGCCTTTTCGAACTTGTCGCACACCCGCAGCCAGAACGGTTCTGTGAGACGACCGTATGCGCCAACTTTACACGCGGCAAGCCCTTTCTGTCGGTGCTCTGTCACTGCGGTCTCAAGGTCGCAGTGCTGGCAATCGATGCATCGGACGGCGGCGTTCATGCTGACATCCTCATGTCGATGACTTCTCTCGCACGGTTTTGCGTGATAACGCCGGTACGGACATGCTCCCTCAAAATCTCGATGAACCGCGCATCACCGCCATTAGCGGCTGCGATGACGTGATTCTCCCAGTGCGATTTATCCGGGCAGGACGGCGGTTTTCTTGCCCATGCCGTACCGTCGAACGTTCCGGATGCGATCCGCCGTGAGGCTTCAGCGAGATACTGCGCTCTCGCTGCGCGGACTTCCGGCGAGGGTTTCGGCTCCGGTAGCGCGGCAGGCGCATCGTCTGGCGCCTGCCGGCATAGCTCGATGAACTCCGGGAGCGTCGGCGGAAGAGGCCTGTGTCGGCACGCATCTAGCGCAACCGAGATGCGTTTTGGCTGATCCGCGAACCCGGCCAGTTCCTTCGCCCAGGTCGCTTTTGCCAGCAGAAGCCCTTGGTCGAACCGTTTTCCGCCGCGCTCGATCTGCACGCCATCGCGCCATCGGTCAAGCCATAGCGACCCGTACATCCCTTGCAGTTGGCTGAAAATACGCTCAACCAAGGTGTCCGGCAATGGTGTTCGTTTCGATTGTTCTGGCATCAGTTTTTATCCTATTCGCATCAACCTCACAGGCTGCCCTGAACCCGGCAAGCGTCGTCTCAGCCGCGATCCGCCGGGATTCGTCGCGGCTCGGCGCACGGCTTCCGTTCGGCGGGGCGCGCTGAACCGCCTTGACGCTGGCCGCATCTCGTCGCCGACCATCGACAACGGCCAGCACCCAGGCAAACCCCTTGCCGCCTGCGGCTGCCTCCCGTGCCGCATCGTCGAACTCGCCAACCCCGGCGCCAGCCTCGATCAGCGCCGCCAGCTTGGGGTGCGAAGGGCTGACGTTGGCAATGCCGTGGCTTCGGATCGCGCAGCAGATCGCCCCGGCTTTGCTCGGAGGTGGAATGTCATCGACATTTTCAAGGTTTGGAGGCGAGCGCACGCCGCTGTCGGTGTTCGCGCGCGACTCCGGTTCAGGTTTAGTGCGTGTGTCTTCGGAGAGAGGTTTTTTGTTTGGCTTTTGGTTATTGGCTATTGGTTCTTGGTAAGCCGTATCAGGTGCGTTGCAGGTTTGTTCTTGTACATGTTGTGTACGCGTTACAGGTGCGTTACAGGCTCGATTTAGGATGTCGCGCAACTCCGTTACAGGTGTATCCCATTTAGGGGTAATACCAATAGTACGAAGATCTGAAAATAAGCGCGATCTCTCTTCGCGGTGGCGTTTAACGCGCTCCTTTTCGTTATTTGCCCTTTGTTCACGCTCACTATTTCCTTCCTGACAGCGGACGATTTCTGCGTCACATCTTGCGTTGTGCCATCCATCAGCCTCCAGCGTGAAGAACTCATCAAGAATAGTGTCGACGGCTGCTTTTTCTTCGCGTGACCTAGCCCGTGATACGCGGTAAACCTGATCCGATGGGATAGGTCTCTCTGTCGCGTAATACCTGTCAAGGAGCAGCCGGTAAGCGCCATGTTCGAGTATGGTTAGATGGGATGTATCTTTCGCGTAATCCCCGAGATGATGGTTGTAGTAGTTCATTTCAGGTTTAACCTAAAATTAATTGTCATTCTCGACCCGCCTTGACCAGCCGATACCAGCCGAGCCAATCCAAGCCTCGCATTGCCGCGCCGCGATAGAATTAAATAGGTAGTGACTATCATCCCTTCGCTTCCCGCAAAATCCCGCTCGATCCCGATAAATCCCGCTCGATCCCGGTTAATCCCAAGCGGGATAGCCGTGCCGCCTGTAAGGTGACGGCATGAAATTCAGCCACAATCATTTTTTCAAGCAGGTAAGAAGCGTGCTCTGCTGCGGTATCGTTGTTCAGACCGGCAAGCACGTTGAGACGGTCAATCATGTCTTGGGAGAGTCGCACGTGAACGGATTGCTTCTCAAGGCTCATAAATCACTCGTCATCGTCATCGCATCTATACGTGAGTGGGTTTGCTTTGAACGTTTCGTCATAAAACCTACTCACGAACCAGTAATTGAACCTTGCCCTCTCGATGCGCTCATGGATCCTGTCATGCAGGAAGAGCAGAGGCGAGAGCAGCCAGAGCAGCACCCGGTATCGCGCCTGACGGTTCATCAGCGTCACTCTGTCCATCTGTCGAACTCCTTGCCGACGTACCAGCGGATCAGGCTGTACACGAGCCAGCACACCGGTACGAATGACAGGATCGCCACGGCCACTATCATTAAAAAAAGCATGTCCATACGTCACTCCTTAGCGATGTCCTCGCCGCGCGTAGAATTGGAAGTTCTGACACAACCCTTTTCCACGCCGGGAGGACAAACCATGATTGACCTAACTACTGCCATCGGCGCATCCATTACCGGGTACAGCGTCCTGAGAGACGCCTTTTCCGCTTTCATCAGCGCCCGTGACAGCGAAAAAGCCGCCAAACTCGAACGAGAATTCAGCGAAAAGCTGGCTTCCGCTCTCAATAATCTTTTGCAGGTTCAGCAGGCCGCGCTTGTCACGAACCAAGTCCTGGCTGAACAACACGAAGAGATACGTGCACTGAAGGCACAGATGATCGATAAATCGCGGTACGTCCTGCGTAAGCTTGGAACTCAGGGGGAGTACTTCGCGTATTGCTTCGTACCGCCCACGGAAACGGTTTATGGCACTGGCGACGATCCCCATTTCGTTTGCCAGCCATGCTTCGACGCAGGCACCAAGAGTGTCCTTCATGGCCTCGGTAGCGGCATCTGGCGCTGTTCCGTGTGTAAAACCTCCATGCACACCGAGCCCATCAGCCATCCCCCCAGGCGATCCTATGACCCCTTTGAAGGTATCCCGTGACATCACCTCACCCCCTCCTCCAACCTGGAGAAACACATGCTTGACCTAACCGTCGAACAACGCATCGAAAACCTCGAAGCCAGGGAAGCAGCGATGCGCGCTGTACTTTTGTCGCTCATAGGCTCTCACCACGACAAAAAAGCACTCTTATACGTTCTTGAAAAAATCCAACCACTTCTGGAAGTAAGGCATCTAAACGCCCAGGTGTCAGATGCGGTAGTTTTTGGAGCCGAAGAAGCGCTCTCTCTATATACCGGCACTCTTCGGAAATACTTGCAACAGGGGGAAGCGGGATGACCGGGCCGAGCGCATCTCTACAAAGTTCGATCCAGTTGTCATGCATGATCTCGCGCAGCTCGTCAGCTTTCATTCGACGGCTCCTCCTTCTTCTGCTCCGGGAACAGGTCGGGGCGGGAAACTCTCACCGCAAGCGGTATTCCTCTTCTCATCCAGTTGCCGCATCGCTGCACGCCATGCGGCTTCGGATAGCCGAGCTTCTCAGCAAGTGCTGTCGGCCCACCATGCCAACGAATAATTTCTTTATCGTTCATGACGACACTAAACACTATGTTTAATTAAAAGTCAACTCCGTGTGTATCAGCAACATGTTTATATTCCCTATGATTCAGCTATGCACGAAACAATGAAACGCCTCTATACAGCAGCAAAAGAACTCAAAGCCATCTCCGGGCAGACTGAGGTTGCAAAGCTGCTTGGTGAATCTCCACAAACGGTAAATAATTGGGAGAAGCGCGGAGTCTCAACACAAGGAAGGTTGAACGCTCAAGCAATTATTGGTTGTGATGCGCTGTGGATAAAAACAGGCAAAGGCGTAATGAGTATTTATACTCGGCGTGATGGTGTTTCCAGATTTGATGTCCTGGACGCTCGCGCATCCTGCGGTCCGGGCGCAGTCAATGCGGACTACCCCGTTGTCGTCCAATCAATCGAGATGCCAAAGGAAATCGCCAGACAGTTGATCGGGCGCACAGATGACGCCGTGCGGATCATCCGCGCCACGCACGACAGCATGGTTCCAACGATCAACCCGGACGACCTGCTGTTCATCGACACCACCGTCACAGAGTTCCAGGCGGAAGGTATCTATCTCGTATTGCACGGTAGGGAACTTGTCTGCAAGAGACTATCTATCATCGGGAAGAGGCTCAAGGTTACGTCAGACAACAAATTCTACGAATCATGGCTTTGGGATGAAAGGCTAGAAGACGACCGCATCGTTGGGAAAGTTCTTCGCGCTCTACCGATGGACTTCAAAAATTTTGGGGGGTGATGCTGTGAGGAGCGAGCAAGAAATAGCATATGATTCTCGCAGATATTTCAATATGGTGGATACTTATATTGAAGAAGCAGGACACTTGCAGATGTTTCTCGATCTACGCGGAAGCGATACAGACTACCTTGGGTCTGTAGGCGTTTTGTGTGTAACAGGGTTTTCATGTGGCATACCAGAGGAAGAAATTGCAGAAATTATATTAGAATCTATTACAAAATATAATAATCAAGGCGCTGATTCCGCTATTGAGTTTTTAAGTGAATCAGAGATAATAATACATTCAAAGAATGAAGATACAAATAAAGCACAAAAAAATAAACAGTCAAACATGGATCAAAAAAAAATAACAGATAAAATAGAAGAAAAAACGCAAGAAGAAATTAATAAATATAAGAGATCTGACGGGCTTTTTGACTGGTATATGGTTTTTGATATTAAAAATACAGCAACACAGAAACAAATAAGAGAAGCCTTTATTAAACTTCGCTCTGAATTATCTGGAGTAACTGAGACGGATAATATACAAAAAGCAGTCCGCTATTCTTTGTTGCTAGCCGGTATTAAACAAATAGGCGATAAGGAGAAAAGAGAAAAGTACGATAGATTTTGTCGTTACACGTATGGCCGCGCACAACTTCTCACAGCCCTTGAGACAACGAGACAAAATATTGAAATGGAGAAAATGCCGGACATATCTTTTATTAATAAAGCAGACACACGCTTAAAACGCATTTCACTTATAGCATTTCCTTTCTTCGTTGTAGCTACATTATTCAGGTTTTCAAAAGATATGGGTTATAGATGGGATATTGACGATGTTTCTCTAACTACAGCACTGCTAATAATGGCATCAGTATTATGCCTACTGATCGCTTTCACACGCATTTCTGACTGGATAAACGGCGATAAACCACCACCCTCACCCGCCGACGAACGGTAGCCTGATCTGGCGCATGGCCTGCTTGTGGTCGATGACTTGCTCGACGGTGTATTCTGTCCTTACGCCTTCACGGGTCTGCCACTGCTGCATCCTTACCTGACAAACAAGAACGTCACCTTTTGAGAACGCTTCCATGTTTTGGTCTACACGGGAAAGGAATTCAGTATCTATGATACGAGCCTGAATTGTTGCGTTCCCATCATACAACCTCCATTTATTATCTTCTTTAAAAGCGAGGGAAATTATTGAAAAACTCATCCTGCGAGATTCATCTATTATTAAATCTTCACCAACAGGAGGAGTTTCAAAAAACACAGCGTCGCACGATTCTACCTGCTCAGAAAAACTCAAGTCATCACCAAAAGCAACGCGGTCAATACCATCCCGGTTAATTGGTGAAATAACAGCAGCAAGGTTTTCACGTACAGATCTGTCTGTCAGAAGAGTATAAACATGGCGCTCAGTTTCAATAAATTCATCATCTTCTAAATAAATAATGACCCCGTTTTCATTTTCAGATATAGATTTTATCTTTCTGTTTTTGAGTTTTTTCAAAACACCTACAAGACCGCGTCCAGCGCCAAAAATAATAGCTATCAACGCAGTCGCGTTTATTGTTGCTTGCGCACCCTTCCCCGTAAGAAGATCGGAGACCTGATTCACAAAGTCTTGCGACAAGATTAGGTCAATACCAAACGACCCCGTTTTGAATGAAGCCTTGACTTCTGTTCTAGCTCTTACCTTGTTTCCATTCAGGGCGTTGCTTGCAGCGGCCATCATATCGCCCACAGCAAGGAGTGCCGGGGCAAGCTCTCGCACATCCATTGTGTGCGCATCAAGCGCACTGCCGCAGTAGGTTACGCGGAATGCGGCTGATGAACTCATTGCGTTTTTCCCCTGTAGTTACAAGCAAATCCTACCACAGCCATCCACCATCAGGCTGTCGGCTATCCTGCTACATCACGAGCACCAGCTTCATAGCTTCATACTTTCCTCATCTAGACTACGGCAATCGTCTTGATGCCGTATCGAACACAAGCCTCGAACTCCATCCAACAGTCACGCGAATCTCGCCAGCCGTCCATGAAGTACACAGCATCTGCCTGCGCAATGATCTGAAATGATTTACCAAGGCAATCAAGCGCACGGTTGCCTGTAGGCGTCTCGTCTGTGACGTAGCTATCAATGATCTCGTAACCCAGTTCGGTGATCAACGATACGACTTCTGCTCGATTGGACTCTATCTGTTCGCGTGTCAGCCCTTTCATGGGCTGAGAAATCATGATTTTCATACCTTCCTCCGTGCCGTGACCATCACGGCTGAGGGTATTTTACACAAAATATAAACATGATGTTGACTAAAACTTAAACATAGTGTTTAATACACCCCATACCACCCCGCCAGCGCGAGACGAAGAGGATGCGAGGCAGGCAGGTAAGTCCCGGCTGTCACCGGGCGCGGGGGCCGAAGACGGTTACGCCACAGGCGGCCAAGTAGGCGGGTAGATGCAGCAGATCAACATCACCAGGGGAACGACATGACAGGATATGAACTTGTGGCTGCCATCGCAGCACTTCCGAGCAACAAGAAAATCGGCATCGCCGCGCTCCTCCCAAGCGGGATCATCTTCCGACTGGTAGTGGATAAAGACCAGGCTCTGCGCGAGTTCGTCGACATCGGCAACACCGAAACAGGCTTCAGAAATCTGGACACAAGCGGATCCTACGAAGCTATTTCTGCGTGGGTGGAATGATGAACGAACTCCGCAACCTCATCGCTAAAAAGGAAACACTCCTCGACTTCGCTGAGCGCCTTGGGCGACAACTCGATGAGGCGGGCATCACCTACGGCGATCTCATGGCCGCGCTGGCGTGGCAACTGCAAAACGAATGCAACTACGACGCTGATTACTACCTCAACGACATCGCAAAAGAAGCGCGAGGCGTCATCAAGCACTTCCGCCATATCGACGACGACGAAGAGCGCGCCGACATGGAGGACTACTTCGCAAGCCGCGAATCGTTCGACGACTACCACGCCTACAGGGGAGCAGCATGACTACCAAGACACCCACCAAGACACCTCGTAAGAAGCAAGCGAAGCCAAAGCAAACCGCCGAAGCCACAGAAGTCATCACAGCCTATAAAGGCTTCGACAAAAACTTGCAGTGCCGTGGCTATCAGTTCGAGGTAGGTAAAACCTACCAGCACGACGGCGAAGTAAAGACGTGTAAATCAGGATTCCACGCCTGCGAATATCCGCTTGATGTGTTTAATTATTACCAACCATCAGCAGGCAACAGGTTCGCGGTAGTAAAAGCATCCGGACAAATCAGTCGTCACAGCAATGACACAAAGATTGCCAGCGAAATACTTACTGTAGAGGCAGAGATTAGGATACACGATCTAGTGGCGCGTGCCGTTGATTGGGTGCTGTTAAAAATCGACAAATCTTGTGAGCAAACCAACACGGGCAACTACTCAGCCGCGACGAACACGGGCGACCAGTCAGCCGCGACGAACACGGGCAACCAGTCAGTCGCGACCAACACGGGCTACCGGTCAGCCGCGACCGTAAGCGGAAAAGAATCTATTGCCATCTCGATTGGCGCAGAAGGTCGCGCAAAAGGTGCCGAAGGAAGCGCAATCGTGCTCGTGTATAGAGACGATGAATGCAGGCTTATCCATATACGTGCCAGCAAGGTAGGCGAAAACGGCATCAAGCCGGACACGTTTTACATGCTGGACAAACACGGCAATTTCATCGAGGCGGACGAATGACTCCCCACAGAGCGCGACGGCCAACCCCCTTCCCGGTTCCGTGTGCCGGGATCGCGCACACACGGGCATGTTGTAACTGGTGATGGAACCCGGCACGGCGGGCAAAGCAGGCGGAACCGTGTGGCATCCCCGCCTGCATCTGGAGACGGAAATGAAAGCGTTTAGCGTTGTCATAAACGCATACGGATACGAGCAAGAAGAAATCTCTACCGTAGCGAGAAACAGCATTGATGCGTTCTGCAATGCCATCAACCTTTTCATCCGCACGCACGGAATCGAACTCGTCCCGGACGGCTTCAGCGTTCGGTGTTCACTTATCGGGGAATGACATGAACTGCCTGAAATCACTTGATGAGCGGGCATCAGCCGTCGAATGCGACTACCTGTCGATGCTGGCATACCACTACGGCACGCACGACCATGACCCGGAGACGAAAGAAGAAATCGCGCTGCACGACGAGATGTGCGCGGCAAGGCATGAGGCAGCGACTGAGGCGTGGAACATCTCCATTCTCAGAAAAGCACTAATGACACTGAATTAAAAAAGGATCGAAAATGACAACTCAAACATCTGTCGCCAGACAACAGGACACCTTTTCAAACTGGATCACCGGCGCGGGAGTCAAATCCAAAATAGCCGCGATGGTGTCAGGCGTGCGTGGAGAGCAGCTTGTCACAGCCATCGTGACCGCCGTCAATCAGAACGCACAGCTTGGGCAGTGCGAGCGCGGCTCGATCCTCTCGGCAGCCCTCACCGGGGCAGCGCTGAACCTCTCCGCCTCGCCATCGCTCGGTCATTTCTACATGGTGCCTTATGGCGGGAAAGCGCAATTCCAGCTTGGCTATAAAGGCATGATCCAGCTTGCCATGCGAAGCGGCGATTATTTTAGCATTAATGCCATGGAATTGCGCGAAGGCGAGTTGCGCGCATGGAACCCACTCACCGAAGAGATTGACGTGGAAATGGTCACGGACGCCACTGTGCGCGACGCGCTGCCGATCATCGGGTACCTCGCTCGGTTCAAGCTTTTGAACGGTTTTACTAAAACGATCTATTGGTCACGCGAAAAGGTTGTCGCACATGCCAAGCGTTTTTCAAAATCTTTTGCCAAAAAGGACTCGCCATGGCAGGAGCATTTTGACGCAATGGCGAAAAAGACCGTGATGCGCGATCTACTTGGAAGATGGGGTGTGATGTCTATCCAGATGGAGCGTGCGCACACAGCAGACATGGCCATCGTCCGCGACGACGGTTCGTTCGACTACATCGACATGCAGGACGGCAGCACGGACAGCATCGCAGGTGCAGCAGCCCTGCCTGAATGCACACCAGAGAAATTTGAAGAAGAACTCCATAAGTGGGCTGAGGTCGTCCTATCCGGCAAAAAAACACCCGAACAAATCGCCGACATGGTCGGTACGAAGTACGCGCTCACGGAAGAGCAGCGGGCGCGAATTATGAAACTTCAGACAGGTGAATAAACCATGAAAACAATCACACACCGGCAAGGCTCACCAGAGTGGCACGCTTGGCGCGCATCGCGCTTCACTGCGTCGGATGCCGCTGCCATGCTCGGCATCTCCCCCTACAAGACGCGAAATGAACTCCTGCGCGAAAAAGCAACCGGCATCACGCCGGAGTTTGACGACGCCACGCTTGAACGCTTTGCGCGTGGTCACGAACTTGAAGAAGCCGCACGCCAACCCGCCGAGGGGGTCGTCGGCAGCACTCTCTACCCGTGCGCCGGGGAGTATGACGAGTGGCCACTGATAACCGCCAGCTTCGACGGCATCACTATGGATGAAGAAATCATCTGGGAGCATAAGACGCTCAATGACGATCTACGAAACGCAACAGAATTGCCAGAGCACTATGCCGTGCAGGTCGAACAGCAGTTGCTTGTGTCTGGCGCAAAAAGATGTCTTTTCACAGCAACCGATGGACAGGGCGGCGAGAAGCAATTCTTCATCGAATCAAACGAGGATCGCCGCCAACAGATCATTGACGGATGGCGGCAGTTTGAAAAAGACCTTGATGAGTACACGCCGCCCGCAGCAGAAGAAACGCAGCCGATAGGTCGCGCACCGGAAAACCTCCCGGCGCTGCGCATCGAAGTCACTGGAAAAGTCATCGCATCCAACCTGCCGGAGTTTCGCGCGCACGCGATGGCCGTTATAGACGGTATCAACACCACCCTTGAAACGGACGAGGATTTTGCAGACGCCGACAAAACGGCAAAGTGGTGCAAAGAGACGGAATCAAGGCTCGAAGCAGCCAAAGCACACGCCCTCTCACAAACGGCCAGCATCGAAGAACTTTTTCGCGTCGTCGATGATGTGAGCGAACGGATACGGCAAAAGCGCCTCACGCTCGAAAAGCTCGTCAAGGCTAGAAAGGAAGAGATCAAGACCGCAATCGTGACAGAGGCGCTGACAAAATTCAGGCAGCACACAGCGGCCCTGCAAGCAGAAATCGGTACAGCGCTCGATCTTCGCATCGGACAACCCATGTTTGGCGAAGCCATCAAGGGACTGAAAACGCTGTCCAGCATCCGCAATGCGGTCGACACCGCGCTTGCAACGGGGAAGATCGAGGCGGATGCACGAGCGAAGGATGTGAGAGTAAAGCTGGCGTGGTTCGGCGAGCATGCCGAAAAGCACCGCGCCCTACTCTTTGCAGATCTGCAAAGCTTGATCGAAAAACCTCTAGACGATTTCCAGCTTGCTGTGACATCACGCATCGAGCGGTTCGAGCGCGAGCAAGAAATCAGCCGTCAGGAAGAACTCCGTGCAAACGAGGATCAGGCAAAGAGAGCAGAGGCAGGGCTTGCCGACGGACAGAATGAGCCAGAAAAACCCGCTACCGAGCCGCCTTGTGCTCCAAAGGCCGAACAAACAAAACAACCAATGCTCTGTCTTGGCGAAATCAAAACCCGCATCTCCCCTCTTTCCATCTCCGCTGAAGGGCTTGAACAGCTCGGCTTCAAATGCGCGGGAATGGACAGAAGGACTGTGCTCTATCACGAGGGAGATTTTCCCCGTATTTGCGCCGCCATCATCAAACACATTCAGAGTTTGGTGTCGACATGACCACTACAAAAACCTTCATCCTGCGCGATCCGCGTCACGTCGATGCGCTCAAAAAGTATATCGATATTAACTTTGAGGCGATGGCAAAGACTAAAAACCCACTTGTCGCCACCTTATACCCGCTCAAAGTCAAGAGAAGCAACGACCAGAACAAACGCCTCTTGGCAATTCTAAAAGAGATTTCAGAAAACGCCTGGATCGACGGAAAAAGATTTTCAACAGAGGCCTGGCACGAATTCTACAAACGCCGGTTCATCGGCCATGAAGACGTGCCGGGCGAGGGTTCCGTCGGTATCAGCACAACATCGCTCGATGTGGCCGCGTTCGCTGATTACATGACCCAGATCGAAGCCTACGCGGCAGAAAACCTCGGCATCACCTTCAACTATTGAGGAAAGAAACATGAACACAGCAATCGAAACCCGCATCTCCTCCGCGCATTTCAAAAAGCACGGCCACCAGTGGATCATCCACCTTCACCGGACGATGCGAGGCGGATCGCTTAAAAATGAGCAATCAGTGGGCGAACCTCTGGTGATTGTCGTATCACACGTCAAAGGGCTTCCGTTCGGGTGCCGACGCGCTGACTTCTTCTTTCTCGACGACGAAAAGCAATTCAACGTCTCGTATCCGCTGCTATTCATCTTCAAGCGCACAGTAGAAATCCCAGAAGTGGACGCATGCCGGATCATGAATATTATGCGTAGCTCAATGTCTTCTAAATGCAGGCACATGGAGCGCGTGCTGCGGGATATGAAGCAGCAATTCGGGGGTATGTAATGAAGCCTGAAAACTTAACAGTAAAACAACTGTTAAATAGTCGTGTAGTTCGTGACGTTGCGTTTATAGCCAGAACCTGCATAGACAGAATATCAGCTCTTGAAAAAGAGGCAGAAAGCAGAGCGGACGCTTTATATGGTTCTCTCGCTAACATAATTCATGCGATAGAGCTTAACGACGCCGCCATACTTAAAGGCATCCCATGTCTTCCAGCTTCTGAGCTTATCGAAAGAATAAGACGCTTCGCAGAAAAAGCAACTGAAAAAGATAGATCTGAAAGGGTTGAAATTATTACCGAGCAAGAACGCGAAGCGCAGGGGGAATAACAATGGGATCTAATACAAAAATAGAGTGGTGCACACATTCTTTTTCGCCGTGGATAGGATGCCAAAAGGTAAGCTCGGGATGTGACAACTGCTATGCCGAAAACTACGCGCGTAGATTTTTCGGAGCGCATCTTTGGGGGCCGGGTTCTGAGCGCGTGAGAACGTCTGAAGCAAACTGGAAACTTCCGCTACGGTGGAATCGTAAGGCACAAAGGCTATTCGCTACATGGGAGCGGTTCAAATCGACGATCCCCGGCCTGACAGACGAACAACATGAAGCTATAAAGCCGCGCCGCCCGCGCGTGTTCTGCGGCTCGCTCTGCGATGT
>JAITMK010000019.1 GCA_031277415.1 Azoarcus sp.
AAACAGATTTCTCCAGCTACGACATGGGTGTGGACAAGGCAAGCTATGATTCGAAGTCCACTTACTATGGCGCTCATATCGGAGCGGGTTATCTGTGGAAGGTGATGGACAGGGGAGAGGTTGATCTTTCGGCGAAGTATCTATGGACGCAAATGGGCAGCGACAGTGTCCGCCTGAACACGGGTGATCCGGTGAAATTCTACGTTGCCGATTCGCACCGTGTCCGTGTAGGCGGCCGGTTCACATATGCTGCAGCGGAAACGGTGAGTCCGTATGGTGGTGTGTACTATGACTACGAGTTCGATGGCAAGGTGAAAGGCTCGACTTATGGATTCGGGATTGACGCGCCATCCCTCAAGGGTGGAACGGGCATAGCCGAAATTGGCCTTTCCATCCAGCCGTCCCAGTCAAAGCCGCTGTTTGTTGATATCGGCATTCAGGGCTATGTGGGAACACGCGAGGGCGTCACCGGAACGGCGCAACTCCGGTATCAGTTCTGAAGCGGGTAACGGGTAGTCCCTGTTTGGGTGTATTTCCACCATAAAATGGTCAAATTTCGGTGAACGTACACAAACACGCATACGTGTGTCTGCCGTACGCGCTTCAAGGCGCGGGCGAGTCTGGGAATGACGGGAAACAAGTGGCCTGAATGCAGAAAATCCGGGCAAGCAGGTTCATGCTATGCAGGGCTAAACAAAAACCGCTTTAGCCCCAATATTCGTCACTTAACGAACATTTTAAGGTATCCTGTCATTTTCCCCGACAGGAGAACCGTACATGGCCCGAACACTTGCAACGCTTCCCCAGGGCAGTCGCATTACCGACCACATGAGCCTAGGCGTGATCACCAAGACGTTTCCATTGGAGCGAGTGCGCTCGGTTCTGGCCGCCACCGGCAAGAGCAGTGCGCGCCAGCGCGATCTGCCCGCGCATGTGGTCGTCTACTACGCGATTGCCTTGGCTCTGTATATGCAGTCGTCCTACCGCGAAGTGTTGCGCTGCCTGCTCGAAGGGCTGCAGTGGCTGAGGAACCCTTCGCTTGCACTGCTGAAGGTGACTGGTAGTTCGGGGATTACGCAGGCGCGAACGCGCCTGGGCTGGGAGCCCCTGCGACAACTGCACGATGAAGTGGTCAAGCCCATCGCGGTGGCCACCACCCGAGGCGCTTGGTATCGCCAGTGGCGCCTGGTCAGCCTCGACGGCAGTACGATGGACGTCGCCGACGAGCAAGTCAACGACCAGGCCTTCGGACGCCCCGGCGCCAGTCGTGGCAGCAGCGCCTGGCCGCAGTTTCGCTTCGTCTCCTTGGTCGAGAGCGGCACGCACGTGCTGTTTGGCACACGAATGGGCCCTTGTCACACGAGCGAGAACACCCTGGCCAAGGAGGTGCTGGGGTCACTCGACAGCACGATGCTGTGTCTGTGCGACCGGGGATTCTTTGGCTACGAGATGTGGCGTCAGGCGCTCGCCACGAAGGCGCAGTTGCTGTGGCGCATCAAGAAGAATGCCGCCCTGCCATGTGAAAAGCGGCTATCCGATGGCTCCTACCTCAGCCGCATCTATGCGTCCAACAAAGACCGCAAGCGCCAGGTCAACGCGATCCAGGTGCGGGTCATCGAGTACCGCCTCGAAGGCGTGACCGGCGCCGAGCCGATGTATCGCTTGGTCACCAGTGTGCTGGATCCGCAACAAGGCCCGGCTCAGGAGATGGCCGCGCTGTACCACGAGCGATGGGAGATCGAAACAGCCTTTGACGAACTCAAGACCCATCTGCGCGGAGCCAAGATCGTGCTGCGCAGCAAAACCCCGGACTTGGTGCGCCAGGAGTTCTACGGGCTGCTGATGGCGCACTTTGCGGTGCGCGCGCTCATGCACGAGGCGGCGTTGAAGGACGATGAGGATCCCGACCGGCTGTCGTTCTTGCACGCCGTGCGCGTGGTGCGCCGCAAGCTCGCCGCCTTCAACGCTATTCCCCCCTGTGCACAGGAAAGCCTTTCATGACCAGGTGCTCGATGAGATCTTGGATGAGCGTGTGCCCACTCGGCGCGGGCGGCGCAATCCGCGTGGCGTCAAACGCAAGATGAGCAACTGGCCGCTTCGGCCGCGCAACCCCAAGCCGCAACTACCAATTATCCTCAAAGAGGTGATTCAGATTGTTAAGTGACGAGTATTGGCTTTAGCCCCGGCCTTCTGGCCGGGATGAGACAAATTTCCAGGTACTCGCGCACATATCCGGAAGGCCGCGCTGTGCCTGCCAGCCTAATTCTTTCAGGGCTTTTTCGGGGTTGGCGTAGCAGGCAGCTACATCACCCGCGCGGCGGGGCGCGATTTGGTAAGGCACGTCGCGTTCGCTGGCGCTGGCGAAAGCCTTCACCATCTCCAGCACGCTGTAGCCTTGTCCTGTTCCCAGATTGATTGCATGACAGCCGGGGTGCCCGGTAAGCCAGCCGAGCGCCGCCATGTGACCTTCTGCCAGATCCATGACGTGAATATAGTCGCGCACGCCGGTTCCGTCCGGCGTTGGATAATCGTTGCCGAATACGGAAAGCTCCTTGAGTTCTCCTGCCGCAACCCTTGCAATGTAGGGCATCAGGTTGTTGGGGGTGCCTACGGGTTTTTCTCCGATCAAACCGCTTTCGTGCGCGCCGACCGGATTGAAATAACGCAGGCAGACAATGCGCCAGAGCGGATCGGAAGCGGACAGGTCGCGCAGCATTTCCTCGATGTGCAGTTTGGTGCGTCCGTAGGGATTGGTCGCGCAAAGCGGATGCGCTTCATCCAGCGGCAGATATTGTGGTTCGCCATACACGGTGGCGCTGCCGCTGAATACCAGTGAACGTATTCCCGTCTCACGCATGGCTTCCAGCAGGCTTACCGTACCTCCGACATTATTGGCGTAGTAGTCGACCGGGTTGATCGCCGATTCGCCCACTGCCTTCAATCCGGCAAAGTGCAGCACCGTTTCGATTGCATGATGTTTCAAGGCGTCCGTGAGTGCTTTCGCCGAACGAATATCTGCCTGAATGAAAGTCGGCCTTACACCGGCAATTTGTTCGATTCGAGCCAGGGTTTCGATTTCGCTGTTGCACAGATTGTCGTAGAGGACGACATGGTGCCCCGCCTGAAGCAACACCACCGCCACGTGGCTACCGATATAACCCATGCCTCCGGTCAGCAGAACATTCATGGTGGAAATTCTCTGTGATTCAATCTTTTTCTCAAATCAGGTGCGCTTTCCAGGCGTGCGTCTATTGTGCATCCCAGGTCACCGGCTTTCCGGCAGCCTGCGAGCAACGCAATAGATCGAGCAGGGGCCAGGCGCGCTGGGCAAAGTTTACGGGCGCGGACATGCCGACATTTCCGGCTTCGGCTTCGGCCTCTTCCTCGGCTTCGCACTCATCGATGCTCTTTGCGTTCAGGCGTGCGCGTTCGGCCTCGATGGCGGATTCCAGGCGCGCGATGGCTTCGGGCAATTGTTCGACGGTGACGATGCCCTGCGTAGCCTTGTCGTCCTTGCCGAGCAGGGCGAGTAACGGCTGGGCGTTGTCGCCGAACATGAGGAGATCCGCGCTGGCTTTGGATTTGAAGGTAATCAGCATGGTGATGTTCGTCCTGGAGTCATAAACCTTTGACGGCATGGATACCGGCAGCGTTTCGCCAGTACCCGCGATAGTCCATGCCGGAACCGAACATGAAGCGGTCGGGAAGCTCCAGCCCGGTGAAATCGGCCTTGAGGCCGGGGCGCGCCTTGCGGTCGTGCTGCTTGTCGACGAGTACGGCCGTGAGTATTTCGCCTGCGCCCTGTTCGTGCAGGCGCTCGACGATGGCAAGCAGGGTATGGCCGACATCGAGAATGTCATCGACGACGAGCACCGAGCGTCCCTGCACGTCGGCATTCGGGGGGGCGTGCCATTCGATTTCTCCGCCCTGACTTTGCTGGCCGTAGCGGGTTACGTGAAGCCAGGAGAGTTCGAGCGGAAAATTGAGCCGGGGCAGCAGGTTCCCGGCCAGAACAAGTCCGCCGTTCAGAACCGCGAGAATGAGCGGATCGGCATTGAATAACCGCTTGGCAATATCCGAAGCCATTTGATCGATGGCAGCGTTGACCGTCGGCTCGTCCGCGAGGCATTCGGCCTCGTCACGTATGCGCCGGAGGTCGTTCAGACGAATGATGTCCAGGCCCATTGTTTCAATCTCGATAATTGATGTGATGGCTCGATTCTAGCCCAAGCGGATTCTGTCGGGCTAAACTGCCATGGATTCTCTGCAAAACCCCTTCTGTCATTGCAGCGCGCAGCGAAGCGAAGTCGCAGAATCCAGACGTTGCATGGATCCTGCGGTATCAAGCAGGATGACAAGCTGTGGGGGTAGGGTAATGCAGATGTTTCCTATGAATGTGAGTTTGTCGAATCAGGAGAAATATGCAGGATACGGGCATGGTAAGCGCGGTAGCCACGGTCGACAGCGAACCGCTGGAAGCAGTGCTGGGCGGGCTGGAAGCCGCAGTCTATGTGGCCGATGTGCAGAGCGGCGAAATTCTTTTCAATAACCGCGCTTTTCAATCGTTGCACGGGGGCAGCGCCGTTGGTCAGATTTTGCGCGACTCGGTCGTGCCTCTGCCGGAGCGCGGGGACTACCGGGTAGATCCGCGCGGGATCGAAGCCTCGAATGCTCCCTGCGAGATCTTCGACGGAGAGCTGTTACAGCCGCGCACCGGCCACTGGTATCACGTGCGGGAGCAGGCGGTGCTCTGGGTGGATGGCCGCATCGTTCGATTGGGTATTGCCATCGACATCACGGATCGCAAGAAAACCGCTGAAATCACCCGCCAGCAGGAAGAGCGCATTGCTCATACCGAGCGCCTGATTGCCCTGGGCGAAATGGCCTCGATGCTGGCGCATGAGCTCAATCAACCCCTGTCGGCCATTGCCAATTACTGCAACGGCTGCGTCAAGCGCATGCAGGCCGGGGCAAGCGCGGAAAAACTGCTGCCGACGATGCAAAAGGCGGTCGCCCAGGCCGAACGGGCGGGCAAGATCATCGGGAGCATCCGCGCGTTTGTGAAAAAAAGCGAACCGCGCCGCAGCGCGACTTCCGTGGCCGCCATTCTGGAAAGTGCGCTGGCTCTGATCGAGATCGACGCCCGCCGTCGTGGCATCCGGTTGTCTGTCGATGTCGCTCCCGGCCTGCCGGATGTCTACGCCGACCAGGTCATGATCGAACAGGTGTTGCTCAATCTTGCGCGCAACGGGTTCGATGCCATGAAGGACGCACCGGAGGGTAAGCGCATACTGGCGGTGAGGGCGCGGGCGAGCGGTGAACGCTTCGTGGAAATCGCAGTGATCGACCGGGGCCACGGCATTGCCGGGGGAGGATTGGAACAACTGCTTCAGCCCTTTTTCACGACCAGGGAGGAGGGCATGGGGATGGGGCTCCCTGTCTGCCGTTCGATCATCGAGTTCCACGACGGGCATTTGACTGCGGAACCGGGGCCGGAAGGGGGTACTATCTTTGCATTTACCTTGCCTGTCGAGGAGACAGCCCGTGAATGAAACCACAATGATGCGTGAGGCCGGAAAACCATCGAAGCAACAGATTTTCGTCGTCGATGACGATGATGCCCAACGGGATTCCCTGGTCTGGTTGCTGGAGTCGCACGGTCATGCGGTCAGGGCTTTCTCCGGTGCCGGAGACTTTCTTGCCGTCTGGAATGAAAACCTTGCCGGATGTCTGCTGCTCGACGTGCGAATGCCGGGCATGAGCGGGCTGGAACTGTTCGAAGAACTCTCCCGGCGGCATTCCGCGCTGCCGGTCATTCTCATCACCGGTCATGGCGATGTGGCGATGGCCGTGACGGCGCTCAAGAAAGGCGTGGCGGATTTCATCGAAAAGCCGTTCTCTCCCGAGGAAATGCTGAAAGTCGTCGATCACTGTCTGACGCGGGAAAGCGAGGAACGCGAACACCGGCTTGCCCAGACCGATACGGCGCAGCGATTAGCTAAACTCACCCGGCGCGAGCAGGAGGTGCTCGATCTCATCATCGCAGGGAAACTCAACAAACAGATTGCCGATGTGCTCGATATCAGCATCAAGACAGTGGAGGTTCACCGTGCGCGGTTGATGGGTAAAATGGGCGTTACCACACTGGCCAGCCTGATACGCCGGGTTGTATCCGCCGGGCTGCGAGAAGCGCAGGGCTGATAAGATCAACTTTTCCCTGGATCGAGGTATCCGATGGTCGCTCGTCTGATCGATGGCAAGGTTTTGGCGGATGAATTGCGCGCGGCGTTCAAAACCCGCGTGGCGGCGCTTACGGCGCGGGGGCATTGCCCCGGTCTGGCGGTGATTCTGGCCGGGGAAGATCCTGCCTCGCAGGTCTATGTGCGCAACAAGGTCAACGCCTGCGAAGCGGCAGGAATTTTTTCGATGAAAATCGATTTTCCCCCGAACGTATCGCAGGAAACGCTGCTGGCAAAAATAACCGAACTCAACGGCGATCCCGCCATTCACGGTATCCTAGTGCAGTTGCCGTTGCCGCGGCACATCGATGAAGCCGCCGTGCTGGAAGCCATTGCGCCGGAAAAGGATGTCGACGGTTTTCATGCGGTCAACAGCGGCGCGCTCATGCAAGGCCAGCCCCGTTTCATCCCCTGTACGCCTTACGGGGTGATGAAAATGCTCGAAGCGAACCGGATCGACCCGGCCGGCAAGGAAGCTGTCATTATCGGGCGCTCCAACATCGTTGGTAAGCCGATGGCGCTGTTGCTGCTCGGCGCGAGCGCGACCGTGACGGTATGTCACTCGAAGACGCGCGATCTGGCCGCACATGCCCGCCGTGCCGACATTCTCGTAGCGGCAATAGGCAAGCCGCGTTTCGTGACTGCCGATATGGTCAAACCCGGCGCGGTCGTCATCGATGTGGGCATCAACCGCCTGCCTCCGGAAGAGGGCGGCAAACTGTGCGGCGACGTCGATTTCGAGTCCGTAAAGGAAGTTGCCTCACTGATCACCCCCGTGCCCGGCGGCGTCGGGCCGATGACCATCACCATGCTGCTGGCGAACACTATCGAAGCGGCGCAGCGGAGAGCCGAAGCGTGAAAGAGATCAAGGGCATCAAAAACGACGTTGAACCGCTGGTCGGCATCGTCATGGGTTCCGATTCCGACTGGCCGACGATGCAGGTGGCCGCAGTGGTACTCAAGGACTTCGGCGTGCCGTTCGAGGCCAGGGTCGTTTCCGCCCATCGCACGCCCGATCTGCTTTTTGAATATGCCGAAACCGCAAGGGCGCGCGGCCTGAAAGCCATCATCGCCGGGGCAGGGGGCGCAGCGCATCTTCCCGGCATGTTGGCGGCCAAGACGCAAACGCCGGTGCTGGGCGTTCCCGTCCAGTCCCGCGCGCTTTCCGGAGTCGACTCCCTGTACTCGATCGTACAAATGCCCAGGGGTGTGCCGGTTGCCACCTTTGCCATCGGCGAATCCGGCGCGGCCAACGCCGCGCTCTTTGCCGTCGCCATGCTGGCGAATGAAGATCCCCGCCTTTTTGAAAAATTACAAGAATTCCGGCAAAAACAAACCGGGAAGGTGCTGGAGATGCAATTGCCGGAGGTTTCGGGGTAGAGTGGTTTTTGCTTGGTCGTGCGCAGCATGAACCGGTTTGCCCGGATTTTTCTGGATCCCCGCCTTCGCGGGGATGACGCGTTTTTGGTTGTTTTTCCCGTCATTCCCGCGAAAATTTCCTACCATTCCCTTGGTAAGCAGGAATCCAGGATGTATTTACTGAACCAAAAACGCTCTAATTCGCTTTCTGCGCGATGCGGTAGTGCCCCGTGATCGTGAAGTCGTGCAGCATGTCTTCTTCCCGCGTGCCCAGGCCGATGTTGTGGATGATCAATGGCCTTTGCCCGGAAGAGTTTTTCCGGTCGGAAACGATGCCGATGTGTTCCACCTGTGGGCGCAGGTTCCAGGTCACGATATCGCCGGGCAGAAAAACTCTGTCGGTAACCGTGTAACCCCGGCGCTCAAAGTAACGTTGCAGGTTGAGTACGCGGCGGTGGTCGATGTTGGCGTCCGGTTTTTTCAGCCCCCATCGTTGGGAATTCGGATAAAGCCGGAAGTTCTTGCGCATGTCTTCATGGACGAGTTGCTGCAGATCGATTCCCTGATGGCGCAGGGCGCGGATCACCACGTCTGTGCAAACGCCCCGAATGATCGAGATGTCGCCCATTGGATAGGAAAGCCGGACGTAGGAGGGGTCGTAAAAGAGAGTTTTCCCGATTTGCGTGCGAGCGTCCCGAACGAGACGTTCGGGGGAAAAGGCGAACGCTGTTGTACATGCGAAAAGCATAATAAACAGTGTTGCGGCGCGAAACAGAAAATATTTTTTTAGCATGGGAATGACGGAAAAGTGAAACGTAAACGATTCGGTAAAGATTCCTGTCCGATTTATGCTGCTTGAGGCTTTATAATAACGCTCTTTCACTTCTTACACGTGAGCACGATGCGCTGGAACAGGAAAAAGGTGACCCGGTGGGCTTCTTATTCACTTGGCGGACTACTGGTGTTGACGGTGATCGGGCTTTCAACGCTGATCTCGCTTTCCCTGCTGATCTGGCCCAAGTTGCCCGATCTCGATGCTCTGATCGATTATCGGCCACGCGTCCCTCTGCGGGTGTATACCGCCGATGGCTTTCTGATCAGGGAAATCGGCGAAGAACGGCGCGCAGTCGTCAAGATCGAAACCGTTCCCGTCGCGCTCAAGCAGGCGTTGCTTGCAGCGGAGGATTTTCATTTTTACGAACACATGGGGGTCGATCCGCGCGGGCTAGTGCGCGCAGCTTTGGCCAATCTGCGCTCCGGCGGGCGCGGGCAGGGGGCATCGACCATCACCATGCAGGTGGCGCGCAATTTTTTCCTGACGCGGGAAAGGTCGTACATCCGCAAGCTCTACGAAATCCTGCTTTCACTCAAGATCGAACACAACCTCAGCAAGGATCAGATCCTTGAGTTGTATGTCAATCAGATATTTCTCGGGCAGCGCGCTTATGGCTTCGAGGTCGCTGGCCAGACCTACTTCGGAAAATCGCTCGGAGAACTCTCGCTTGCCGAAATTGCCATGCTTGCCGGGTTGCCCAAGGGACCGGCCCTCCTGAACCCGATCATCAATCCATCGGCGGCGAAAGAGCGGCAGAAATATGTATTGGGGCGCATGTTGAGTGTCGGTTATATCGACGAGGAGACCTATAAGGCCGCATTGGCAGAGCCCCTGCAGACGATCTCCGGGAGCGCCGCGCGCGACCCGACCGTTCTCAGCCCGGTTCATGCAGAATACGTGGCTGAAATGGCGCGCCTGATTGCCGTCGACCAGTTCGGCGAGCCGGCCACTCAACGCGGCATGAAAGTCATCACCACCATTACCCGTGCTGAACAGGAAGCCGCTTACGCCGCTCTGCGGCAGGGCGTGATGGATTATGACCGGCGGCACGGCTACCGCGGCCCGGAAAAATATATCACCCTGCCGGATGGTAATCTGGAAGCGGGAACAATTAACGACATACTGATCAGGGCGCGCGAAGACGACGAGCAAAGGCTGAGCGACTACGGCGACCTGCTCGTGGCTCTGGTCATCGATGCTTCACCGAAGGAAGTCACCGTGTACCGGAACGGTGAATTCATCAAGATTGCAGGGAACGGGCTGAATTTCGCCTCGCCCATGCTGCAAGCCAAGGCGCCGCAGTCGAAACGTGTGCGGCGTGGTGCACTGGTGCGTATCCGCAACAGCGGCGAGAACAAGGGATGGGAATTGACCCAGGTTCCGGATGTGGATGCTGCCCTGGTGTCGATTGATTCCAGGACGGGAGCGGTGCGCGCCCTGGTTGGCGGGTTCGACTTCAACCGTAACCAGTTCAACAACGTCACAATGGCCAAGCGTCAGCCGGGTTCCAGCTTCAAGCCCTTCATTTATTCGGCCAGTCTGGACGTCCTCGAAAAGGAATACGCGCCGGGGACGCTGCTTGCGGATAAACCTTTGTATTACCCGGCAGGCGTCACGGGGCGGACACCCTGGGAACCGAACAATTACGACAAAAAGTTTGACGGCATGATGACGATGCGCGAGGCGCTGAGACGCTCGAAAAACATCCCGGTCATCCGTGTACTCGAAGACATTACACCGGAATACGCCCGGACATATATTGGCAAATTCGGCTTCGATGGCGCCAACCATCCGCCTTACCTGACTATGGCGCTTGGCGCGGGAGCCGCTTCTCCGTGGGAAATGGCGGGCGCTTATGCGGTATTCGCCAACAGCGGCTACCGCATCAATCCGTTCGTGGTCAGAGAAATCCGGGATGTCAACGACAACACGCTGGCTTATTTTGAGTCGCAGGTAGCGGGGGAGGACGCGCCCCGTGTCATCGAGGAGCGCAACGCCTGGATCATGGATTCGATGCTTCAGGATGTCGTGCGACGCGGCACCGGCTCCCGCGCCCGCCAACTGAACCGCAAGGACATTGCCGGCAAGACCGGAACCACCAACGATTACGGCGATGCCTGGTTCTGCGGCTATAACCCCCAGGTGGTTGCCGTGGCCTGGATCGGTTTTCCGACACCGCGCAACATGGGGAGTGGCGAGACGGGTGGGACGGCGGCGCTTCCGATGTGGATCAACTACATGCGTTCTGCGCTCGCCAACGTGCCGGAAACTTTCCTCCCGCGCCCGTCGCGCATCAGCAGCGCCCCGGCCGGAGAAGGGGATTACGACGACTTCTATTACACTGAGAAAAGGCCGCCGGAATTGGCGCCGCCCCAGATGGACGATGGCGGACTCTTCTCGGATCTGGTGAATCCCCCTGCCAACGCACAGGGCTACGCCCTCCCTTCTCCCATTTCGCCGGACCGTCCGCCTGAGCCAGTAAGGCCATCGCAGCAGCCCGGAGAAGCGGTTTCGTCTACCTTGGCGAAGCCGGAAGATGCGACATCTCTGGGGGAATTGGGGTATTGATCGTGTAGCAAGTGGTTGCGAGTACCTTACGCTGTTTCGACCTCATCGTTCCCGTCATTTCGTTTGTGCCTTGTGTGCTCCAACGCAGGAGCGCAGTACGCCATTTCATTCTTCTTTTTATAATGTAGGGGCAGACCTTGTGCCTGCCCATGCACCAATAGGGTAAGGGAAGCAGGGCAACCACAAGGGTTGCCCCTACACCCGGCAATTGGAACGGGGTTTCGCAGACGTTCCTTAAGGCTGTGGCAAGTTATAATACCCTTGAGTCAGTTCTTCTTTTATTTTCAGTTTGGAAGGTAGCAACTGCCGTGCATTTCAAAGTTTCGCTGTAGAGAACCCTTTTTTATTGTCATCACAGCTTCAAGAAAAAATATTTCACAAGAATTTTTTTCACAATCCTCTTTATCTCTAAATTTGGATTTTATTTCTATTACATAATCATCATTTTCATAGAGAGCCGGTTCATAATCTGCTAGATATCCCTCTTTCAAGATCCTGCGTATATTCATTTGTTTATTGTTTACGTTTATAACTGATCCAGGGACGCAGTCACTCACACCAGCAGAACGACCTTTCGGTGGACAGATAGCACCTTTGCCAAAGTGTAGGATTTCTGGATTCTTTGTCCCTTTCAATTGATAGGAGCAACCTTCATCCAGATCCGGCATCGCCATCTCTTTCTTTGATAATGGGTAAAGTTTTAGCGCGTCAGATTCTCCAGCCACAACTGCATGGCTACATCCAACTGAAAGTAGCGCCAGGATAAATAGAGGTTTGTGCATCATTTCACTTTTCCTTTTTTAAGGCTGTGGCAAGTTATTAACCCATACATCGAGGTATGGCGCCGGATCTGTGACATCAGCACGTCTTCTATATGGGGGTCTATTTTTATCTGTCAAAGCTGCAAACGAGTTTGCGTTTGTATAAATCTCAATGTGAAGCATTTCATATACAGCTCCTGTAGGGGATACCATTCTTCCTACCTCTGCAATTTTTTGTCCTTTTTTTATTATTCCGGTAAAACTGTTCGGCTTTATTTCAGTATAACGGACAATCAAATTACCGTGTCTGACCTCAATTGCTTGTACTTGGTCTGCAGTAAAAACTTTAAAATTATAAGGAGGTCGGTGCAAAACTCCATCAGCGACAGCGTAAATGGGTGTTCCGGTCGGTGCATAAAGGTCACACCCGGCATGTCTTCGCCCAGGACCCCGAGGTGCCCCGAAGTTAAGGCCATAATCGCGCCAACTTTTAGAAGGTCTGAACGCAAGCGGGAAACTGAAATCTGGGATAGTTCCGGTACCGGCAGCTTGTGCGGGCAGCGCCGCGCCCATCGGTACCTCTCCCGTCAATTTTTTCCATGTGACGCCGTTAGCCTCAATCAGACCGTCTGGCGATCTCATGAAATGAGCTTGGAACTTTTCGATTGCAGCAATCGTCTTGGGGCCGCAAACACTGTCGACTCTTCCCTGATAAAGCCCTTTGTTCTTAAGCAGGGTTTGTACCTTACCTATATCTGCCGAAAAATTCACACCCTTTCGTCCTACCGATCCATCGATTCGCTGTGCAGCCATGAAATAAACTCCCTTGAATAAAGTAAAGAGGATTTTTGTTGAATTATAGCCAAAAGACGTACTTCCTTATAATAATACGTTTGATTCCTAAAATGTCAATAGCAGATGAAAAATCATTTTTGCGTTTTAAATATAAACCTTAAAAATTTCCAATATATCATAATATAACAACATATTTTGTAGGGGAGAATTGTGGTGAAGAAAACCAGGATGACCAGTCTTGCAAAGGCGGAAACACTTAATCGTGCTGGCTGCGTGAGCAGCCAACTTTGGAAGTCAACTACATGGTTCTCAATTTTTTCGTTGGGTCAAATGCTGTTCGTTCCGCGATATTGCTTTATTTCGACGCCATTATTTTTTCCCCTTGCCTCCTCCCAACAGCGATCCCAGAATGCCGCGCACGATCTGGCGCCCGACGGATGAGCTGGCGCTGCGTACCATGCTCTTGGCCGCCGTCGTCAGAATGCCGTCACGGCGGTTGTTGCCCAGCAAAAGGTCGGACAGAGATCCGGCGCTTCCCGTTGCTGGGGCATTCTTTCCCGGCGATTCTTGCGCCGTCGCCTGCTTTGCTCGCGCCAACAGTTTTTCGTAAGCCGACTCGCGATCAATTGCCTGGTCGTAGACGCCTTTCAGCAACGAGTTTGCCTGCACCTGCGCGCGCTCGGCATCGCTGATCGGGCCGATACGGCTGGCTGGAGGCAGAATGTAGACGCGCTCAACCATATTGGGCCGACCCTTTTCGTCGAGGAACGATATCAGGGCTTCGCCAACGCCAAGTTCGGTAATTGCTGTTTCGGTGTTGATCGCCGGATTGGCGCGCAATGTCTGTGCCGCTGCCCTGACAGCTTTCTGATCGCGGGCGGTAAATGCTCTCAACGCATGGTTGACGCGGTTGCCAAGCTGACCCAGCACATTGTCGGGAATGTCGGTGGGATTTTGGGTGACGAAATAGATTCCAACGCCCTTCGAGCGCACCAGACGCACGACCAGTTCGATCTTGTCGAGCAGTGCGCGCGGAGCATCCTTGAAGAGCAAATGCGCTTCGTCGAAGAAAAACACCAGCTTCGGTTTTTCCGGATCGCCAGCTTCGGGCAGGCGCTCGAACAGTTCGGAAAGCAGCCAAAGCAGCATCGTCGAATACAGCGTCGGCGAATTGAGCAACTGATCCGCAGCCAGAATATGAACGACGCCGCGTCCCCGGTCGGTTTGCAGCAGGTCATCGATATTGAGCATCGGTTCGCCGAGAAAAAGCGTCCCGCCCTGCTGTTCGAACGGTAATAGTCCGCGCTGAATTGCGCCGATACTCGCTGCCGAGACATTGCCGTACCGGGTCGTGTACTCCTTGGCGTTTTCTCCGACAAATTGCAGCATCGCCCGCAAGTCCTTGAGGTCCAGAAGCAAAAGGCCCTGGTCGTCGGCAATCTTGAACATCATCGACAGCACGCCTTCCTGCGTTTCGTTCAGCATCAGGATGCGCGACAGCAACAGCGGCCCCAAATCCGAAACCGTTGCCCGCAGCGGGTGCCCCTGAATGCCGAACACGTCCCAGAACGCTACCGGAAATGCACAATATTCCGGCTCGGGCAATTGCAGTGTTTGCAGGCGTTGCTTGAATTTTTCCGACAAAGCGCCCGTTTGCGACATTCCCGCCAGGTCGCCCTTGACGTCGGACATGAAAACCGGAACCCCGATGCTGCTGAAACGTTCGGCCAAAACCTGCAATGTCACCGTTTTACCGGTGCCGGTTGCGCCGGTGATGAGCCCATGACGGTTTGCCAGACCGGGCAGCAGGACGGCTTCGCTATCGTCACGTTTGCCGATGAGTAAAGGGTCGATGGTCATGGCGCTCTCCAAAGGCGGTTTTTCCAAAGGAAATTCTGATTAACTCCGTTCGCCCTGAGCCCTTCGGCAAGCTCAGGACAGGCTTTGTCGAAGGGCAAGTGGCGCATTTGCAAGGGCTTCGACAGGCTCAGCCCGAACGGTTTTGAGTTGTTCAGAACTTTCCAGATGAATTTATGCGGAATGCATTTTAGAACATCTTCATTACCCTGTTTTTAGCGCCTGTCATCCTGCTTGATACCGCAGGATCCACGCAGCACCCGGATTCTGCGACTTCGCTTCGCGTTGCGCTGCAATGACATGAGGGGTTTTGCAGGCGTCTCCCTCATGGCTGGGTCAATAAATTAAATTCCCCGATCTTTTTTCGTACTCACGCAGACAAGGCACGTAATCCATGTCATCCTCGTTGATGTGCTCAACCCACCATTTTTTCAGAAATTTTAGAAATACCATGGGATCATTATTTATAAGAGCCTCTTTTTCGCTACGTTCTAATTCAATAGTGAGTTTTTTGTGAATTTCTATATGGTTTTCAAGATCAGGATATTCTGCTGCCTGAAGAATGCGCTCCTCTGTGAGGAAATGAATGCGGGAGGCACTTTTTATCGTTTTGCATGCGGATATGCATAACACAATATCGCACGTTCCTCTTTCCGTCAAAAAATATAATGAATTGATAATGGAAACGAGACCTCTGTGTTGTTCATCGAGAAGAGGAACGCCGGTATTGCTTTTATTTTGCCATTGTATGAAAAGCGGACGAGGCATATGCCGATCTCCTGTATATACGACTCGATTATCGTAGCTTCATCATTCATGTGTAGTAAAAAATTTGCGATCCGGATACAAATCTGGCCGAAAATTGGTCGCAAGATGATTGATACATCACGGGGAAGCGTGGATAAAATTTTTTGGCGATGTAAAAACAGCGACGGAATTGCCACTCAAAGGTGACGATCCACATCCATCCTGCCGTGCAGAATGCGAACGACTTCAAGCCGTCCCCTACCGAAGCAGGGTGTGTCTGTCCCGCTGGACGAGTTGGATGACTTTCACGGGATCGACGGAGGCGTTTTTTCCGAATTGAATGGAAATTTGCGTGGGAGAGGCGTCGAGTTTGAGGATGTTCCAGAGATGGTATTTACTCAAGGCTACGCTTGCTGCCTGGGAACATCTGCAAAACCCCATTCCAATTGCCGGGTGTAGGGGCAACCCTTGTGGTTGTCCTTGTCGGATCACGCACGGACGCGCGGGCAGGCACAAGTCCTGCCCCTACATTACGCGGGATGCCGGGTTTTGCAGAGAATCCCTGGGAAGAAATGATCATGAGTTTATATTTCCAATACTGATCTGATGTTATACATTCACTTTATTTCAGAGGTGTTTCATGGATTGGAACTGGACGGCAATCGGCGCAGTCTTTGCCTTGCTTGTAGTGATGGTCGGCGCATTAACTGTCCTTAATAGGAACTCCCGACGCTTTGGTCAGGACGCCTCGCCCGGCGTGCGCGAATCGACTGCAAGTGAACTCGTCAGCAAGGGCGAGACCTTGGGAGAAGAGGACAAGCCCGAGGAAGCAATCGCTGTCCATGATGAGGTCGTCCGACGTTTTGACCAGGACGCTTCGCCCGACGTGCGCGAAAAGGTTGCAAGGGCGCGCGACGAAATCGGCGATTTGGAACAGCAGGGCGTTGCAATAGAACTTTTCAGCAAGGGCCGGGCCTTGGAAGAACAGGGCCAGTCCGAGGAAGCAATCGCTGTCTATGATGAGGTCGTCCGGCGTTTTGGTCATGACGCCTTGCCCGGCGTGCGAGACCTGGTTGCAATGGCACTCGTCGCCAAGGGCTGGGCCTTGGAAAAACAGGGCCAGTCCGAGGAAGCAATCGCTGTCTATGATGAACTCGACCGGCGCTTTGGACAGGACGCCTCGCCCGTCGTGCGAGACCTGGTTGCAATGGCGCGCGCCGCAATTGGCGATTTGAAACAGCAGGGTGTTGCAAAGCCATTCTTCAGCGAGGGCACGACCCTGGGATATCAGGGCAAGCCCGGGGAAGCCATCGCTGCCTATGATGGTGTTGTCCTGCGTTTTGGTCAGGAGGACGACTCGCCCGGCGATTTGAAACAGCAGGGCGTTGCAATGGAACTTTTCAGCAAGGGCTGGACCTTGGGAGAGGGCTGGACCTTGGGAGAACAGGGCGATGCCGAAGAAGTAATCGCTGCCTATGATGAGGTCGACCAACATTTTGGCCAGGACGCTTCGTCCAGTGTATGCGAACAGGGTGCAGAGGCACTTTTCAACAAGGGCGTGACCTTGAGAGAAGATGGCGATGACGAGGAAGCAATCGCTGCCTTTGATGAGATCGACCGACGTTTTGGTCAGGACACCTCGTCCGACGTGCGCGAAGTGGTTGCAAATGCACTCTTCAACAAGGGCATGACCTTGGGAGAAGATGGCGCTGACGAGGAAGCAATCGCTGTCTATGATGAACTCGACCGACGTTTTGGTCAGGACGCCTCGCCCGGCATGTGCGAAGTGGTTGCAAAGGCACTCGTTAACAAAGGTGCGGCCTTGGGAGGACAGGACAAGCCCGAGGAAGCCATCGCTGTCTATGATGATGTTGTCCGGCGTTTTGGCCAGGACGATAGGCCCGATGTGCGCGAAGTGGTTGCAAATGCACTCTTCAACAAGGGCGTGACCTTGGAAGAACAGGACAAGCCCGAGGAAGCCATCGCTGCCTTTGATGAGCTCGACCGACGTTTTGGTCGGGACGCATCGCCCGGCATGTGCGAAGTGGTCGCAAAGGCACTCGTTGACAAAGGCGCGGTCTTGGGAGAACAGGGCAAGCCCGAGGAAGCCATCGCTGTCTATGATGATGTTGTCTGGCGTTTTGGTCAGAGCACCGAGTCCGACGTGTGCAAACAGGTTGCAAGGGCACTCGTCAACAAGGGCGAGGTCTTGGGAGAACAGCACAAGCCCGGGGAAGCAATCGCTGTCTATGATGAGGTCGTCGTGCGTTTTGGTTCGGACGACCGGCTCTATGTGCGCAAACAGGTTGCAAGGGCACTCGTCAACAAGGGCGAGGTCTTGGGAGAACAGAACAAGCCCGGGGAAGCAATCGTTGTCTATGATGAGGTCATCGGGCGTTTTGGTTCGGACGGCCGGCTCTATGTGCGCGAACAGGTTGCAAGGGCACTCGTCAGCAAGGGCGAGACCTTGAAACAACAAGGCGAAACCGGGGAAGCGATCACTGTCTATGATGAGGTCGTCCGGCGTTTTGGCCAGGACGGCTGGTTCTATGTGCGCGAACAGGTTGCAAGGGCGCTCGTCAACAAGGGCGAGACCTTGAAACAACAAGGCGAAGTCGAGAAAGGAATCGCTGTCTGTCATGAGGTTATCATGCGTTTTGGTCAGGACTTCTGGCCTGGTGTGCGCAAATGGGTTGCAGAGTCACTCGTCAACAAGGGCGAGACCTTGAAACAACAAGGCGAAACCGGGAGAGCAATCGCTGTCTATAACGATGTCGTCGGGCGTTTTGATCAGGACCCCTGGCCTGGTGTGCGCGAACAGGTTGCTTTGGCACGCGCCGCAATCGATGATTTGAAACGGTAGGGCAAGACGAAACAATAATACAAGGGGCGAATAATTATTCGCCCCTACGCTTCAGGTATGAACCGAAACCGCTCTAAAACTGACCATTCGGTGAGCGTACACACACTTCCTCCAGCAGTTTTTTGACCCCTTCCACCCGCTGGCGCAGTTCGGGTAAATCCGCCTGACGGACGAGTTTGTCCGGCCCGGACATGCGGGTGTGTCTGTCCTGCTGGACGAGTTGGATGACTTTTACGGGATCGACGGGGGCGTTTTTTCCGAACTGAATGGAGATCTGTGTGGGGGAGGCATCGAGTTTGAGGATGTCCCAGGGGCACAGGAGTTGGCGCAGGCGATGGGTTTCGATCAGGGCTTGCGTCTGTGGGGGGAGGTTGCCGAAGCGGTCGACGAGTTCTTCGCGCAGATCGATGAGTTCATCCTCGGTGCCGCAGTTGGCAAGCCGCTTGTAGAGGGTGAGGCGTTCCTGCACGTCGGGGCAGTAATCGGCAGGCAGCAGGGCGGGGGTGTGGAGGTTGATTTCGGAGACGGCGTCGAGCGGGCTTTCGATGCCGGGTTCCTGACCGGATTGCAGGGCGCGCACGGCGCGCTTGAGCATTTCGCTGTAAAGGGAAAACCCGACCTGGGCGATTTCTCCGGATTGCTGGTCGCCCAGGACCTCGCCTGCGCCCCGGATTTCGAGGTCGTGCATGGCAAGGTAGAAGCCGGAACCGAGTTCTTCCATCATGGAGATGGCTTCAAGCCTTCTTTGGGCTTGCGGGGTGGGTTTGGCGTCGGGGTCGGTGAGAAGGTAGGCGTAAGCCTGGTGATGACTGCGCCCGACGCGGCCACGAAGTTGGTGCAGTTGAGCCAGGCCGAAGCGGTCGGCGCGATTGATGACGATGGTGTTGGCGGTGGGGATGTCGATGCCGGTTTCGATGATGGTGGTGCAAAGCAGGAGGTTGGCGCGTTGTTGGGTGAAGTCGCGCATGACGCGCTCAAGTTCGCGCTCGGGCAGTTGCCCGTGACCGACGACGATGCGCGCTTCGGGGAGGAGTTTTTCCAACTCGGCCCGCATGTTTTCGATGGTGTCGACTTCGTTGTGCAGAAAGTACACCTGGCCGCCGCGTTTGAATTCACGCAGAACGGCTTCCCGCACGATGCCCTTGCTCATGTTCTGGACAAAGGTTTTGACGGCCAGCCGCCTCTGGGGGGCGGTGGCGATGACGGAGAATTCGCGCAGCCCTTCCATTGCCATGCCCAGGGTGCGGGGAATGGGGGTGGCGGTGAGAGTGAGGACGTCGACTTCACTGCGCAGTTTCTTGAGGATTTCTTTCTGACGCACGCCGAAACGGTGTTCCTCGTCGATGACGATGAGCCCCAGACGCTTGAAGCGGATATCCTTTTGCAGCAGGCGGTGCGTTCCGATGATGATGTCGATTTTGCCTTCGGCCAGTTGATCGAGCGCCTGGGTTTGTTCTTTCTGGGATTTGAAGCGCGAGAGTTCGGCGATCCTGACGGGCCAGTCGGCATAACGGTCGGCAAAGGTCTGGGTGTGCTGTTCGGCCAGCAGCGTCGTGGGACAGAGAACGGCCACCTGGTAACCGTCCTGGACGGCGACGAACGCCGCGCGCAGCGCCACCTCGGTTTTGCCGAAACCCACATCGCCGCAGACAAGGCGATCCATCGGGCGGCCCGATTTCATGTCGGCGATGACGGCATCGATGGCGCTTTGCTGGTCGGGCGTGGTTTCAAAGCCGAAGCCTTCGGCAAAAGCATCCAGATCGCGGGCGTTGAAGCCGAAACGCACACCGGCGCGGGCGGCGCGGGTGGCGTAAAGGGCGAGCAACTCGGCGGCAGTGTCGCGCGCTTCGATGGCGGCCTTTTTGCGCGCTTTTTCCCATTGCCCGGAACCGAGGCGGTGCAGGGTCACGGATTCGGGATCGATTCCGGCGTAGCGGGTGATGACGTGCAGTTGAGAGACGGGAACGTAGAGCTTGTCGCCGCCGTCGTATTCGAGGTGCAGGAACTCGGCTTCGCCTTCTCCCAGGTTCATGTGCACGAGTCCGAGATAGCGGCCAATGCCGTGGGAGGCGTGCACGACCGGATCGCCGATTTTGAGTTCGGAGAGGTCGCGCAGCCAGCCCTCCACCGTTGCGGCCTTGCGCGTATCGCGCCGCCCACGGGGGCGTGCGGCGGTGTAGAACTCGTTTTCGGTGACGATGGCAAGCTGCGCATCCGGCAGGATGAAACCGGCAGCGAGCGGGGCGGTGGCAATGGCGAAGCGTGCGCCGCCGTCCTCGGCGAATGCCGCGAAATCGGCACAAACCTGCGGGGTTTCGCCGTATTCGGCGAAGAATTCGAGCATGGTTTCGCGCCGGCCCGGCGATTCGGCCAGGAGCAGCACGCGGCCGGTGAATTCGTCGCGGAAGGTTTTGAAGCGATTCAGCGGGTCGGCTGCCTTGCGGTCGACGGCGAGGCCGGGCAGAGGAAGGGCCGCTACGTGGCCGGAAGCGGTGTCGCCAGGGCTTTCGGCAATCGTCAGCCGGGGATGGTCACGAAGCGCGCCGAAAAAATCTTCTTCCTTCAGAAAAATCGCCTCGGGCGCAAGTACCGGGCGGGCAGGGTCGCCGCGCAGCATCTGGTGGCGCGACCGGGTATCGTGCCAGAAGCCTGCAATGGCCTCCGGCACGTTGTGATGCAGGAGCACGGGGGCGGCCGACGGCAGGTAGTCGAAGAGCGTGGCCGTTTCTTCAAAGAAAAGCGGCAGGTAATACTCGATGCCTGCCGGAGCGATGCCGTTCGAGACGTCCTTGTAGAGAGATGCGCGGTTCGGGTTGCCTTCGAAGGTTTCGCGGAAACGGCTCCGGAACCGGGTGCGCCCGGCTTCATCGAACGGAAATTCATGTGCGGGCAGCAGGCGGGTTTCCCTTACCGGATAGACGGTGCGCTGGGTGTCGGGGTCGAAGGTCCTGATGCTTTCGATGCGTTCGTCGAACAGGTCGATTCGCAGCGGCAGCGTCGCGCCCATCGGATAGAGATCGAACAGCCCGCCGCGCACGGCGAACTCGCCGGGACTGACGACCTGGGTGACGCAGTGATAACCGGCCAGCGCCAGTTGCGCACGCAGTTGCTCTGTTTCGAGCGCCTCGCCCTGTTTGAGAAAGAAGGTGTAGGCGGCGAGGAAGGCAGGCGGCGCCATCCGGTAGAGCGCGGTGGAAGCGGGGACGAGCATTACGTCGGCATCATTCCGGCTGACGGCGTAGAGCGTGGAAAGCCGCTCGGAAATCAAGTCCTGGTGCGGTGAGAAACTGTCGTAAGGCAGCGTTTCCCAGTCGGGCAGAAGGCACACGCGAAGATGCGGCGCAAACCAGTTGATTTCGTCCGCAAGCCGTTGGGCTTCGGCAGGCTGTGCAGTAACGACCGTGAGCATTTGCCCGCGCCCGGCCAGCGCGGCAATGACCAGCGCGTCCCCGGCCCCTGCCAGTCCCGGCAGGTCGAGCCGTGATCCGGGCTTGGGGAAATTCAGGTTCGAGATCGTGGGGAGAAGGGCTTTGATGCCAGATGAAGCGGGCATGTGGCGAGGTGATTCAACAGGAAGAGCGTAATTATAGGGGATTGGCGAAGTGATCCTTGCATCACAAAGAGGCGGTTGCAAGGGCAGGTTGCCGCGTCGTCGCTTTGAACACGCGTCTTGCGCAATCTACGCCATTTATGGCGGAGTCAAGCGAGACAAAGCAACACCGGGAGCCGAAGGTTCCCCAAAACCGTATCGAGGAATCCCCAGCCTTTAGGCAGGGGTGACTCAAAATCGCGTGCCTGAAAGAACAATCGATCAGTCTGTCCGGAGAGCCATGAGGGTCAGACCACGGTTTCCACCGCGTTCACGCCGATCAAATGAGGTGATAGCCGAAACGCCGAACTCCCTCCGTCACCCACGCTACGCGCGGGCGCCACCTCCCTCGGGAGGGAGGCTATCGAGTGAGCGATGCTTCGCATCGGAAAAACTGGGAACGACCGGGGGTACGGATGACATAGTAGAACGAGGCTCAGACTCCATACCCCAGAGCGGTGATTGATGAGGGGCTGTTCTATTCGCCGCGCCGCAGGCGCGCTGATTCTATAGCCTCCCTCCCGAGGGAGGTGGCACGCCGTAGGCGTGACGGAGGGAGCCCAGCGCCTCAGTCTCCCCCTCTGCGGGCATCACTTCATTTGACCTGCTGCCCCCTCATTTAACCGACGTGTGCACGCCCACGCACATGTTGGGGTTCGCCTGCGGCTCACCGACAACCTACAAAATGGTTACGCTCAAGCCCGCGCAGCCCGGACAAGCGAAGCGCCATCCGGGGATTGTGCTCTCCGATGCTTCGCTAATCCTTCAATGCGGTAGAGACAGAATTTTCTCCCTGGAAAGCCCTGTCAGCGCCATGATGTCCTCGATGGGCAAGTTCTTTTTCAAGGCGGCAGTGGCAACGGAGAGAAGTCCTTTTTCGATCCCCTGCTCAATCCCTTCTTCTCGGCCCTTCTCAAGACCTTTTTCAAGACCTTCTTCGCGCCCTTTCTCAAGACCTTTCTGAAGCCCTTCTTCGCGACCTTCTTTACGGCCTTCTTCGCGACCCTCCTCGCGGCCTTCTTCACGCCCTTTCTTGATCCCATGCTCGCGTATCGCCTGCATATCCCACTCCCACTTCTCGCGGGATTCGGCCAGCAGCCGTTCGCGTTCGTCTTCCGTGAGTTCTTGTAGTCGGCCTACCGCCTTGGCGATCTG
>JAITMK010000093.1 GCA_031277415.1 Azoarcus sp.
ATGCTGTTGTAAAGGATGGCGGGTTGGATGTAGGTTGGGTTGAGCTTCGCGAAACCCAACGCTTTTGTGGTCGGTTGGATGTTGGGATTCGCTTCGCTCATCCCAACCTACGCGGCTGTATTTTGTAAACACCCTCTAAAAGAAACGACAACGTCCCGCATTTCATACAATGCGGGACGTACAAAGAGTGTGGTCAGGCAGACTCAATCCCGGCCAAGCCGGTACACCGCAACGCTGGCGAGAAAGTTCGGATCATCGACGATCACCTTGCCCTCGTCGAACGCCAGCCGCTTGTGGATGGCGATCCCGGACTGCGCGCACAACGCCTCGAAATCGGCGATCGTGAAAAAACGGACGTTCGGCGTATCGAACCACTGGTACGGCAGGCTCCGTGAAACCGGCATACGGCCATTGAGGATACTCTGGCGATGCTGCCAGTAACCGAAGTTCGGAAAGCTCACTACCGCTTCGCGCCCCACCCGCAGCATTTCAGCCAGGATGCCTTGTGTGCTGTGCATGGCCTGGAGCGACAGGCTCATGATGACGTGATCGAAAAAACCGTCGCCGAAGCCGGTCAGACCGCGATCCATGTCTGCCTGGATCACGTTGATACCGTTCTTCAGACAAGCGAGGATTTTCTCCGGGTCGTTTTCCACCCCATAACCGAGTACTTGCCGCGTCTCGATCAGGTGACGCAACAGTCCCCCGTCTCCGCAGCCGAGGTCGAGCACTTTTTCACCCTGGCCGATCCATTGTGCGATGACATCATAATCGTAACGATAGGCGACCATTTCTTACACCTCGATGCGGTCGAACCACGCTGAAAGCACGGCATGGTATTGCGGATCGTCGAGAAGGAAGGAATCGTGCCCGGCGGCGCAGTCGATCTCGGCGTAAGCGACGTTGCGCCCGTTGTGCGCCAGCGCGTAAACAATTTCGCGCGAACGATCCGGCGAAAAGCGCCAGTCCGTCGTAAACGCCACGACCAGGAAAGCTGCGCGTGCTACCGCCAACGCCGCCGTCAAATCGCCGTTGTGCGTGAAAGCGGGATCGTAATAATCGAGCGCCTTGGTTGTCAGCAGGTAGGTATTGGCATCAAACTGCCGCGAAAATCTGTCCCCTTGGTGACGCAGGTAAGACTCGATCTCGAATTCCGCGTCATAGCTGTAGGCTGCCTTGCCGTGACGCAGGCTGCGGCCAAATTTTTCGCCCATCGCGTCATCGGAAAGATAAGTGATATGCCCGACCATCCGAGCCAGCCGCAGGCCGCGCTCCGGCACCATGGCATGCTCGTAAAAATGACCGCCGTGAAAATCGGGGTCGGTCAATATCGCCTGGCGCGCTACTTCGTTGAAAGCGATGTTTTGCGCAGTAAGCTTTGGCGCGGAGGCGATGACTGCCGCGTGGCGCACCCGTTCGGGGTATTGCAGGGCCCATGAGAGCGCCTGCATTCCCCCCAGGCTGCCGCCGATGATTGCCGCGAAGCTCTCGATGCCGAGTTTGTCCGCGAGCCGGGCTTGAGCGTCCACCCAGTCCTCGACTGTGACGAAAGGAAAATCCGCCCCCCAGGGTTGGCCCGTGGCGGGGTTGATCGAACGCGGCCCGGTCGAACCGTGACATCCACCCAGATTGTTGACCCCGATCACGAAAAACTTGTCGGTATCGAGAGGCTTGCCGGGGCCGACCAGGTTGTTCCACCAGCCGGAATCCTCTTTTTCACCGGCATAACGGCCCGCTACATGATGCGAGCCGGACAGCGCGTGACATACCAGCACAGCATTGTTGCGTGCGGCGTTGAGCGTACCGTATGTTTCAAAAACGAGCTCGTAGCCGTCCAGGCGGGCGCCGCTACGCAACGGCAACGCCTCTTCAAAGCGTGCCGTTTGCGGCGCGACGATGCCGACGGATTGGCAAGCGGATTGCGGTTCGGTCATCGAAAACTAACTCCGGTTTGAAACCTCCCTCTTAGGGAACCCCTGCATTACCTTATAACCCACCATCTGTCATCCTGCGCGAAGTCGCAGGATCCATGCAACGTCTGGATTCTGCGACTTCGCTTCGCTGCGCGCAGAATGACGGGAGGGGTTTTGCAGGGATTCCTTAGGGGGATAATCCCGCTTGGGAAAGGCGTAACCTCTTCCAAGTGTCGTTGTCGCTCGGTTACGGGCGTGGATTGAAACATATGTGATCAGTATTAAAACGGAAGTCCGGATGCGCAGGAATGTATTGAAACTTTTCCAATACGTTCATCGAGCGCGGGCGTCTATTCTGCCTGAGTGCAATGTAACTGCGGAGGAAAATAAAATCGACCATACAAAATGCCGGGTGTAGGGGCAACCCTTGTGGTTGCCCTTGTCGGATCACGCACGGACGTGCGGGCGGGCACAAGGTCCGTCCCTACGTTACGCGGGATGCCGGGTTTTGCAGAGAATCCCTTACAATATGCATTTACCCCTGTGCTTTCATTGCTTACTTCCGATGCTCTACGAACGGTCCTTTTTTGAAGCCAAAATCTGTCCTCCACGGAATTTTGCCTCCCGCGTAGCAAATATGCCGCGTCCGTTGGTGTTTACCAATGGTTGCTTCGATATTCTCCATCGCGGGCATGTGACCTATCTTTCCCGCGCGCGCCAGATGGGCGCATCGCTCGTGGTGGCGCTCAACAGCGACGATTCGGTGAGAAGGCTTGGGAAAGGGGCGGGTCGACCATTGAATTCGCTGGAAGATCGGATGGCGCTGGTTGCTGCGTTGGAATGCGTCGATCTCGTGACCTGGTTTGAGGAGGATACGCCGCTCTCCCGGATCATCGAGTCTCGCCCTGATGTGCTGACCAAAGGCGGGGACTGGGCAATCGAAACCATTGTCGGCGCAATCGAAGTGCGCGCCTGGGGCGGCTGTGTGCATTCGATTCCATTCGAGTTTGAGCGTTCGACAACCGCGCTTGTCAAGCGTATCCGCAAAACGTGCACCTGCGGCGGATGAACTGCGGCGCACACGATATTCTCGCGCGCGTTTTCGGTTACGACGCTTTTCGCGGCGAGCAGCAGACCATCATCGGGCATGTTGCCGCCGGGGGCGACGCGTTGGTGTTGATGCCCACGGGAGGCGGAAAGTCGCTGTGCTACCAGATTCCGGCCTTGATGCGGCCCGGAACGGCCATTGTGGTTTCGCCCCTGATCGCACTGATGCACGATCAGGTAAGTGCGCTCCGGGAAGCAGGGGTGGCGGCGGGGTATCTCAACTCCAGTCTCGACCTGGAGTCGGCAAGAGCCACCGAACGGGCGATGCGCGCAGGAGATCTCGATCTTCTTTATGTTGCGCCTGAACGTCTGATGACGCCCAGGTTTCTCGATTCCCTCGATCATCTGCGCGACACTGAACGGCTTGCGCTGTTTGCCATCGACGAGGCGCATTGCGTTTCGCAATGGGGGCACGATTTTCGCCCGGAATATCTGCAACTGTCGATTCTGCCGGAACGTTATCCGGCCATCCCTCGTGTCGCGCTTACGGCCACCGCCGACCGTCAGACCCGCGACGAGATCATTCAACGGCTGCATCTGGGCACGGCAAGGTGCTTCATTTCCAGCTTCGACCGCCCGAACATCCATTACACAATTGTCGAGAAAGCCGATCCGCGCCGCCAGTTGCTCAATTTCATCCGCGATGAGATTCATTCCCGGTTTTCGCGGGCAGCGGGAATCGTCTATTGTCTTTCGAGGCGCAAAGCGGAGGAAACTGCCGCGTGGTTGCAGGAGCACGGCATTGCGGCGTTGCCTTACCATGCAGGGCTGCCTACGGATATACGGGCAAAACATCAAGGGCGTTTCCTGCGCGAAGACGGCCTGGTGATGGTGGCGACGGTTGCGTTCGGCATGGGAATCGACAAGCCGGACGTGCGCTTCGTGGCGCATCTTGATCTGCCGCGTTCGATAGAAAACTATTACCAGGAAACGGGCCGGGCGGGCCGCGACAGCTTGCCAGCGTGGGCATGGATGACCTGGAGCGCGGGAGATGTGGTTCAGCAGCGCCGGATGATCGATTCGGGTGAAGGGGAGGCCGGTATGGATTACGAAACTTACCGGCGGCTTGCCCGCAACCGGCTCGATGCCCTCGTGGGGTTGGCTGAAACCACGGCCTGCCGCCGTCGGCAGTTGCTCGCCTATCTGGGTGAAGAAACTGCTGCGCCCTGCGGCAATTGCGACAATTGTCTCGATCCGCCCAAGACCTGGGATGCCACCGAGGCGGCGCGCAAGGCGCTATCCTGCGTATACCGTACCGGTCAACGCTACGGGGCAGGCCATCTGATCGACGTATTGCGCGGCGAGCTGACTGACAAGGTACAGAACAAGGGCCACGAGGTGCTGAGTACCTTCGGCATTGGAAACGACCTCGATGAGAAGCATTGGCGGATGGTTTTCCGGCAACTCGTGGCCCATGATTTCGTTTGTGTCGATCACGAGCGCTATAACGCGCTGGCACTCACTGATGCTGCCCGACCGTTATTGCGGGGCGAAACTGGCCTCCTTGTCAGGCTACCGTCCGAGAAGCTTCGCAGGTCGAAAAGGCAACGCAAGGGCTTTGCGCGCGGCATTCCCGGCGGAGTGCCTGCCACGCTCTTCGAGCGTCTGCGCGCCTGGCGCGCAGAGACGGCCCAAACACGCAATGTACCGGCCTACGTCATTTTCCACGATGCAACCTTGCGCGGCATTGCCGTCAACCGGCCGACGACGCTCGAAGATCTGCGTGAAATCACGGGAATCGGCGAGCACAAACTGGAAACCTATGGCGGAGAGATTCTGGAAATCGTTGCAGCGTGCGGGTAGATATCAAAGGGAACGTCTGCAAAACCCTCCCGTCATTCTGTGCGCAGCGAAGCGAAGTCGCAGAATCCAGACGCTGCATGGATCCTGCGGTATCAAGCAGGATGACAGGAGGCGGAAAAATAGGGTAATGCAGATGTTCCAAAGGGAACGTCTGCAAAACCCCTCCCGTCATTCTGCGCGTAGCGGAGCGAAGTCGCAGAATCCAGATGCCGCATGGATCCTGCGGTATCAAGCAGGATGACAAGCGGTGGATATAGGGTAATTCAGATATTCCAAAGACTTCAGCCAAATCTCAGCGCGGTGATATACGCCTTGAAGTTGCCTCACGAAGTGCCGGAAACAAGGCAACGGTATAAACGTGTCGAGTTGTTTATAATGGCGGCGGTAAGGCAAACACTTGGTTTGCAAACTATTGTTTTCATTTACAGGGGAACCCTCATGTCGCACTTCTTTGCTGCTGGCGCGCGCAAATTCCTTACTCTCTTTGGAGCTGTTTTTGCTTTCACCCTGCTCTCCGCCTGTTCATCTCAGGGACCAGAAGATGTCGCCCGCGACTACATAGAGGCTGTTGCTGATAACCGTACAGAAAAGGCCATTGAATATCTTGAGCTTGGGGGTATAAAAGGAAACGACTTGACGGCGATAAAAACAAAGATGCAGGCGGGCCTTGGGCTGCAACATGCCGCCATGAAGGAAAAAGGCGGCCTGAAGTCGGTCTCTCCGAAGCTTGTCAAACAGGAGGGTGACACTGCCGATGTTGAGGTAGAGTTGAAATACAAAAATGGCGAAACGGAAACAGAAAACTTCACCCTGACCAAAAAATCAGGCAAATGGAAAGTCACCCCCGGAAAATGGTAAGAATAAACACCTTCCGTTGAGCCGTGTCATCGCGTGGTTTTGCCCGTTCTGCGTTGTGGCTGTTCTGTCTTGCACTGATAGCGATAGCCGCAGCGTTTTTCATGCAGGGAACGGGCAAGCCCGCGCCCGCCATTGTTTTACCCGCCGAACTCCATTCCCAACTTCAACCGGGTGATCTGGTTTTTCGCATCGGAGACAGTTGGCAAAGCGAAGTCGTGCGTGGTGTGACGAACACCCGGCAGCAACGGGGTGACCCGTATAGCCATGTAGGGATGCTGGTTGGTTCGCCGAAGCACTGGCAGGTTGTGCATGCAGTGCCTGCAGAACCCCCTAACCGGGCAGATGCGGTTGTGCGTGACGACCTGGATTTCTTCCTTTCGCCGGAACGTGCGCAGGGCGTTGCCATTTACCGCGTTGCCGCTGATGCCGCGTCACGCGCCGCTGCCGTGGAATATGCCTTGCAGCGCCTGGGAACGCCATTTCGTATCGTTGAAAACGACCGCGTAGGGCAGTACTGCACGACCCTGGTCTGGGCTGCCTGGCAGCGCGCAGGAATTGATCTCGGCGCGCGCTTTGAACACCTCGAAGTCCCGCTTGCAGCAGGAAATTACCTGCTACCGCACAGCCTGCGCATTGCGCCGGGTTTGCAGCTGGTATTTGAACATGAGCCTGCCACTGCCATCGTTCAACGATAAGTAGGGGCGTTGCGTGCAACGCCCTTATTCACCAACATGCGATGGTGTTTTGCAAGGGCGTTGCATGCAACGCCCTAACGCGTCCCGTGTTCTATCAGTTCGATCCTGTAGCCGTCCGGGTCTTCGACAAAGGCGATGACGGTTGTGCCGTGTTTCATCGGCCCGGCTTCGCGCACGATCTTGCCGCCACGGGCGCGAATGTCGTCACAGGCTTTTTTGGCATCGTCGACTTCCAGGGCGATATGGCCGAAAGCCGTGCCCTGTTCGTAGCGGTCGACGCCCCAGTTATGGGTGAGTTCAATGACCGCGCCCTCGTCCTCGTCCTGATAACCGACGAAGGCGAGGGTGAAACGGCCTTCGGGATAATCCTTTCTGCGCAGTAGCCGCATTCCAAGCAAACCGGTGTAGAAAGCCAGCGAACGTTCAAGGTCGCCAACTCGCAACATGGTATGAAGCATTCTCATTTTTCGATTCTCCTCATGATATGCGAGAGCCATATTCTCCGGAGCGTGCATTGGCCGCTGCGTCCCGGGAGAACACCGCTACGGTAGTCCACAGCAGCGCCGAAACAATGGTCGGCCAGATAAAATGTAAAAAGATGTCTGGCCGCATAATGCTGCGCATTGAATGTCCCTGCGCAATGAGCATGTCCTGCACCGTCTTCCTTTTTACCGTAGACCTGGAATACCCGACATCATCCCTTTCATGGCACGCATCATTTTGCCCATTCCCCCCTTGGAGAATTGCTTCATGACTTTCTGTGTCTGTTCGAACTGATTGAGCAGGCGGTTGACTTCCTGGACGCTCACACCCGCTCCGGCGGCAACACGGCGCTTGCGGCTGGCCTTGAGAAGTTCGGGTCGTGCACGTTCGAACGGGGTCATGGAGTTGATGATGCCTTCGACGCGCGCAATGGTTTTCTCTTCAGTGCCGCCCTGCAATTGACCGGCAGCCTGCGCGAACTGCGCGGGGAGTTTGTCGAGGAGCGAGGAAATGCCGCCCATGTTGCGCATCTGTCCGATTTGCGCTTTGAAATCGTTGAGATCGAACCCTTTGCCGCTCTTGAGTTTACGCGCGAATTCGGCGGCGGCTTCCTCGTCGACACGGCGGCGTGCGTCTTCGACCAGGCCGAGAATGTCGCCCATGCCGAGGATACGGCTTGCCATACGATCCGGGTGGAAGGGTTCAAGGCCGGAGAGTTTTTCGCCAACACCGGCGAATTTCAGGGGTTTGCCGGTGACGTGACGCACGGACAACGCCGCGCCGCCGCGTGCATCGCCGTCGAGTTTGGTGAGCACCACGCCGGTAAGCGGTAAGGCTTCGTTGAAGGCGCGGGCGGTGTTGACCGCGTCCTGGCCCAGCATGGCGTCGACGACGAACAAGGTTTCTATCGGATCGAGCGCCGCGTGCAAAGCGCGGATTTCATCCATCATCGCCGCATCGATTGCCAGTCGGCCCGCCGTGTCGACGAGCAATACTTCGTGGTGGTGTTTGCGCGCGAAATCCAGCGCGGCAAGCACGATATCGACAGGTTTCTGTCCAATCTGCGAAGCGAAGAAATCGGCACCGGCCTGCGTGGTTACGGTCTTGAGCTGTGCGATGGCCGCCGGGCGGTAAACGTCGGCTGAGACGGTCAGCACTTTTTTCTTGTGCTCTTCGCGCAGCAGGCGGGCGAGTTTGCCGACGGTAGTGGTTTTGCCTGCGCCCTGCAAACCGGCCATCAGCACGACTGCCGGCGGTTGCGTCGCCAGATCGAGTCCTTGATGGGCGCCGCCCATGAGTGCGCGCAATTCGTCATGCACCACGCCGACGAGCGCCTGCCCGGGAGTAAGTGATCCGATGACTTCCTGGCCGACGGCTTTTTCCTTGACCCTGGAGATGAATTCCTTGATAACCGGCAGGGCAACATCGGCTTCGAGCAGGGCCATGCGCACTTCGCGCATTGCTTCCTGGATGTTGTCCTCGGTGAGGCGTGCCTGACCGCGAAGAGTTTTAACAACTTTGGAGAGACGTTGGGTAAGATTGTCGAGCATATGGACTCCGCATGTCCCGCCCCGACAAAAATTTGCCTGAAAATGGAGGGATTGGGGTAACTGGGGTAAACTGAAGCACTCTTGAAGCACTCTTATGTGGCCGATTCTACTGCATCTTCATCTCATTCCTGCGGTGCTCTACGCCGTGCTAGGGCTTTATTTCTGGCGCGCCCGCTCCACCGTGTCGAGTGAATTGATCCCCGGCATGGTGCGCATCGAGCGCGTGCTGCTTGTTTTCGCTCTTCTCGCGCATGGCTTCGCGCTGTTCGAAGCAATTTTTCCCGGGGGCGAAATGCGTTTCGGTTTCAGCATTGCGCTCTCGCTCGCAGTGTGGATGGCAATCTGTTTTTATTGGGTGGAAACGCTGTATAACCGGCTCGACGGCCTGCGCGGCATCGTGCTGCCCGCAGGCGTGCTGGCATGTGTGCTGGCGTTTTTTTTCCCCGCCACTAACACGCTCTCCGACAGCAGCGTCGCTTCGCCGGTTTTTCGCATCCATTTCATTATCGCCATGCTGGCATACAGCGTGTTCATGCTCGCTGCCCTGCACGCGATGCTGATGGCAGTGGCCACGAAACAATTGCACAACGGACGTTTCTCGCGGGCGCTGGCAAATCTGCCGCCGCTGCTGACGATGGAGGCGCTGCTTTTCCGGCTGATCGGCATTGCCTTCGTACTGCTGACACTGACACTGCTCACGGGAATCGTCTTCACGGAAACCCTTTTCGGAACCGCTTTCCGGTTCAATCACAAGAGCTTCTTCGCCACCATTTCGTGGTTCCTGTTCGGCATACTTCTGATTGGCCGCCATTTTCGCGGCTGGCGTGGCCGCGTCGCCCTGCGTTGGACGCTGGCCGGGTTCATTACCCTGATGCTGGCCTATATCGGTAGCCGGTTCGTGATAGAAGTCCTGCTGGTAGATAAGGCTTAGCGGTACGGTTAACACGTTGCGTTGTGATGCGCAAATTGCGCTTCGCTATCAGCATTACGTAGCCAAAACCGGCAAAAACATTATTGAAAGAGCAGGAAATGGCAGTCAATCCACAAACTGCGTTGAGTGGGCTTGCCCGGGCGTTTGTCCAGAAAAACCGTTTATCCGAAGCGGATGCTGTTGCATGTAGTGCCGGTGATGGAACGGCGAATGCTTTTCTGCACGAAGTCACACAGCGCAAGTTGTTGAGCCCCCGCGATATTGCCCAGTTCGCTTCTGAAACGTTCGGTTATCCCCTGCTCGACATTGGCGCAGTCAATGCGGATTTTCTACCGACCAAGATCATCGATGCCAATCTGGTGCGCAAACACCAGGTCATCGCCTTGTCGCAGCGCGCCAATCCGAACCGCCTGGTTTTGGGCGTTGCCGATCCGTCAAACATGCGGGTATTCGATGAAATCCGCTTCCAGACGGGCATGCAGCTCGAAATGGTCATCGTCGAGGTCGACAAACTTGCCAAATTCGTCGAACAACAAGGGACTTCTGCCAGGGAGACGCTGGAGAGACTCAGTAGCGCGGATGAATTGGGCGTTCCGGATGTTGCGCTCGAAAGTGAATCCGAAGATTCGGCTGCCGCTTCAGATATCGACGATGCCCCGATCGTCAAATTCATACAGAAAGTGCTGGTCGATGCGATCAATGAAGGGGCCTCCGACGTCCATTTTGAGCCTTACGAAAAGTTTTACCGGATTCGTGTCCGAACCGACGGCATATTGCATGAAATTGCGCAACCGCCCCTGGTTTTGAAGGAAAAAATCGCCGCACGGATCAAGGTCATTTCGCGACTGGATATTTCCGAGAAACGGGTGCCCCAGGATGGCCGGACAAAACTTGTTTTGTCCAAGAACAAAGCCATCGACTTCCGGGTTTCCACCTTGCCGACGCTGCATGGCGAGAAAATCGTCATGCGTATCCTGGATTCGAGTTCAGCCATGCTGGGCATCGAGGCGCTTGGCTACGAACCGGATCAGAAGCGGGCGCTGCTCGAAGCTATCGAACGGCCCTACGGCATGGTTCTCGTTACGGGGCCGACAGGTTCGGGCAAGACGGTTTCGCTCTATACCTGCCTCAACATTCTCAACAAACCGGGAACCAATATCTCGACTGCCGAAGATCCGGCGGAAATCAATCTTCCCGGAATCAATCAGGTCAACGTCAATGAAAAAGCCGGGCTGACCTTTGCTTCGGCACTGCGCGCGTTCCTGCGGCAAGATCCGGACATCATCATGGTCGGTGAAATCCGCGATCTGGAAACCGCCGAAATTTCGGTCAAGGCGGCTCAGACCGGGCATATGGTGCTTTCCACTCTGCACACGAACGATGCGCCGACGACGCTCGAACGGCTGAAGAACATGGGCGTTGCGCCGTTCAATATCGCCTCGTCGGTCATCATGATCACGGCACAGCGTCTGGCGCGCCGCCTGTGCTCATGCAAGAAGCCGGTCAATATTCCTATCGAGTCGCTGTTGCAGGCGGGTTTTCGCGCCGAGGAACTCGACGGCAGTTGGCAACCTTACGGGCCAGGAGAATGCGACCGTTGCAAGGGAAGCGGCTACAAGGGCCGGGTAGGCATCTACCAGGTTATGCCCGTCAGCGAAGAAATTGCCCGCATCATCATGACCGGCGGCAACTCGATGGACATCGCCGCCCAGGCCGAGGCGGAAGGAGTCAGTGACCTGCGGCGTTCCGGGCTGCTCAAGGTCCGGCAGGGAGTTACTTCCCTCGAAGAAGTCCTGGCCGCAACAAACGAATAGCCGGATAACCACACACAAAGCACGCACGGAGAACCCCATCATGGCAACAGCATCCGCGCCCGCATCCCGATCCGTTCGCCGCCCACAGAGCGGTCCAAAGGAGCATCTCTACATCTGGGAAGCCAAGGACAAAACAGGCAAGACCGTTCGCGGTGAAATGCGGGCGGCCAGTGATTCTGTCGTCAAGACCTCGTTGCGCCGCCAAGGCATTACCCCGACGAAAATCAAGAAGTCGGTCATGTCTCGCGGGCACAAGGTGACTGACAAGGACATCGCACTTTTTACCCGTCAGTTGGCGACGATGATGAAATCGGGCGTTCCCTTGCTTCAGGCGTTCGATATCGGCATCAAGGGTACGGGAAATCCCGGCCTTGCCCGATTGCTCAACGAAGTTCGCGGGGAAGTCGAAACCGGTTCCAGTTTGTCGCAGGCGTTTTCCAAGTTTCCGCTGCATTTCGACAGACTGTTCTGCAATCTGATTGCGGCGGGTGAACAGGCCGGTATCCTGGACGCCATTCTTGAACGCCTGGCAACCTATAAGGAAAAAATCCTCGCAATCAAGAACAAGATCAAGTCGGCACTGTTTTACCCGAGCGCCGTCATCATCGTTTCAGCGGTGGTCGTCTCCGTCATCATGATCTGGGTCGTCCCCACGTTCAAAGAAGTTTTTGCCAGTTTCGGAGCAGAACTGCCCGCGCCGACAATGGTGGTCATCGGCATTTCCGATTTTTTCGTCGCGAACTGGTGGATCCTTTTCGGCTTGCTGGCCGCTGGAATCGTGGCAAGTATCGCAACCTACAAACGATCCGTGGCCATGCAGATAGCGGTTGATCGCATATTGCTCAAATTGCCGGTCGTGGGCGATATCATCCGCAAGGCCACTATTGCGCGCTGGTCGCGGACGTTGTCGACGATGTTCTCCGCCGGTGTGCCGCTGGTCGAAGCCCTGGATTCCGTAGGCGCCGCTTCGGGCAATCATTTGTACATGATCGCTACGCGCAACATCCAGAACGAGGTGAGTACCGGCCTGAGTCTGAATGTGTCCATGCAAAATTCCAATGTCTTTCCGTCCATGGTTACACAGATGGTGTCCATTGGCGAAGAAGCCGGACAACTCGACCATATGCTTTCCAAAGTAGCCGATTTTTACGACCAGGAGGTTGACGATTCGGTTGCTGCCATGTCTACTTTGCTGGAACCCCTCATAATGGTTTTCCTCGGTGTGGTCATTGGCGGGCTGGTTGTAGCCATGTACTTGCCGATCTTCAAACTCGGCACTGTTGTCTGACTACATGGCTGTTTTTTTCGACGATCCGTTCACGCTCATACCGCTCGTTGCGTTGCTTGGTCTTTTTATCGGCAGTTTTCTCAATGTCGTCATTGCTCGCCTGCCCGTGATGATGGAGCGCGAATGGCAGGCGGAAATGGCCGAATTGCGCGGCGAGACGATTGTCGAAACCGGACGGTTCAATCTTTTAACACCACGCTCGCGCTGTCCGCATTGCGAACACACGATCTCGATGCTGGAAAACATCCCGCTCGTGAGTTATCTGTTTCTGCGCGGGCGCTGCCGCCATTGCCAGGCATCCATCAGTGCCCGTTACCCGCTGGTGGAGTTGTTGACGGCCATGCTTTCCGCCTACGTGGCCTGGCGTTCCGGTTACAGCCTGACGACGGCGGGCTGGCTGGTTTTCGTCTGGATCATGATTGCCCTGGCCTTCATCGATTTCGATACCCGCCTGTTGCCCGACAGCCTGACCCTGTCCCTGTTGTGGATAGGACTGATCTTCAATCTGCTCACAGGCAACGTTGCGCTTGAAGATGCCGTTATCGGAGCCGTGGCCGGGTACATCTTTCTGTGGTCGGTCTATTGGTTGTTCAAGCTCGTGACCGGCAAGGAAGGTATGGGATACGGCGACTTCAAGCTGCTCGCGGCCATCGGCGCGTGGCTGGGTTGGCAGGCGCTCCCGCTGACCGTCGTGCTGGCGTCCGTTGCCGGGGCGGCGTTCGGAATCTGCCTGATCGCGTCCGGGCGTTACCGGCGCAGTACGCCGATGCCTTTCGGGCCTTTTCTCGCCCTGGCGGGGTTGTTTGCGCTGTTCCAGGGTGGGGCGCTGGGCGAATTTCTGCCCGTTTCCCCCACGCTCGTCACTTGAACATACGTGTGTAAGCCCTCATTTTGTGCGCAAGGCTAACGCGCGTGCGCGTGATACGCTAAACTTATCGGTTCAGTTTCAGGGAGTGTTTTCATGCCAATCTATGAATACCGTTGCGAGCAATGCGGATTTCAGAAAGATCATCTTCAGAAAATGAGCGATGCCGTGCTCACCGTTTGCCCGTCCTGCAATAGCGATCACTACGTCAGGCAACTCTCGGCGGCAGGATTCCAGCTCAAGGGTAGCGGTTGGTACGCCACTGATTTCAAGTGTCCTGCGGGCAGCGGCCAACCCGGAAAAGCCTCGGCAGAGGCCCCCGTCCCTGCCTGCGCCGGCAACTGTGCCTGCCACTCGTCCTCTTGATTCCGGACAGAAGGATTTCCCGGCATGAGAAGATATTTCATTACCGGTCTGTTGATCTGGATACCCCTGTCCGTCACCGTCATGGTGTTGGCGTGGATCATCAACACGCTGGACGGCTGGATCATGCCCTGGCTGCCAAATCATCTGAATCCGAAAAGCATCTTAGGCTTCAATATCCCCGGACTGGGCGTTGTGCTGTGTGCCTTTATCCTGTTTGCTACCGGAGTCATTGGCGCAAACGTCCTCGGGCAGCGGGTCGTGAGATTTTGGGAGAAGCTGCTGGCGCGCATCCCGGTTGTCAAATCCCTCTACTACAGTATCAAGCAGGTCTCGGACACGCTTTTTTCCGACAGCGGCAAGGCTTTCAGCAAGGCATTGCTGGTTCAGTACCCACGTGAGGGCATTTGGACGATCGGCTTTCTGACCGGCGCCCCGGGCGCCGATATCGCCCAGCGGCTTGGCGATGATCACATCAGTATCTACGTTCCCACTACGCCGAATCCGACTTCCGGGTTCTTTCTGATGCTGCCTGAGGCAGACGTCATCGAACTCGACATGAGCGTGGATGAGGCGCTCAAGTACATCATCTCGATGGGGGTCGTTGCACCTCCGTCGCGCACACCGGAAAACAGCATTCTTCTTCTCAAATAAGTCTTTTGGATTTTCTCATGCGAACTCACTATTGCGGTCAGGTTACGACTGCCCACCTTGATCAGACTGTCACGCTTTGCGGATGGGTTCACCGCCGCCGCGACCACGGTGGCGTCATCTTTATCGATCTCAGGGATATTGCAGGACTGGCGCAGATCGTGTGCGATCCTGATCGTCCGGACATGTTCAGGATTGCCGAGTCGATTCGCAATGAGTATTGTCTGAAACTCACCGGCAAGGTGCGTCGCCGCCCGGAGGGGACGGAAAACGCAAACCTTGCTTCCGGCGAAATCGAAGTGTTGTGTCATGACATTGAGATTCTCAATACATCGGTTCCGGTTCCCTTTCAACTCGACGAAGACAATCTCTCCGAGATGGTGCGCCTGACCCACCGGGTCATCGACCTGCGCCGCCCCCAAATGCAGAACAATTTGCTGCTGCGCTACAAGGTCGCCATGGCTTTTCGCCGCTTTCTCGATTCTCACGGCTTTATCGATATCGAAACGCCGATGCTGACCAAAAGCACGCCCGAGGGCGCGCGCGATTACCTGGTACCCTCCCGCGTCCACGCCGGGCAATTTTTTGCCCTGCCCCAATCGCCGCAGTTATTCAAACAGTTGTTGATGATTGCGGGCTTCGACCGCTACTACCAGATCACGAAATGTTTCCGTGATGAAGATTTGCGCGCTGATCGTCAGCCCGAGTTTACCCAGGTCGATATCGAAACCTCGTTCATGGACGTGGACGGCATCACGGCCCTGATGGAAGAGATGATCCGTTTCGTCTTCAGGGAAACGCTCGCGGTTGAACTGCCCGATCCTTTTCCCCGTCTGACTTACGCGGAAACCATGAGCCGCTACGGCTCCGACAAGCCCGATTTGCGGGTGACGCTCGAACTCACCGAAATTACTGACCTGGTCAAGGACGTTGCTTTCAAGGTGTTTTCGGGCGCAGCCAATTCCGGCGGGCGTGTTGCGGCGTTGCGCGTGCCGGATGGCGCGAATCTCACGCGCGGAGAAATCGACGAATACACTCGATTTGTCGGCATTTATGGCGCAAAAGGTCTGGCATATATTAAAGTCAATGACATAAACCAGGTGAATGAACAGGGATTGCAATCCCCCATTGTCAAGAATCTGCATGAAACGGCATTGCGCGCAATTCTTGAACGTACCGGAGCCAAATCGGGCGATCTCATCTTTTTCGGCGCGGACATGCCAAAAGTCGTAGCCGATTCGCTTGGTGCGCTTCGCGTCAAACTCGGACATGAAAAGGGATACGTTTCCGGCATAGCGTGGTGCCCGGTATGGATTACCGACTTTCCGATGTTTGAATACGACGAGGACGAAAAACGCTGGATGGCCTGCCACCATCCCTTTACCAGTCCCAAGGACGAACATGCCGAGCTTTTGAAAAACAATCCCGGCGAATGTCTTGCCAAGGCTTATGATCTTGCGCTCAATGGCTGGGAAATCGGCGGCGGATCAATCCGTATTCATCGCGCTGAAGTGCAGGAGGCCGTATTCGAGGCGCTCAATATCGAGCCCGAAGAACAGCAGGTCAAATTTGGCTTTTTGCTCGATGCCCTCAAGTTTGGCGCTCCACCGCATGGAGGACTGGCTTTCGGGCTGGATCGTGTGGTGACGTTGATGGCCGGGGCAGAATCCATTCGCGACGTCATCGCCTTCCCCAAAACGCAACGGGCGCAATGTTTGCTGACCAGCGCTCCTGGGGGCGTTGATGAAAAACAGCTTCGGGAACTGCACATCCGTCTGCGTCAGGCCGCTTCTCAAGCCGGTACAACCTGATTTTTGCCTGAATACGTCAATACAAAAATAAAATTCCAGGCGCACTAAAACGGGCGCTATTTTCAAGCGCCCGGCTACTGGCTTGCCGTTTCAGGCTGGCCGTTGAATGTTGGAAGCTTGTTTACCTTTCGGCCCTTGCGTGATCTCGAAAGAGACCTTTTCACCCTCTTTCAGGGTTTTGAAACCGTTCATGTTGATAGCGGAAAAATGCGCGAACAAATCTTCGCTACCATCATCAGGCGTAATGAAACCAAACCCCTTGGAATCGTTGAACCATTTAACAATACCTGTTGCCATTTACCTTAATCCTTCATTTGCAAGTAGCTTGCGGCCAACTTGTAGCCGGAAGCCGTGGTTAGCGTATTTCATCAAACTCTCTGGCTTACTCGTTGCGGTTTGTCAGAAAAGACGCAATATCCGACAAATTTTCATCAGGTACACGCAGAATGTGACTTACGCATATTCTATTCTCACGCAACTTTTTTTGTAATGTCAACGGTTTTTTTATATTTGATCCATATCGAGTTTAAACATGCAACAACATACACTGTCACAAACATTCAAACGGATGTCCTCCGTAAGTCTGGCGTGCTTCGCTCCAGAAATGACATTGGTAGTAAAACATCTTCTTCCCTGAATAACGGTTTTACAGTCGCCTGAGCCTTGTTTTTCCTAATGGCGGCTTGCTTGGATTAAAATACCCCGCATGCCTACGACCCGAAAACAAGATGGAACCGTGCTGGAAGCCCAGCGCACGCACGTTCGCCGCCCCCCCCTCTATAGGGTGCTCCTGCTCAACGACGACTTCACCCCGATGGAGTTCGTCGTGGCCGTCCTGCAAAAATACTTCGACATGAACCGCGAGCGCGCAACGCAGATCATGCTCCAGGTTCACAGAGAAGGTATGGGAATGTGTGGTGTATTTACGAAAGATGTTGCTTCGACCAAGGTCGAACAAGTCGTATCCTATGCACGTCAGCACCAACATCCGCTAGCATGCGTGATGGAGGAAAACGAATGATCGCGCAAGAACTTGAAGTCAGTCTGCACCTGGCCTTTGTCGAAGCCCGGCAGAAACGGCATGAATTCATCACTGTCGAGCACCTGCTGCTCGCGCTGCTGGATAATCCGTCTGCCGCGCAGGTTTTGCGCGCCTGTTCGGTCAACGTCGGCGACCTGCGGAAGGAACTGACTCAATTCATCAATGACCATACTCCCAAGGTCGGCGGCAGCGACGAAATCGAAACCCAACCCACGCTCGGTTTCCAGCGTGTCATCCAGCGCGCGATCCTGCATGTGCAATCGTCGGGAAAAAAGAAAGTAAACGGCGCCAACGTGCTGGTCGCCATCTTTGGTGAAAAGGACTCGCACGCCGTCTTTTTCCTTCAGCGGCAAAACATCTCCCGCCTCGATGTCGTGAACTACATTTCGCACGGCATCACCAGGCCCCCTCCGGAAGAAGCCTCGCTCCACAATCGTGGAGACCAGGAAGCCTCCGAACAGGAGCAGGAAGACAAATCCCGCGACAACGTGCTCGAATCCTATACCCACAACCTCAACCAGCAGGCATTGCAAGGCAAAATTGATCCGCTGGTCGGTCGTGACAAGGAAGTCGAGCGTGTCATCCAGACCCTTTGCCGTCGGCGCAAGAACAATCCGTTGCTGGTGGGTGAGGCAGGTGTGGGCAAAACCGCCATCGCCGAAGGGCTGGCGCATCGCATCGTCGGCAAGGTCGTGCCGGAAATCCTCGAAAACGCGCAGGTCTACGCCCTCGACATGGGGGCGTTGCTGGCCGGTACGAAGTATCGCGGCGATTTCGAGCAGCGGATGAAGGCTGTGCTCAAGCAATTGGTCAACAACAAGGATGCCATTCTCTTCATCGACGAAATCCACACCCTGATCGGAGCCGGCGCGGCCTCGGGCGGTACGCTGGATGCCTCGAATCTGCTGAAACCGGCGCTTTCCACGGGTCAGTTGAAGTGCGTCGGCGCGACCACCTACACCGAGTTTCGTCAGATCTTTGAAAAAGATCATGCCCTGTCCCGGCGCTTCCAGAAAATCGATATCGTCGAACCTTCCGTGGCCGAAACCGTCGAGATTCTCAAAGGGCTGAAAACCCGTTTTGAAGAACACCACGGCATCCGGTACTCGCTCTCGGCTTTAACCAGCGCCGCCGAACTGTCGGCCAGATACATCAACGACCGTCACTTGCCCGACAAGGCCATCGATGTCATCGACGAGGCCGGCGCGGCGCAGCGCATTCTGCCCAAGTCCCGGCAGAAGAAAACTATCGGCAAGGGTGAAATCGAAGATATCGTCGCAAAAATTGCCCGCATTCCGCCGCGCAGCGTTTCGCAGGACGACCGTGCCTCATTGAGAACGCTCGACCGTGATCTCAAAAACGTCGTGTTCGGGCAGGATGCCGCTATCGATGCCCTGGCAAAAGCCATCAAAATGTCGCGCTCCGGCCTGGGCAACCCGCAAAAACCTATCGGTTCCTTCCTGTTCTCCGGCCCGACCGGCGTTGGCAAGACCGAAGTCGCCCGTCAGCTTGCTTATACCCTGGGCATCGAACTTGCGCGTTTCGACATGTCCGAATACATGGAACGCCATGCGGTAAGCCGTTTGATCGGCGCGCCTCCCGGCTACGTCGGTTTCGATCAGGGAGGATTGCTTACCGAGCAAATCGTCAAGAAACCGCATTGCGTACTGTTGCTCGACGAAATCGAGAAAGCTCACCCGGACATTTACAACATCCTGCTTCAAGTCATGGATCACGGCACGCTTACCGACAACAACGGGCGGCAGGCCGATTTTCGCAACGTCATTCTCATCATGACCACCAATGCCGGGGCCGATGCCATGCAGAGACCTGCCATGGGTTTTTCGGCCAAACGCGAAATGGGCAGCGAGATGAGTGAGATCAAGCGCATTTTCACCCCCGAATTCCGCAACCGGCTCGACGCCATGATTTCGTTCAAGGCGCTCGACGGTGAAGTCATCCTCCGTGTGGTCGACAAGTTCCTGACACAGTTGGAAGGCCAGTTGCAAGAGAAGAAGGTCGAAGCCCATTTCACCGATACCCTTAAATCCTGGCTGGCTGAAAAAGGGTTCGATCCGATGATGGGAGCGCGGCCGATGGCGCGACTGATTCAGGACATGATCCGCGCCGCGCTGGCCGATGAACTGTTGTTCGGACGGCTTGCCAATGGTGGTGAAGTGACCATCGATATCGACCCGGACAACGAAAAGATCAAACTGGCGTTTGACCGCGATCCGGTTTCCGAACCTGTTGCCGTCTGAACCCGAAGTATCAAAACGAACAAGGCCACCTGAAAGGTGGCCTTGTTCGTTTTCAGAACACTCGTTTAACGTTTGCCTCGTTCACCTCCTTTACCTTTACCTTTACCTTTACCTTTACCTTTGCCTTTACCCTTTCCTTTTTTACCAGGACCATCATAGCCCGGCCCGGCCATACCGCAGCCGCCACCGAAATTGGCGGTTGCGTCATCGAATACCGTCTTCTGGGCTGCGCTCAACTTGCCGTAAAACGCCTCGGTCGACTTGCGCATATCGGTCAGCATGTCTGTATGCTTTTTGCTGAAATCTTCCGCGCGTGCCAGGCGTTCGACCGCTGTCTTGGGTTGTCCGGCATTGCGCCTGTTTTCCATTTCCTTGAGCATGGTCCCAGCACGGGCTTCAGCGGTTTTCTTGAAATCCGCCCAAGCCGGTTTTTGTTCCGGGGTCAGCGCCAGAGCAAGTTCGAGTCGTGCCAGGTGCACTTCCATCCGATTGTTCATCCGTTCCTTGGTCTGTTCGGGGGTGGCGTCACGCCAGCCGTGATCGTGTCCACCCCAACCTCCTCCATGTCCGCCGCAACGAGCCATGGCTGCGCCGCTGAGCAGGGTTGTAGCCGCCAGAGCGGCCACGAGCGATGTTTTGATCCAGGTTTTCATATGGGGTCTCCTTCCCGTTGGGTTTGTCACATCTATCGCCTCAGACGATGGATGTATTTAACTACCAAAAACGAAATCAGGCATATCGCTGAACAACTGATTTGAACCAGGATGTTTCCAACGGGCTGATTGATACATAAGGATACAAATCAATTCCGTATCCGCCTAAGATGCGCAGAAAATTACCAGCAAAGGAGAATCTCTCATGTCCGGACAAGACCACATTCTGATCGTTGACGATGACCGGGACATTCGTACCCTGCTTGCCGACTATCTCGAAAAGCAGGGGTTGCGCTGTATCACTGCCGCCGACGGACGCGAAATGCGCACCGCCCTGGAAAAGCACCGCATTGACCTGATCGTGCTCGACATCATGATGCCGGGAGAGGACGGCCTCACCCTGTGCCGCAACCTGCGCGCCAGCGATTCTCCCAGCGCCGGTACGCCCGTACTGATGTTGACGGCGCGCGGCGAAGACATGGATCGCATCATCGGTCTTGAAATGGGTGCGGATGACTACTTGCCGAAACCGTTCGTTCCGCGCGAACTCTTTGCCCGAGTCCGCGCCATTCTGCGCCGCGCCCGCGCCCTGCCCCCGAACATGGCCGACAAGCCCGCCGCGCATGAGCGTGAACTGCATTTTGCTCACTGGCGGCTGGACACGGTCGCTCGTCATCTCATTGATCAGGACGGAACCATCGTTGCTTTGTCCGGGGCCGAGTATCGTATTCTCAGCATTTTCCTTGCCCATCCCCAGAAAGTACTTTCGCGTGACCAATTGATGGAACTTACCCAGGGGCGTGAGGCCGATGTCTTCGACCGTTCCATCGACCTCCTGATCAGCCGTGTACGCCAGCGGCTCAATGACAACGCGCGCGAAGCGGCGATCATCAAGACCGTGCGCAACGAAGGTTACGTACTTACCTGCGAAGTTATTCCGGGCGGAGCCGCATCATCATGATAAAACGCCTTTGGCCCCGCAGTCTGTTTGCGCGCCTGATGCTGATCTGGCTGGTGGGTATTCTCCTCGTGCTGGCCGTCAGTATTGCCATTTTCGTCAATGAACGGGAACGGGTCTGGTCTGAAGGTTTTGCCCGGGAAATCGCCTCCAACGCCGACATCCTGGACAATCTCGCGCCAAAAGAGCGTCGTCACACGCTCAAAGAACAAGGAGGCGGCCGACGAGGCCGACTGCGCCTCGACCTGGAACTACCCGAAAATACCCAGGTACTCTCCCGCGATCATCCCCTGTTACCGGCATTGCGCGACGCCATGCCTGATCGTCAGGTTGCCCTATACACCTATCGGCGCGGAGAAAATCGCCATTCTCCCGGACACGAACCTCTGGTCGTTTCCGTCAGTCTGGCAGATGGCTCCCTCCTCACCGCACGCCTGCGCGGCCAGCACCGCCCGCCCGGGCAGTTGTTCATGCTTTCTTCGTCTTCACAAGCTTCGATCATGGCCAGCGCGCTCCTTGCCCTGCTCGTTGGCGTTGGCATTCTTACCTGGATTTGCGTGCGCATTGCCACCCGGCCACTCTCGAACCTGTCCGCTGCCGCGCGCGCCCTTGGAGAAGATCCTGAACGAGCGCCGCTTGAGGTTTCCGGACCCACTGAAGTCATTCAGGCCACGGAAGCTTTCAACCAGATGCAGCAGCGCATCAGCGCCCACATGCGCGAGCGAACCCGCATTCTCGCTGCCATCTCCCACGACTTGCAAACCCCCATCACGCGGCTGCGCCTGCGCACCGAAATGATCGACGACGAAACCCTGCAAGCCCGTATCCAGTCCGATCTCGACGCCATGCAAAGCCTCATCCGCGAAGGTCTGGACTACGCCCGCAGCATGGAAATCAGTTCCCCGGCGCAACCCATCGATCTCAACGGACTTCTTGCGGCGCTAAGTGGGGAAGTTGTCGATATGGGCTGGACGGTTTCCGTGACGGGACACGCAAGCAAACCTTTCACCGGCCACTCCGTCGCGTTGCGGCGAGCTTTGATGAACCTGATCGAAAATGGCGTGAAATTCGGCAAATCGGTCGACATCACTCTCTCCGAAACCTCCGAAGCGGTTCATATCCTCATCCGCGATCATGGTCCCGGACTGCCCGCCGAAGAGATGGAGCGCGTCTTCGAACCCTTCTACCGGACCGAATCTTCCCGCAACCGCGAAACCGGCGGAACCGGCCTGGGCCTGGCCATTACCCGCAACCTGCTTCACGTTCAGCGCGGCACGATTCGCCTGGATAATCACCCCGAAGGCGGTCTTCTCGCCACTGTTACCCTGCCGCACCAGCATTAGGGATTCTCTGCAAACCCTTGGATTCCAGCAGTGTCACCATCTCGATCAAGTCTTTGAGTGACCGGCTCAGCCGATCCAGTCGCCAGACCACGACGGTGTCACCGGCCCGGGCATATTGCAAAGCCTGATTATATTAACATTGAAATATTAACCGGGTATATTTACTTTGTTTGCACTGCAAATCCGTGGTCGTTACAGGGCTGCGAGAATTGGTTAAATAAACGAGGGTTTTCTTTACGCTTTAATTATTAAAGTAAATGTATATTTTATAGTTTTTGTGGTATTATGCACGGAATTGGCATTGAGCACTTGCAGGAGATACCACGATGCAGGCCGTAAATGATGAAGCCATCCAGGTAGAGAATCTGAAGATCCGGGCAACCCTGGCTCGCGCCGTGCGCGATACCCTGGTTCAAAACCATCTGACCCAAATAGAAGCCGCCGAGCGTCTTGGCATTTCCCAGCCACGGGTAAGTGCGTTGCTTAAAGGCAAAGTCAGAGAGTTCCGCGTGGACGCCCTGGTCAACATGGCGCTCAAGTTGGGTTTGAACGTATCCCTGGAGGTCGATGCGCTCCCCAAGCGGGATGTTCTGACGCCGGGTGGTGTTCTGGATCGCATGTGCGAATCAGCCATTCAACAAGACACCGTGGCCTTTATGGATGACGTGCAGCTTTTCTGGCGTAAAGAATGGGACTTAGCCCAAGTGCCGGATCCCCACGAAAAAGATGCGCTGAAATATGCTCTGAAGGCCTGCTTCCTGGAGCGCATGGCTGAAGTCTGGTCGGAGCCGCCGAAGTCTCACCCTGCGCAAGCACCTGACTGGTGTCAGCGGGTACCGGCAGTGCAAAAAGAATTTTCTGTCATTCCAGAAGAATATCGGGAATTCTACGAGGGAGATCTGGTGTCGCCCATTTTCAGCAAGCGCAATATTTTTGCGCCACGCGACTTCATGTTTTTTGTATAAGGACTTTTCATGTACCAGTATTCCAGCACCGCCAAACAAATCAGTATCCATACCTTGACCCAAGCACTTAAACGCTTGGGCGATTTGCTCCAGAAGGAAAACAAGCGGCTGGAACTGACCTGTTGCGGCGGCATTATCAGCTTGATGTATTTTCACTCCCGCGCCATGACTCAGGATGTCGATGCCATCTTTCCCGCGAATCCGGCCAACAAACAGTTGCTGATTAAACTGATCAAGCAGGTCGGTGAAGAAATGGGGTTGGCGGCTGATGAAAAATCGCTGTGGTTCAATGACAGCGTGAGCTTTTTCGGTCTGGAAACCACGTCCAATGTTATTATTTTTCAGCATCCCTTCCTGGTCTTAAAAGCCGCGAGCTGGGAAGAACTCCTGGCCCACAAAGTTCACGCCTCACGCCATGACAAAGACATTCAGGATGCGGTGCGCCTGTTGAAAGAAATCAAGGGTAAGGAGAAAGAGCAGATTTACGAGGCCGTAAAAAAGTACGCGCCTTTTACCCCACACGTTCCGGAACCCTTGTTGAGAAAACGTTTTGAAGGGGTTTGGAATATCGCCTTCAAGAAATAAAGCCGGGATCTCATGATGACCGCCAAAGAGAAGTTCCTAACCCAGCGGCAGCGTTACTAGCCAGTGACATTGCCGCAGGACTTCTCCGATGAGGAAATGGCCAGGGACTGGACGCTCTCGGAGACCGACAAAAAGGAAGTTAACCGATACCGCACCAATTCCCGTTTATTCATCGCCATTCAAATTTGTGCCGTGCGCCTGTATGGTCGTTTTCTGGTGGAGGTCAACGACCTGTCACCGCGCATTGTGAGTCTGGAGATTGTTGAAGAGTAGTGGGATGAAATGATCCACGTGGCCACGTCGCTCAAGGAACGCACGGCACCGGCACATGTGATTGTGGAGCGGTTGACCAACAGCTTCCCTTCTGACCGGTTGGCGAAGGCCTTCACCAACCTGGGCAGAATCATCAAGACCGAATACATCCTGCGCTACATTACCGACACCCCGTCATTCCCGCGTGCTCCCCGCTCAGGATCACTGCGGGGACAAGCTTTGGTGGGAATCCAGCGTCTTTTTCCATCACGCTTCTCCAACAATTTCGGAATACACGTCCCGCCGCTCCGTCATTACAGAGAATCCTTAAATTGCCCTTTTCACGCATCATGCCCTGCTGTGAAACGGGCTGAATATGGTAACGTCTCTGTGAATCAATTATTGGAATGACACGGAGGAGTTTCATGATAAGCGTCGACTACCGCGATGGACTGATCATCGCCGTCGTTTTTGGCGAATTTACCCTGACCGATTACCGCGAATTCGAAGAATTGGCCGATTACAAGATCAAAGTGGGCAGCGGCCCGCTCGACTTGCTGTTTGACTTGCGCGAAATGGCCGGATTCACTGTCGATCTCGCCGTGGAAGAAATTCGCCATACCCTGCGGCATGCCCACGACTTCCGTCGTATCGCCGTTTTGACAGACGACCAGTGGGTTACGTGGAGCGCATGGGTTTCGCAGTTCTTCGTCGATGCGGAAATACGGGTTTTCGATAACGAAACCGATGCCCGTCTCTGGATGGAGGCCGACCCGCAAGCTTCGTCGGCGTGAACCGGTCGCAGCAGATTCGCTTTTACTCGACCGCTCCGCGCGCCGCGCGCGCAACCCGGCGCTGACGCACGCTATTGGCGAGCAGGTCGAGCACGGCAACGCTGTCTTCCCAGCCGATACAGGCATCGGTGATGCTCTTGCCGTATTCGGGTATAACGTCCTGAGTCAGATCCTGTCGGCCTTCCTTGAGATGAGATTCCGCCATTACGCCGATGATGCGATCCTCACCCGCGCCAAGCTGCGCGGCAACATCACGCGCCACGTCGATTTGCTGCCGGTACTGTTTGCGGCAGTTGGCATGCGAGAAGTCGACCATCACTTTGGGCGGAACACCGGCTGCGGCCAGATCGCGGCAAACGGCATCGACATTGGCGGCATCGAAATTCGGCTCTTTGCCGCCGCGCAAAATGAGATGGCAATCCTCATTACCGCACGTAGTGACAATGGCAGAATGGCCACCCTTGGTGACGCTCAGGAAATGATGAGAGGACTGCGCGGCCTTGATCGCATCGACGGCAATTCGCACGTTACCGTCCGTTCCGTTCTTGAATCCGACAGGGCACGACAGCCCGGAGGCCAGTTCGCGGTGCACCTGACTCTCGGTGGTACGCGCCCCGATCGCGCCCCAGGACACGAGATCGGCAAAGTATTGCGGCGTGATCATGTCGAGAAATTCGGTGGCCGCAGGTAGCCCGATTTCATTGATTTCCAACAATAAATGGCGCGCCAGCCGCAAACCTTCGTTGATTGCATAACTGCCGTCGAGATGAGGATCGTTGATGAATCCTTTCCAGCCCACGGTAGTGCGCGGTTTCTCGAAATACACCCGCATCACGATCAGGAGATCATTCTTGAGGCGATCCGCTTCGTCCTTCAAACGGCGCGCATACTCGCGGGCGGCCTGGGCGTCGTGGATCGAGCACGGTCCTATCACCACCAGCAAGCGGTCATCGGCGCCATACAAAATGCGATGTATGGCCTGGCGCGTGTTGAAGGCAGTTGCCGACGCACCGGGTGTAACAGGAAATTCGCGCAATATGTGCGCGGGGGGAGCCAGTTCTTTTATTACGGCAATACGAACGTCGTCGATGGAATTTTTGAGCATGTCGGGGTTGTATCGGAGGCCTGAGTCCGGAAAGAAAGATTGTAACCTAGCCGGAATCCGTCGTCATGGGAGCGCCTCGTCCGTATTCTGAGAAGCTTTCGCTCAACACGTAATCGATACATTTCATGTATCCCGCAACCCCCTTTTTCGTCGAATAAGCCAGCGCGCTTTCCCGGGCGTTGGCTCGCAGTACCGCAGCTTCCGGCAGTGCCGTGAGGGCGCGCAGCACATGCCCGACCAAAGCGCCGCTATCGAAAAAATCGAACAGCCAGCCGTTTTCGCCGTGGCGAATGACCTCTCGAACCGGCGCGGTGTCCGAGGCGACGAGCAGGCAGCCACATGCCATTGCCTCCACAGCCGACCAGGAGAGGACGAAGGGATAGGTCAAATACACATGGACGGCGGACACCTGCAAGATGCACCGATAAAGGGCGTATTCTATTTTCCCGAGAAAGTGGACGCGTTCAGGATCGACGGGATTCTCACGCAGCATTTTCTCGCGCCAGTTTGGGGCATCACCTGGACGATCCCCGTAACTGACATCGTCACCGCCGACCACGAGAACATGGCAGTCCGCATGCGCTTTCAACAGCTCCGGCAAGGCGCGCATGAAACAATGAAAGCCCCGGTAAGGTTCAAGGTTGCGTGCCACATACGTGACGACAGGATCGCCCGGACGTAATTGCGTGCCGTTGGGAAGTTCAAGAAACGCGGCAGGATCGGGGGCAAGCCGGTCGATATCGACGCCTTCATGAATGACCTGAATCTTGTCGTGGTAAGCCGCCGGATACAGACTCTTCTGCCAGCGGCTTGGCGTAATGCCAAGATCGCATTGTTCGATGTTGAACAAATGCAGGGCATTGAGGGTGGAAACAAAGGCAGCGTTCTCCAGGCCGAACGGAAATTCGGGGTCGAATCCGCTGTCGGCTCCTTCAAGGTGATAGTAATACTCGGCGTAATGGATAAGTCTGGCATCTGGAAAAGCCAGCTTGACGTAGAGCGTTTCTCCCCATCCGGGGTGGGCGACAACAACATCAGGCCGGTAGCCCTGGCGTTTGAGATCGAGCAACATGCGCAGCACTTGCTGCCCATGCAGCACGGCGTCCTCGAATCTGCGGGCGTATGGATGAATTTCTTTACTCGGCGCGCGGTGCGGCCGGTAGCGCATCAGCCGGACCCCTTCCATGCCCGGAGCGGTTTCACGTCCAATGCCAAGCACCTCGACACCGGACTTGTTCGCAAGGTGCGCAACGAGGTGACGGAACTGGCCGGGAAAATTCTGGTGAATGCAGAGTACTCTCACGTCATCTCCGGTGTTGCGGTTTCACAAAACAGAAAGGGTTCCGCCCCTTGAGGCGGAACCCTTGTACAGGATGTTTCACAAAGCGACCTGCACTGACTCACCCGGAGGCAGTGAGTGTCCCGGAAGTTACATGAAAAGGCCAACATCCGGATTCGCCATGAGATCCGTGCCGATAACGGTCAAATCAACATTCGGAATCCAGTACGGATTGGAATCAACGAAGCTGATTTCCTCGATCCTGTTGCAGGACAGGAAATGATTCTGGAGAATGATACAGCCGTCTACACCTTCGAAGGTGAGCATCAGGTCATATTTGCCCATTTGCTGATACCTGACATCGCTTACATCCATACCGCAGAGCAGCAGCGTGTCATAGGATCCAGCCGAATCCTTGATGAAGTTGGCGCCGATATCGGCGACGTATCCCGGCGAAGTTGTACCGTTAGTGCCCACTGCATTGAAATCAATCACGTATATGTCACTGCCGCTGCCGCCGTAGAGGTAGTTGTTGCCAGTCGTACCGCCGACGATGCAGTCGTTGCCGCTGCCGCCATAAAGCGTATCGTTACCACCGATGCCGCTGAACAGGAGGTTTCCGCCACCGTAGCTCTGGATGAGGTTGTTGCCGGAACCGGCCACAATGGTGTCGCTGCCGGCACAGGAGCCATAGATCTTGTCATTACCGGCGCCAGCGAAGATCAGATTGCCGCTGCCCTTGCCGTGGATCAGATCGTTGCCGTTACCGCCGAAGATGGTGTCACGACCATTGCAGGAACCGTAGATGGTGTCGTTGCCGGTACCGCCATAAATGAAGTTGTTGCCTTTTTCGGCATAAATCCTGTTGCTGCCGGAGCCCCCAAAGATGGTGTCGTTGCCGCTGCCGCCATGAATGGTGTCGTTGCCAGCGCCGCCGAAGATGTAATTGTGGCCCTGCTTGCCATAGATGAGATCATTCCCATAATTACCACGGATGATGTCGCTGCCGGATCCGCCATAGACTGTGCCGCCACCGTTGCTCATGTAGATCAAGTTGTTGCCGGCTGTCGCATGGATGACATCCTTGCCTCCGCCGCCATAAATCGTGTCGTTGCCGTAACCTCCGTAGATGGTGTCATTGGTGTTCGTACCCTGGATGTTGTTGGCAAAGTACGTTTTCCTGTAATCGAGTTTCATGGAACCCTCCTTTTTTGAGAAAAAACGGATGCAGGCCGTCGCCATTGTCAGGTTCTGAATACAGGCGACATCACTGCGTCATTGGTGCACCGCATACTGCTCAATACAGCACGCAAATAATATGCCATGACAAAAATACATTGATTTTTTAGCGTAAATGCAAAAAATACATTTCAAACTGTAAAATATTCCGACACCATGGCGCAGTCCAATCGGGATTGAGCCTAAAAAACCATCATGCTTATCGAGCGATGACCATGAACAAGGTAGAATCCCCGTTTTATTCGCCACCGTCTGCCCATGACATCCCGCCCTGGTTTTTCCTGCACCCCGTCCCGGCTGCAAGAGATTGCCGCTGATATTCTCAAGACTGCCCAAAAGCGCGGCGCTTCGGCCTGCGAACTGGATATTTCGGAGAGTTTCGGCCAGTCGGTTTCCGTTCGCATGGGAGCCGTCGATACCATCGAATACAACCGCGACAAGGGAGTCGAGATCACGGTCTACCTCGGGCAGAAGCGCGGCCAGGCGAGCACGTCCGATTTTTCCCGCGCCGCGCTCAAGTCAGCGGTAGACGCGGCACTCTCGATAGCCCGTTTTACCGCCCCCGACCCTTGCTCCGGGCTTGCCGACAAGGCGTTGATGGCGCGTAAATGCCCCGATCTCGACCTGTTTCATCCCTGGGATATCGAAGTCGACGACGCCATTGCGCTTGCACGGCAGTGCGAGGCGGCCGCTTTCGCGGTCGATCATTCGATCCGCAATTCCGAAGGTGCGAGCGTCTCGACTCACCACGCGCATTTCGTTTCCGCCAACAGCCTCGGTTTCATGGGTGGCTTTGCCAGCAGTCGGCACGGGTTGTCGTGCGCGGTCATCGCGGGCGAAGGTGATTCCATGCAACGGGAATACTGGTACGACGCTCGCCGTGACGCCGACGAACTTCCATCTGTCGAAGACATTGGCCGTATCGCCGGCGAACGGGCGCTGGCCCGTCTCGGCGCAAAAAAAATCCGCACCCGCCAGGTTCCGGTCATCTTTGAAGCGCCGCTTGCGATCGGCCTCATCGGCAATTTCGTGCAGGCGACAAGCGGCGGCGCGCTCTACCGCCGTTCAAGCTTTTTGCTCGATACCCTCGGCCAGCAGATTTTCTCACCCGTCATCCACATCAGTGAGCGCCCTCACCTCAAAAAAGCCTTTGGCGCAACCTGGTTCGACGGCGACGGGGTCGCCACCCACGACCGCGAAGTCGTCGTCGACGGCGTATTGCAGGGCTATTTCCTCTCCACATATTCCGCCCGTAAACTCGGCCTTCAAACCACGGGCAACGCGGGCGGCTCACACAACCTCCGGGTCAAAGGCGGCAAAGACAGCCTTGACGCGCTGCTGCGCAAAATGGACAAAGGGCTGCTCGTCACCGAACTCCTCGGCCACGGCATCAACTACGTCACCGGCGATTACTCGCGCGGCGCGGCGGGCTTCTGGGTAGAAAAAGGAAAGATCAAGCACCCGGTGCAGGAAATCACCATCGCGGGCAACCTGCGCGACATGTTCCGCAACATCGTTGCCGTCGGCAACGATGCCTTACCCCGCGGAGCCAAGCATTGCGGCTCGATCCTGATCGAAAGCATGAAAATTGCCGGACAATGACCCACACAAAACTAAACGCGCCGCGCAACTTCGGCTACAATCCGCGCCGCGCACATCGAGATTGATGCAGTAGCGCCATGCCCTTGTAGCTCAGTCGGTAGAGCAGCGGTTTTGTAAACCGAAGGTCGCGAGTTCGAATCTTGCCGGGGGCACCA
>JAITMK010000012.1 GCA_031277415.1 Azoarcus sp.
CCGCTGGAGCGCCTGGGCGCCCGCCATGTCCGATGCCGAAAAATGGCAGGTTTGGGCGCGCGAAGAAACATCGCTCATCGCTCACGAAGAAATTGCCCAGGCGAAGGCGATGCCGCCGCTGTTGCGCCGCCGCGCGACTCCCCTTGGCCGCGCGGCGTTGGAAGTCTTGTCCGCGCCGGAACTGGCTTACGCCGATCAGCCCATCATTTTTTGCAGCCGTCACGGTGAGGTCAGTCGTTCGCTGACCATCCAGCATGCGCTGGCGGAAGGGGGCGGTGCATCGGCGCAGGAATTCAGCATGTCGGTGCACAATGCGATTCCCGGCCTTTTCCTGATCGCGAGACAAAGCCGGGCACCGGTTACCACGGTAGCCTCGGAGAACCGGTTGGTGCTGTCCGGTATCATCGAGGCGCTGACTCAGCTTGCTGATGGCGCGCCTTCGGTGATCCTGGTGTTTTGCGACGCGCCGCTGCCGGAGTTGTTTCAAACCTTCATCGATAACGAGTCGGCCTGTTTTGCTTTCGCGTTCGAAATGACGGTGGGCAAAGATTACCGGCTTGTTTACAACGAAACGCCCTCTACGGGAGACGCATCTGCGTTGCCACCTGGTTCTTCACTGCCGTTGCTGCGCTTTGTCCTCGATGAAGCGCGCCGTGCCTTGCCGCTGACCGGGGAAGCAGATTGGCAATTGCTGCGCCTTGCGCCGGAGAGTGCTCATGCCTGAGCTGTCGATGGACTCACCGGCGCGTACCGATGACAAGCGTCGGTTTTCACCGGAGCGGTGCTGGCGCATTGTGGCGACCGGTTTCTGCTTTGTGATGTTCGGGTTGGGCGGGTTGATCATTTTGTGCCTGCTGTTTCCGCTGTTGCGGCTGCTGGTCTGGCGGCGAGAACTCCGTCGGACGCTGGCGCGCGACATACTGACTCTGAGTTTTCGGTTTTTCTGCAAGTTGATGACCACTGTCGGCGTCATCAGCTATGAAGTGCGAGGACTCGAAAAGTTGCAGCGCCGCGGCCTGTTCGTTGTTGCCAATCATCCGTCGCTGATCGATGTGGTCATGTTGGTTTCGTTGTTGCGCCAGCCGGATTGTGTAGTCAAGGCATCTGCATGGAGAAATCCGTTCATGCTCGGTCCTGTGTCGTTGTGTGGATTTATCCGCAATCAAAACGGTCCGCAACTGATCGACGACTGCATTGCATCAGTGCGCAACGGCAGCAATCTGATCGTCTTTCCGGAAGGCACCCGCACCCGGATAGAGGCGCTGCTTCTCCGGCAGGTCAACCCGTTGCAGCGCGGTGCTGCCAACATTGCGGTGCGCGGGAATGTGCCTTTGACGCCGGTTGTCATTACCGTGTCCGAACCGATGCTGAGCAAGCAGCAATCGTGGTATCAGGCGCCGTTACGCCGCCCGCACTTCGTGCTGACCGTGTTCGACGACATGGATACTGTTGATTTCGTCCCCGCCGACACTGCGCCGAACCTGGCGGCGCGCAGGGTGACGGAATACCTTTCCGATTTTTTTAACCGTGAGTTGAAAGAGAATGACTGCCCTGATTGACGAAATTAAAACCCTGATCATCGAAACGCTGAATCTGGAAGATGTCACTGTCGCCGATATTGACACTGACGCGCCGTTGTTCGGCGAAGGCCTTGGCCTTGATTCGATCGACGCGCTGGAACTGGGCGTTGCCCTGCATAAACGCTATGGCCTGGCAATGTCGCCGGACAAGGATGAAACGCGGCAGCATTTCGCATCGGTTCGTCATGTCGCCGACTACGTTGCGGCCAACCGCGGCAGTTGATTCCCGGAGGTGGCGCGATGTCTTCAACATCAACAATGTCCAGGGAAGAAATTTTCGACTGGGTACGCAACGTTCTGCATGAACAGTTTGAAATTTCCTCCGAACACATTACGTTGGAAGCTCTCCTGTATCAGGATCTCGACATCGACAGCATCGATGCCGTCGATCTTCTGATCAAGTTGAAACAATTGACCGGGCAAGCGATTGCGCCTGAAGTTTTCAAGCAGGTGCGAACCGTCGCCGACGTGGTAGATGCCGTTCATGCTCATTTGCAAAGCGTCTGATGGCCGTTGCGGCACGAAGCCTGTATTCATCATTGCGCTGCTCGGTGCCGCCCTGCCGTTGCTTTTCTGGTTGTGCTATTGGCAAGGGTGGCCCCTGTGGCTATGCGGATTTCTGCTGTTACCATTGGCGTGGCGGCGGGGTGGCATCGGTGGTCTGCTCGGTTGGCTTGGCCCGTGCGTGGCGCTGCTTGGAATAACGGCGCTGCTGCTGCGTTCTTCTATATCGCTGCTTCTTTATTACCCGGTGCTGGTCAGCGCGATGTTTCTGGCAGCGTTTGCAGCGAGCCTCTTCCAGTCGCAAACGCTCGTCGAACGGCTGGCGCGTCGTCTCGACCCCGAATTGCCGCCGCATGGCGTTCGTTATACCCGCAGGGTGACGATTGCCTGGTGCGTGTTCTTTGTTATCAACGGCGGCATTGCCTTGTGGACGACGACCCAATCCACGACCGTCTGGACATTTTATAACGGTCTGATTTCCTATGTGGCGATGGGCGTCATGTTTGGCGGTGAATGGCTGATCCGTCAGCGTGTGATGCGCCGCTCCTCATTGAACGGTGTTGTATGAATGATTTGCCATTGTTTCCGCCGCCGTTGATGTCGGCGCCTTCCGATGCTGTTGCCTTTTACAGGAATGAAATGCCGGTGACCTATGCGGTATTGCGCACCGACATTGCCTCTGCCCGCCGGGCGTTGATGCGGCTCGATGCGCCGGAAATCGTGCTGTACGATGCCGACGCCTATGTGTTTCTCGTCTGGATGATTGCCTGCTGGGAGAACGGCCAGACCGCCTTGCTGGCAAGTGACGATTTACCGGCAACGCATGCTTTTCTTCCGATTCCCTGGGTGGGCCGTTGCACCGGCAGCAAATTGCCGGACTGGGCTGATGATGTGGCTGAAGATGCCTCCTTTCCCGGTCCGCCGCCGCAATTCGACCATCCCGGAATAGTGGTTTTCACCTCCGGTTCCAGCGGCATGCCCAACCGTATCTTCAAGGCGCCGGAACAGTTGTACCGGGAGGCGGCGTTGCTGCAACAGGCGTTTGGTAGCGCCTTCCCGTCCGATACCTGCTTTGTCGGTACCGTGCCGCATCATCACACGTTCGGGGTGTCGTACCGGTTGATATGGCCGCTATGGGCCGGGTATCCGATCATCACCGAACTGTTCCACTATCCGGAAGAATTGGGCCGGTTGCCTGCCGGGCCGCATGTGCTGATCAGCAGTCCGTCCATGCTGAAACGATTGGCGCAACTGGAAACGTTTTCTTCGCGGGCGAACTTTCTTGCAACGTTTTCGGCTGGCAGCCCGTTGCACGATGATGTCGCCGTCATTTGCGAGACGCTGTTGGCGACGCGAATGATCGATGATTACGGCAGTACCGAAACCCTCACCGTCATGTACCGTTTTGCCCCGGGTAATATTTGGCGCGAGTTGCCGGGCATCACGCTGATGCTCGATGAGCATGATTGCCTCAAACTGCGTTCGCCGCTCCTGCCCAACGATGACTGGTTTTACACCCAGGATACCGCCGTGCGCGATGGCGATGGCTGGCGGCTGACCGGTCGTGCTGATCGTGTCGCCAAGATCGAAGGGCGGCGGGTGGCGCTGGATGCGCTCGACGCGGCGCTGCGGGCGTTGCCTGAAGTCGCGGAAGTGCGCACCGTGCCGCTGTACCGGGAACGCGACGAGATTGTCGCTGCCGTGGTGCTGAGCGAGGTTGGTCGCGCTCAGTTGCTCTCGCTTGGCAAGATGCGCTTTGATCGCTGGATGCGCCAAAGCCTGTCGGCATCAGTCGACCGCATCGCCTTGCCGCGTCGCTGGCGTTATCTGTCGGAACTGCCTTACAACGCGATGGGTAAAATCACTGTCGCTTCCATCGTGCAACTGTTTGAGCGGCAGGTTTTGCCACCGTTCGCCGTCGCTGACAGGACAACGACTCAAAACGAAGTGGTATTGACGCTGGCGCTGCGCGATTGCATGCAGGCATTTGATGGTCATTTCCCGCAACTGGCAATTCTGCCCGGTGTCACCCAGATCGATTGGGCATTGCGGCTGGCACAACGGCATTTTCCTGTCGAAGGAAGTTTTTCCGGGCTCCATCAACTCAGGTTCCAACGCATCCTGCGGCCTGACGATGAGGTGTCGTTGACGCTTCGTTTTTCTCCCGAAAAAAATGAAGTGCGTTTCGCTTATACCTCGGCGCACGGCGTGCATTCGCAGGGGCGTGCTTCCTTTTCGGCCACTGCGCCGGATATTGCTCCATGAATCCTGTCGCGCTCGTGCCGGTGTATAACCATGCCTCCACGGTTGGGGGGGTGATAGAGGCGCTGCATCGCCTTGAACTGCCGGTCATCCTGATCGATGATGGTTCCGATGCAGAGTGCGCGGCAGTGCTCGACACGCTGGCTGGCGCACAGGCACCGGCAACATCGTTATTGCGGCTGCCGGTAAATAGCGGCAAGGGCACCGCGGTGATCGCCGGTTTGCGTGAAGCGCACGCAAGGGGATACAGCCACGCATTGCAACTGGACGCAGACGGTCAGCACGATACCGAGTCGCTACCGGTATTTCTCGCAGCAATGCGCGATACGCCGCAGGCAGTGATTGCCGGTTTTCCGCGTTTCGACGACAACGTTCCGACCAGCCGTTTTCTCGGCCGCTACGCGACGCACATCTGGGTCTGGATCAATACCTTGTCTCGCCGCATCCGCGATTCGATGTGTGGGCTGCGGATTTATCCGCTCACTGCCACATTGCCGGTTCTCGATGCGATGCCGCGACAGAGCCGGATGGAATTCGATTCCGAGATTCTGGTGCGGCTGGACTGGGCAAATATCCCGATTCGCAACTTGCCGATTTCTGTTTGTTATCCACCGGGCGGCGTATCGCATTTTCGGCTTTGCAGCGACAACGTGCGCATCAGTTGGATGCACACTCGGCTGTTTTTTGGAATGCTGTGCCGCCTGCCGAAATTGCTTGGACGGCATTTTTCGGGGCAGCGTTGATGCATTGGACAAAAATACAGGAAGCAGGCTCTCTGACGGGAATGCGTTTTCTGTTGCTCGTCTACCGCGTCTGCGGGCGTTGGCCGTTCCGTTTTTTTCTGTTTTTCGTGTTGCTGTGGTTTTACGCACGGCGCCGCGCCGCGCGTGAGGCGTCGCGTGATTATCTGCGGCGATTGCATGATTTCAGCGGCGGTGCTACGCCGGTACCGACACCGCGTAACGTTTTTCGGCATTTTCTGGCGTTTTCCGAGATCCTGCTCGATAAGTTGTTGATCACCGGCGCTCCCGGTTTGTTGACCGATTATCATGCCGATGGCATCGAATGCATTGACCGATTGATCGAACAAAAGCGTGGTGCCGTGCTCGTTACTGCGCATTTCGGCAACATCGAACTGTGCCGCAAACTGGCGGAACGTTGTTCAGGTATGAATCTGTCAGTTCTTGGGTACATGAAAAATTCCAATCGGTTCAATAGGTTGCTGAAAGAACTTGACCCGGAATATGATATAAATATAATTCAGACCTCCGATATCGGCATTGACACCGCCATTACGCTGGCGCAGCGAGTCGAGTCCGGAGGGTTTGTCGTCATCACGGGTGATCGCGTGCCGGAGGGGAACACCGCAGCTACCGTGCGAGTCCCGTTTTTGGGGTGCGATGGCAGTTTTCCGGTCAATCCCTACGTGCTCGCCGCAACGCTGCAATGTCCGCTGTTCGTTGTTTTCGGTGCCCGATACCGCGATGGTTTCGTCATCACGGTGCGGCAACTCGCTGAATCAATCTGTTTGCCGCGCCGCACCCGGGAAACGGCGGTTATTCCTTACGCAACCGTTTTTGCCAAACTGCTGGAAGCGGAATGTTTGAAGGCGCCTTTCCAGTGGTCCAATTTTTATCCGTTCTGGGCACTGTTGGAGCCTGCCGAAACCAGGGAGAAACACTGATGCCGCTGACCGCCCGAGTCGACTGGACCGTGCCTTTTCACGACCTCGATCCAGTAGAAATATGCTGGCACGGACACTATGTCCGCTATTTTGAATTGGCGCGCACTGCGCTAATGCAACGCATCGACTACGATTATCCGCAAATGCGCGATTCCGGTTACGCCTGGCCGGTAATCGAGTTGTTCATCCGTTATGCGCAACCGTTGCTGTACCAGCAACGGCTCCATTTCGACGCCCGTCTCGTCGAATGGGAAAACCGGTTGAAAATCGCCTATGAAATTCGTGATGCACAAACGCAGAAACGGCTGACGCGCGGCCATACCGTGCAAGTCGCCGTCGACATGCGAACGCGCGAGATGCGTTTCGTTTGTCCCGACATTCTGCGCGAAAAGTTGAAACCGTATTTATGTTTCAATCCACGCCCGTAACCGAGCGACAACGACGCTTGGAAGAGGTTACGCCTCTCCCAAACGGGATTATCCCCCTAAAGGGGGAGGTTTCAAACCGGAGTTAGTTTTCGATGAGGAAAGTGATGAAAAACACAGCAATGCTCCTGTTGTTGAGCGGATTCATCTTATGTGGATTGGGTCTTACCGCTTCGGCACAAGCCGCTGACGACCCGGCATTGCTGCGCTCGGTTCAATCGCGGCTGGCCACTGATACGGTGATCCGTGGCGATTTCACTCAGACACGACAACTGACCGGGGTCAAAAAAACACTGGCGTCAAACGGCGTGTTTGTCGTCGAGAAAACGCGCGGCGTGTTGTGGCGCACGTTGTCTCCTTTTCCGCAGACAACAAGGGTCACACAGGGTGAAATCCTGCAAAAGGATGGTGACCGCGTGCTGATGACCTTGCGCGCCGACCAGGAGCCGGCGGTCAATGCTATCAGCCGGGTCCTGTTTTCGCTGTTTGCCGGTGATCTGACAACGTTGGCCGAATATTTCGATCACCACGGTCAACTCGATGGCGATACCGGCTGGCAACTCTCTTTCGCGCCACGCGATGCCGCCCTGCGGACGGTCATTGCTTCCCTGTCCATGGAGGGGGATCGCGTCGTTCGCCGGGTTACATTGACCAGCGCCGCCGGTGATGTGACCCGTATCGCTTTCACCAATGCCGTCACTGCTTCCGCGTTGACCGCCGATGAACACGCCCAGTTTGAATAAGGCGTTTGACGATCTTCGCTATGCCCGCCGCCACCGTGTGCTGGCCTGGGGCTGGCTGGGGATTCTGGCGCTGCTGACTGTTGTGCTTCTCATACAGCCCTGGCGCGGGCAGATCGATACCGACCTGCTGGCGTTGCTCCCCGTCGACGAGCGCAATCCTCATGCTGAAGCCGCGCTGAAAACCCTGGCCCAACGAGGCGAACGGCAACTGGTGTTGCTGCTTGCCGCGCCGGATACTGCCACGGCGCAGCGCGCCGCGCGGCAGGTTCGCGAAATACTGCGTGATGCGCCGCTCGCGTTGCAATCGGCTCCGGCAAATGTCGAAAAGCTGCTGGGTCTGTATTTCCCTTACCGCACCGGCTTCGTCACCGACCAGGATCTCCACTGGCTTGCCGGGGCCGATCAGGCGGCTCAAGTGCGACAGGCGTTGTCGCTTGCTTATCAGCCGTTTGCAGGCGGTACGCTCAATTGGCGCGACGATCCCTTCGGTTTCTTCGGCAACTGGGTGATGCAGTTGGGATCCGCCAGCCCGGCGCGTCCCTACGGCGATACGCTGATGGTGCAAACGGCAGATCGCCGCTATGCGGTTCTGCTTTATCAACTGACGCAAAGCGCCTTTTCGTCAGACCTTCAGACGCGGCTTGAAACCGGTCTGACGAACGTCCGGAATGAACTGGCGCAACACTTTCCTGATGTGCAATTGCTGCGGGGAGGCATCGTTTTGCACGCGACTGCCGCAGCGCAACAGGCGCGTTTCGAGATGTCGCTGATCGGCAGCGGGTCGTTGCTGTTCTGCGTGTTGTTTGCATGGTTGATTTTCCGCAGTTTCAAGGCGCTGCGGCTGATCCTGCTGTCGCTTGCCGCCGGAGCATTGACGGCGTTGTCGCTGACCTGGCTGATGTTCGACCGGCTTCACGCCTTGACGCTGGTATTCGGCGCTACTCTGATCGGGGTTGCCGTCGATTATGGCGTTCTGGTGCTGGCGCAACATCTGAACGATACGCCGGAACGCTGGCATCGTTTCCGTCGGCTGTTGCCGTCGCTCGCCCTGGTGCTGATTGCGCCGATGCTGGCTTATTTCAGCTTGCTGTTGATGCCGTTTCCGGGGCTGCGCCAAATGGCCTGCTTCATCGTCACCGGCATTGCGGGCGCCTGGTTGTCGATCATGCTGTGGTATCCCTATCTGGTGCCTTCGCAGATGCCGGTGACACCGCTTGCCGGGCGATTGATGCAAGCGTTGCGGCACTGGCCGCGCTGGGGCGGGACCCGAGGGCAATGGTTCATTACCGTGTTGCTCGCCGCCGTCCTCGGATTCGGCATCGCGCAGTTGAAAACCGGTGACGATATCCGCAGTCTGGTCAGCAGCGATCCCGATTTGTTGAGCGAACACGGCGAAGTTGCCAAGGCGCTCGAATTGCCCAGCCCCGCACAGCTTTTTCTGATCGTCGGCGACACGCCCGAAGAGGTATTGCAACACGAAGAGGCTCTGCTGGAGAAACTGACGCCCTTGTTTGCCGCCGGAAAACTTACCGGTTTTGATGCCATCAGCCGTTGGCTGCCGTCGCAACGGCGGCAAGAGGCCGCGCAACAGGCGCAGCAGGCATTGACCGGTGCGCGCGCCGCGTTGTCGAAAGAACTGGAACTCCCCGATGACTGGATCGCCGTTTCGCCTGTCGCGCCGCTGACAGTGGACGAATGGCTGGCACAACCGGCAACGGAGCCGTTACGTTATCTGTGGCAGGGACGTAGCACGCAGGATGGGCGCTATTCGAGCATCGTCCTGCTGAAGGGGTTGCACGATGCCGATACCGTGCGCCAACTGGCGGCATTTGACGATGACCATACTCGATGGGTCGACAAGCCAGCCGAAGTCTCATCAATGATGGGCCGTTACCGGGTATTGCTGTCGTCCGTGTTGATCGCTGCCTATGTGCTGGCGCCGCTGGCGCTGCTGGCGTTTTTCCGCCGTCAGACCTGGAGAGTGGTCATGCCGTCGCTGCTGGCAACATTGGGAACGCTGGCGGTCATGGGCTACGCGGGCATTGCGCTGCAACTGCTCAACGTGCTGACGCTCCTCCTGGTGTTCGGTATGGGCGTCGATTACGGCCTGTTCCTGACCGCGCAGCGTGGCGATGCCCGCGCTTTTCTCGCCATTTGCGTCGCTGCGGCGCTGACGTTGCTCTCGTTCGGCCTGCTGGCCGTGAGCAGCACGCCTGCGCTGCGAACAATCGGGCTGACGACCGTGCTCGGCATCGGTCTGGCGTGGTTGACGACGCCGTTGTTCCGGTTGCCTGCGCCGGAGGCGCTTGCCTCCTCGTCCGGCAGTGTTTGAGGCGCTGCTACAATGAGCGACCTGTGTCCATGATGTTTCAATCCACGCCCGTAACCGAGCGACAACGACGCTTGGAAGGGGTTACGCCTCTCCCAAGCGGGATTATCCCCCTAAAGGGGGAGGTTTCAAACCGGAGTTAGTTTTTGATGAAACATGAAACTCTCGGCATTCTCCCGAGATTTCGCACCGGCCAATGGCTGCCACGATTGGAGGCTGCCTGTGCGCTGGCGTAATGTTCGCTTTGTTTTCGCTTTGCTGGGTTTGTCGGGCTTGACGGCCTGTGCTTCCCTGTGGCTTGCCGGGGGGTTGCCGTTGATGAAGGTTGCGCCGGAAATTCTCGGGACGCGAACGGTCGAACAACGGTTGACCATCGTCTGGCCCGGTGAACAGAGGGTGCTGGAGGCTGTGCTCGATATCCAACCCGGCAAGATGACGGTGATCGGCCTGACATTTGGCGCACGCCTGTTCAGTTTCGATTACGACGGTAAAAAAATCACCGTAACGCAGCCGTTGCCCCGTGGAATGTCGGCACAGCGTATCATCAACGACTTGTTGCTTGCATATGCGCCGCTCGATGTGCTCACCGCCGCGCTGCCGACCGACTGGTCGGTTCGGGAAGAGCAGGGGAGGCGCCGGGTGTTTCGGGATGAGGCGCTTGCCATTTCCATTCACTACGTCGAAGGTTCGCTCTGGCAGGGGCGCGTCGTGCTCGACAATCATGCGTTGCATTATCAACTGACTCTCGACAGCCGCGAGGAGACTGCTGATGTCCCCTAGTCCGATCATACTGCTGCCTCCGGCAGTTTCCTGCGCATTGGGCGACGGACGGGAGAATGTCCGCGAAGCTTTGTTTTCCGGGCGCAGCCCTGGGATGCGTTACAGCGAAGGCTACAGTCCGGGACGAAAGCTGATGCTTGGTCATGTCGATACGCCGTTGCCGCCACTCGATGGTTTGCCGCTCTCCCAGAGAACGCGCAACAATGCGCTGCTGTTGGCAACCTTTGCGCAAATCGAATCTTCGTTTAGGGAGTTGACTCGCGACATTCCGGCGCACCGCATTGCCGTGATTATTGGAACCAGCACTTCGGGTATTGCCGAATGCGAGGCTGCTGTCCGGTTTCACCATCGGGAAAAGCGGTTTCCTGAAAATTTTCACTACAGCCAGGAGGAACTCGGCTCACCGGCCCGGGCGCTTGCCGAACATATTGGCTGTACCGGCCCGGTTTACGGAATTTCTACCGCTTGCACATCGAGTGCCAAGGCGTTGATCAGCGGCGCCCGGCTGTTGCGGGCCAATCTGGTCGATCTGGTCATTGCAGGCGGTGTCGATACGCTTGCCAGTTTCACTGTTGCGGGCTTTTCCTCGCTCGAAGCGGTCAGTGATGCGCCCTGCCTGCCGTTCTCGGCGAACCGTAGCGGCATCAACATCGGAGAAGCGGCTGCGCTGTTTTTGATGCGGCGGAAAACCGGCAAGGATGAAAACGCGGTGACGCTGGCCGGGTGGGGTGAAACGTCCGACGGGCATCACATTTCTGCGCCCGACCCCGAGGGCGTGGGCGCTGTCAGCGCCATTCTCGCAGCGTTGGCTCGCGCCGGTTGTTCGAGCGCCGACATCGGCTATGTCAATGTGCACGGTACGGCCACACATCACAATGACGCGATGGAAAGCCGCGTTGTTTCGAGGCTTTTCCCCGGTTGTCCGGTCAGCGGCACCAAGCCGATGACCGGACACACGCTGGGCGCGGCCGGTGCGCTGGAAGCGGTGCTGACCTGGTTGACGTTGACCGATGATGACCGTCGCCTGCCGCCGCACCTGTGGGACGGCATTCAGGATCAGGATAATCCGCCCCTGGCGTTGGTCGCGCCGAATACGCGCGCGTGTCCGCCTGTGCGGGCCGCGCTGTCGACCTCGTTTGCTTTTGGCGGCAGCAATGCTGCGTTATTGTTGAAAATAGCTTAAGGTTTCGTGTCATGAGTTACCTTCCGATTGCCGATTATCTGCCGCATCGCCCGCCGATGCTGTTGCTCGACCGTGTCGTCGACGTCACCGAATCGCACGTCGTTTGTGAAGTCGCCATTCAGGTTGACAGCCCGTTTTGTAGCGGTGCTGCCGTTCCCGGTTGGGTTGGCGTCGAATACATGGCGCAGACCATCGGCGTTCTGGTCGGTTGGCGGGCGCGGAAGGAGCAACAACCGGTCAAAATCGGTTTTCTGGTCGGAACGCGCCATTATCGCAGCCACGTACCGCAGTTTCGTGTCGGCGATGTGTTGCGTGTGACTGCCGATGCGGAACAGATGGGCAATGATGGCCCGGCGATGATGCATTGCGTACTGCATGATGCTGTCGGCACGTTGCTTGCCGAAGCTTCGTTGCTGACATTTCAACCCGAGGATCTGGACTCTTTTCTGAAACAGGTCTCAATCTCTTGAGAAAACCCTTTGGCGTCACAATGACGCTGTTTTTATATCAATACTGGTATGACTTCATCTTCTTCCCGAACTGTACTTGTTACCGGCGCCAGCCGTGGCATCGGCCGCGCCATTGCCCTGCGTCTGGCGCAGGACGGTTTCGACATCGTTGTTCACTGTCGCAGCCAGCGCGCTCAAGCCGAAACCGTCGTTGAATCCATCGTGGCCACCGGGCGGCAGGCCCGGCTGCTGATGTTCGATATTGCCGACCGTGAGGAGACAAACCGGGCGCTGGAAACCGATATTGCCGAACACGGTGTTTATTACGGAGTGGTGTGCAACGCTGGCATTACCGCCGACAATGCGTTTCCGGCAATGCCTGCCGCCGACTGGGATCGGGTGCTCGAAACCGACCTCGACAGTTTTTACAATGTGCTGCACCCATTGATCATGCCGATGGTGCAGACGCGCAGCCCGGGCCGCATTGTCACGCTGTCGTCAGTTTCCGGCATTACCGGCAACCGAGGGCAGGTCAATTACAGCGCCGCCAAGGCCGGAATCATCGGCGCTACCAAGGCGTTGGCGCTGGAACTGGCGAAGCGTCAGATTACCGTCAATTGCGTCGCGCCCGGCATGATCGATACCGAGATGGTGCCGCCGGATATGGTCGAACAGGCGCTTTCGGCGATTCCCGTGCGGCGTATCGGGCGGCCCGAAGAAGTTGCCGCCGCAGTCGCTTTTCTGATGCGCGACGATGCCGCTTACATCACCCGTCAAGTAATCGCCGTCGATGGAGGCATGCTGTGAGCCGTCGTCGTGTCGTCGTGACCGGCATGGCCGGTATCAGCCCGATCGGTAACAACTGGACGGATGTCGAACGCGCGTTGCATGCCCGGCAAAATGCCGTCCGTTATATGGACGAGTGGGCCGACATCGCCGGGCTCAACACCCGTCTTGGCGCACCGGCTGCTCCGTTTGAATTGCCGGGGCACTATTCCCGCAAACGTACCCGCAGCATGGGGCGTGTTGCCTTGATGGCATGCCTCACCAGCGAATGGGCGCTTGCCGACGCCGGATTGCTCGATCATCCAGTGCTGAAATCGGGACGTACCGGCGTATCCTGCGGGTCCTCGCTCGGTGAACCCGGCGCACTCGCCGATTTCGCGCAACTTGTCGAAGGCCGCACGCTCGATAGTCTTACCGCCAACAGTTACCTGCGGGTGATGGCGCACACCGCCCCGGTCAATATTGCTGTGTTTTTTGGACTGACCGGCCGGGTTATTACCACATCGAGCGCGTGTACTTCCGGCAGCCAGGGCATCGGCTACGCTTATGAGGCTATCCGCCACCATTACGCCGATGTGATGGTCGCAGGCGGATCCGAAGAACTGTGTGCGTCGGAAGCAGCGGTTTTCGACGCTCTGTTTGCCACCAGCACCAGGAACGATACGCCCGCTATAACGCCACGGCCTTACGACCGCGACCGCGACGGCCTGGTGATCGGCGAAGGCGCCGGGATACTGATTCTTGAAGAACTCGAACATGCCCGCGCTCGTGGCGCCCGGATAATTGCCGAAATCGTTGGCTTTGCCACCAACTGCGATGGTGCCCACGTCACTCAGCCGCAGGCTGAGACCATGACCACTGCCATCCGGCTGGCGCTGGACGATGCGGGTCTTCCGCCCAGTGTGATCGGCTACGTCAACGGGCACGGTACCGCCACCGAACTGGGCGACATTGCGGAAAGCATCGCTACCCATACTGTTTTCGGCGAGAACATGCCCTTTTCATCGCTGAAGAGTTATATCGGACACACTCTGGGGGCTGCCGGCGCTATCGAGGCGTGGATGACGATTGAAATGATGCGAACCGGCTGGTTTGCGCCGACGCTGAATCTGGATCATGTCGATCCACGTTGCGCGGCGCTCGATTACGTGCGCGGCGATGGTCGTGCGCTTGATTGTGAATACGCCATGAGCAACAATTTCGCATTCGGCGGTATCAACACGTCGCTGATCTTCAAGCGATGGGATTGATCACGCGGGCTACTTTTTGTCCATCACAACGAAGGAGTACTTCATGAAAGGATCTGTGAAAGCGGCAGGTTTCACTATTTTGCTTGCTTCCTTGTCATTATGCGCAGTCAGCGTTCAAGCCCGTGACACCACCCACTACTTCCCGATTAAAGAAGCTTTCGAATCTGACACAGATAAGGGACTCGAAGGCGACATCAAATTCTACTTTGGCGGCCAAAAGCATCCCTCTGTTGCAGCAACGCTGAACAGAGGCATCGTTACCAACAAGAAAACCAATGCCGCCAACAAGAGCGACCACGCAGCGTGTAACAGGGCCATGTTGTCAGCACTGGTTCAACTTCAAAAGGCTGCCCGCAATGCGGGCGGAAATGCCGTCGTCAACATCGAAAGCTATTACAAGAAGAATGTTTTCAGAAGCAATGATCAATTCGAATGCCATGCAGGAAACATCATGGCTGGTGTTGCGCTGAGAGGCGACATTGTCAGGCTGAAGCGCTGATCCGGAATTACGGACGCCCGGTATGCGCCGGGGCCGTTGTATTTGATCACTGTGCCAGGGGGCGGGTTTGAAATCCGTCCCCTGGGAACCTCTGCATTACCTGGCATCCCGCGTAATGTAGGGGCAGTCCTTGTGCCTGCCCATGCGGCAATAGGGCACCTGAACCAGGGCAACCACAAGGGTTGCCCCTACACCCGGCAATTTGAATGGGGTTTTGTAGATGTTCCCTTGGGGCGGTTTCGCGCTCAACCCAGCAAAATTGTTCCCCACACTGCCGCAATCAGGATCAGCGCAATCAATTGTGCTGCGCTTCCCATGTCCTTGGCGTTTTTTGACAAGGGGTGGTGCTCCTCCGAAATGCGGTCGACCACGGCTTCGATAGCCGAATTGAACAGTTCAACGATCAAGGAAAACAGGCAAACCGCGATCATCAGCGCGCGCTCGCCCCGGCTTACCGGGCAGAAGAAAGACAGCGGAATCAGCACGGCATGCAGCGCAACAAGTTGGCGGAATGCCGCTTCGCCCCGGAATGCGGCCAGCAGCCCGTCACGGGAATAGATTACCGCAGCCACGATGCGAGCCAGCCCGGTGCGGCCCTTGGGAGGATGAAACCCCATGTCAGTCGCTCGAAAAACCAAAAGTGATACTCTACCCCATTGCCCACGATTTCCGCCGCGCCATGTCTTCAGAATTCGCACTTATCCGCCGCCATTTTGCTCGTCCGGCGAGACTCGCCGATCTGGCGGCCGGTGATGATGCGGCGTTGTTTCGTGTTGCGGCGGGTATGCAACTGGCGGTGACAACCGACACTCTCGTGGCGGGCACACACTTTTTCCACGACGCATCGCCGCGCGATTTGGGCTGGAAAACACTGGCGGTCAATCTTTCCGATCTGGCGGCAATGGGAGCCGCTCCGCGATGGGCGACGCTGGCCCTGACTCTGCCTGCTGCCGATGAAGACTGGATCGCGGCCTTCGCCGAAGGTTTGTTCGATTGCGCCGGACGGTATGGCGTGGAACTCGTCGGCGGAGATACCACGCGCGGGCCGCTCGCCATGACCGTGACCCTGATCGGCGAGGTTCCGGCGGGGCAGGCGATCACCCGCGCAGGCGGGCAAGCAGGGGACGATCTCTGGATTTCCGGTTGCCCCGGGCTGGCGGCGCTTGGGCTGAGGAGCCTGCAAAACAGCGTCCGGCTCGCCGATGCCGATCAGGCGCTCGCCGCCCTGCATCGGCCGGTGCCGCGCGTCGAGGCGGGGGAAGCTCTGCGCGGCATTGCGCACGCAATGATCGATGTCTCGGACGGATTGGCCGGAGACCTCATGCACCTGTGTGAATGCTCAAAACTTGGCGCAATACTTGATGAGGATGCGCTGCCGATTGCGCCGCTCGTTGCGGCCGGAGCGGATGAGGCGCTGGCTTGTCGCGTTGTGCTTGCGGGCGGGGACGATTACGAACTGCTTTTTTCCGCTCCGGCGGCGGCGCGCGACGCCCTTGCAGCGCTTGCCCGCAAGTTCGATCTGGCGCTTACCCGAATCGGACGGCTGACCGAAGAGGCGGGTGCAATTCTGCTGGCCGATGGGGCCGGAGGCTCTCCGCGTCCGCTTGATGTGAGCGGTTACGACCACTTCGCGTCGCTTCCGCGATAATACGCAACCTTTACTTTCGCCTTTTGGATTCATGCTCCCTTTTCATGTCGTTTTCGATCTCGATGGAACACTGATCGACTCCGCCGAAGCAATCCTTGCCGGCTTTCGTGGTGCGTTTTCCCTGTGCGGGTTGACGCCGGTTCGGAGCATCGAGGCGGATATCGTCGGCCCGCCCCTCGGTGAAACCCTGAGACTGCTTGCGGGGAACGACGATCCCGATCTCATTGCCCGGCTCACCGATGCCTTCAAACACAGCTACGATACGGGAGGGGCGCTGAAAACCGAGGCTTATCCCGGTATCGGCGACATGCTCCGGGCGTTGCGCGCGGCGGGCATGAAGCTTTCGATTGCCACCAACAAGCGCATTCACCCGACGCGGTTGATCATCGAACACCTCGGATGGGCCGATATTTTCACTTCAATCCACGCGCTCGATATTCTTGTGCCGCCGCTGCCCAACAAGGCGGCGATGCTTGGCCGCCTGCTCATCGAGGAGGAAGTCGATATACGCCGGGCGGTGTACGTGGGCGACCGCTTCGAGGATTTCGAGGCAGCCAGGGTCAATGATCTCCCCTTCATTGCCGCGACATGGGGCTATGGCGCTCTGCGCGCGGAGGAGGGCACGGCGGCGCGTTGGCGTGAGGCGTTCTCGCCGTCCGAGTTGCAGCAGATGCTGTTGAGTGAAACATGAGCCAACTTGTTCTCGTTGTTCCCGGGCTCGTCTGGCCTTCGCCGCAGGCGCCCCACCCGGCGGGAGAGATTCCGCATGACGCGCTTGCGCGGCTGCTCGGGCGTGGACGGCGGCACATGGAGCCTGCCGTTTCCTGCGAACACCTGTTGGCGCGGCTCCTGGGGATGGGACGCCATGTTTCTCCTGCGGCATTGCGCCGACTCGGAGAAGAAAATGCCGGTGAATATGCACAGGATGACGGCAAGGCGCATTGGCTCTGTGCCGACCCGGTTAACCTGTCGTTCATGGGCGTTCATGTGCTGCTCGATGAGTTCAACGAGGATGAGGGCGAAATCGGTGCGGCAGAGGCCGCCGCCCTGGTTGCTGCCCTGAATGAAGAATTCGGCAGTCTGGGTCATTTTTCAGCCTCAACTCCGACGCGCTGGTATCTGCGCATGGAGCGCCCTGCAAACGCACGTTTCTTCCCGCTCGATGAGGCGGTCTGCCGCCCGGTACAGGATTATTTACCTTTGAGCGGGGAGGGCGATGAACACGGTGCCGGATATTGGCGGCACATGCTCAATGAAATACAGGTCATGCTCCACAACCACCCGGTAAACGCCGCCCGCGAGGCTGCCGGGCGGCGCCCTATCAACAGCGTATGGTTCTGGGGCAACGGCGTGCAATCTACGCTCGATGCGCCGGATGCGCACGGTGGCCTTGCCGTGCAGGCGGTCGATCCCGTAACGCGCGGGCTTGCGCGGGCAGCCGGGATCGAGCCGGAGATGCCGGACGTGAATCGGTCCTTGCGCGCCGATACGCTGGTCGTGCTCGATACGCTTGCGTTCCCGGTTCGCCATCTCGATCTCATGCGCTGGCAGGATGCGCTTGCCGCATTGGAACAGGGGTGGTTTTCGCCCATCGCGCAGGCATTTTACAGGGGGGCTTTGCACCATTTTTCCTTGTACGTTCCCGGTGAGCGTGTTGGTTTTTCCCTTACTCTCGGCAGAGGGGCGCGTTGGAACTTCTGGCGCAAGCCTCTGTCATTGGCTGATTTGACCCTGATTTGACCCTGATATGACCACGATTCATCCGCGCGAATTTCCCTCGCGCGCCATCTCATCGCTCACCGCTGCCGGTGTTTCCCCTTTGCTTGCGCGTCTTTTTGCCGCGCGCGGGGTGCTTTCTCCCACAGAACTCGATCTTTCATTCAAGGCGCTGTTGCCGCCGGGTTTGCTTACCGGAGCGCGAGAGGCGGCTGAATTGCTGGCCGATGCCATCGAAGCCGGGGCGCGCATGGTGATCGTGGCCGATTACGACTGCGACGGCGCGACGGCTTGCGCGGTTGGCGTGCGGGCGCTTCGAGCGTTCGGTGCGGATGTGCATTATCTGGTTCCTGATCGTCTGGCGCTCGGTTACGGCCTGACCCCGCCGATGGTCGAACTCGCAGCGAGGTTCGATCCCGAAGTGCTGATTACGGTCGATAACGGCATTGCGAGCATCGAAGGGATTGCGCAGGCGCGTGCGTGCGGGATGTCGACGGTCATCACGGATCATCACCTGCCCGGCGAAACTCTGCCTGACGCCGATGTGATCGTGAATCCCAATCAGCCGGGCTGCGGTTTTCCGGGCAAATCACTGGCCGGTGTCGGGGTGATGTTCTACGTGATGCTGGCCTTGCGGGCTGAACTGCGCACGCGCGGCGCACTCGAAGCCGGGCGTGAACCCAATCTGGCCAATCTGCTCGATCTCGTGGCGCTTGGAACCGTGGCCGACGTGGTGCCGCTCGACCATAACAATCGCATTCTGGTGATGCAGGGTTTGCAACGCATCCGTGCCGGAAACATGCAACCCGGCGTCCGGGCGCTGTTTGCCGTGTCCGGGCGCGATGCCGCGCAGGCAACGGCACTCGACTTCGGCTTCGCACTCGGCCCCCGGCTCAATGCCGCCGGGCGGATTGCCGACATGAGCCTGGGCATCGAATGCCTGCTTGCCGACGATGCGGGGCAGGCGCTTGAACTTGCGCGGGAACTTGACCGCCTGAACCATGAACGGCGCGAAATCGAGATCGAAATGCAGGAGGCTGCGCGGCAGATTCTTGAGACATTCAACGCCGACGGCGGCAAATGTGCCGGGCTCACGCTGTTCGAGCCGGACTGGCATCCGGGCGTGGTCGGCCTTGTCGCCAGCCGTGTCCGGGAAAAACAGCATCGCCCCGTGATTGCCTTTGCCCGTGGGCAGAATGGCGAGTTGAAAGGCTCCGGGCGCTCCATTCCCGGCCTGCACCTGCGCGACGCGCTGGAACTTGTCGCCCGCCGGGACTCCGGTCTGGTGCTGCGTTTTGGCGGTCACGCAATGGCGGCGGGACTGACGATTCTTGAAGAAAATCTCCCGGCATTTCGCGCCGCATTCGAGGAGGTTGCCGCCAGCCTGCTCGACCCCGCCGACCTGCAACGCCGTATCGATACCGACGGAGCGCTCGTTGCCGCCGAAATATCACTGGAAACGGCTCGCATGATCGAACGGGAAGTCTGGGGGCAGGGCTTCCCTGCGCCGGTGTTCGACAACGTTTTTCGGGTCGAGCGCCAGCGCATCCTCAAGGATCGCCACCTCAAGCTGGATCTCTCGCTTGGCGGCACAAGGCTGGAAGCCATTCGTTTCAACTGTGTCGAGCACGTGCCCGACGTCATTCGCGCCGTCTACCGGCTGGACATCAACGAATACAAGGGCTTGTCGAGCGTGCAACTGGTGTTGGAGCACTTCGAGGCCGCTTGAAGAAATCGGCTGACCGGCGCTTGCGGGTTCAAAAGAAACATTTGTAAAACCCCTTCCGTCATTGCAGCGCAACGCGAAGCGAAGTCGCAGAATCCAGTTGTTACATGGATCCTGCGGTATCAAGCAGGATGACAAGCGGTGGACGCAGAGTAAGGAAGAGGGTTCAAAAAAGGGAAGTTCGCCGATAAGCCGGGTTCTGTCGAACACCCCGAAGGGTATCGGGCAGTCATTCATCTTGGCGTCGCGTTACCGTGACGCTCCAGCAGCCTACCCGGAAGCGGCGCGAGCCACGCCCTTGCTTCTCTATTTGGCCTTGCCCCGGATGGGGTTTGCCGTGCCGGGACTGTTACCAGTCCTGCGGTGGGCTTTTACTCCACCATTTCACCCTTACCTGATCCCGCATTCACGGGCCATCGGCGGTTTGCTTTCTGTTGCACTTTCCGTCGCCTCACGGCGCCCGGCCGTTAGCCGGCATCCTGCTCTATGGGGCCCGGACTTTCCTCCGCGCGAATTGCGCGCGGCGACTGCCTGGCGAACTTCCCG
>JAITMK010000071.1 GCA_031277415.1 Azoarcus sp.
TACCGCGCATCGCTCAATATCCCCCCCGTCAGTTTGCGTAAAACCCTTTAATCGCCAAAGAGGAGCTAGCATGAATCTCAACATCACCGGCCATCATGTCGAAGTCACGGATGCCATTCGCGCTTATGCATCGGAAAAAATTGAACGCGTCGTCCGCCATTCCGACAATGTCACCAGTGTTAACGTGATTCTTTCCGTCGATAAACTCAACCAGAAAGCCGAAGCCACCGTCCATGTGCGCGGCAGGGACATTCACGTCGAAAGCGTCGATGCCGACCTGTATGCCGCCATCGATGCCCTGGCCGACAAACTCAGTCGTCAGATGCAAAAGCACAAACAAAAAACTGCCGAGCATAATCACGACTCGCACAGATTCACGGCAGACCGCTGACACTCATCCCGCACACCATGACCCGCCCCCCCGATTACCTGGAACGCATCCTCAATGCCCGGGTGTACGATGTTGCCATCGAAACGTCGCTCGATCCCGCCACCGGTCTTTCCGCCCGGACTCGCAACCGCATCCTTCTCAAGCGCGAAGACATGCAACCGGTGTTCAGTTTCAAACTGCGGGGCGCTTACAACAAAATGGCGAGCCTTTCGCCACAGGCGCTCAAGCGCGGGGTGATCTGCGCCTCGGCAGGCAACCACGCACAGGGCGTGGCGCTATCGGCGCAAAAACTCGGCACCCGGGCCGTCATTGTCATGCCCGGAACCACACCGCAGATCAAGATCGACGCGGTACGCGCGCGCGGCGGCGAAGTCGTGCTGGCAGGCGAGTCCTATTCCGATGCCCACGCTCACGCCATCGAACTCGAAAAACGCGAAAAACTGAACTTCGTCCACCCCTACGATGACCCGGATGTCATCGCCGGGCAGGGTACGATCGGCATGGAAATCCTGCGATCTCATCCGCAGCCGATCCATGCGGTGTTCTGCGCAATCGGCGGCGGCGGCCTCATTGCAGGAGTTGCGGCCTACATCAAACGTCTGCGCCCGGAAATCCGGATCATCGGCGTGGAAACCGTCGATGCCAACGCAATGGCGCAGTCGCTTGCAGCCGGGTATCCGGTGACACTGGAACAGGTCGGGCTGTTCGCCGACGGAACCGCCGTCAAGCGCGTGGGCGACGAAACCTTCCGGCTGTGCCGGGAGTACGTCGATGAGATCATCGAAGTTGATAACGACGCCATCTGCGCCGCGATCAAGGATGTCTTTGAAGACACCCGTTCCATCCTCGAACCTTCGGGCGCGCTCGCCGTGGCCGGGGCCAAGGTTTACGCGCAACGCTACAAACTGCGGGACAAAAGCCTGGTCGCCGTCGCTTCGGGGGCGAACATGAATTTCGACCGCCTGCGCTTCATCGCCGAGCGCGCCGAACTGGGTGAACAGCGCGAAGCCGTGCTGGCAGTGACGATCCCGGAGCAGCCGGGGTCATTCCGCAAGTTCTGCCAACTTCTCGGCAACCGCAACATCACCGAATTCAACTATCGCTATGCCGACGCCAAAAAGGCGCATATTTTCGTCGGCGTCAGCATCCACAACCACGCCGAAGCCGTCAGACTCATCGAACTGCTTGAACGCCACCAACTGCCCGCCATCGATCTCACCGATAACGAGATGGCCAAAACCCATGTCCGTTACATGGTCGGCGGTCATGCCCCGCAAGCCGAAAACGAAGTGCTCTACCGCTTCATCTTCCCGGAGCGGCCCGGAGCGCTGCTGGATTTTCTCTCCCGCCTGCACTCGGACTGGAATATCAGCCTGTTCCATTATCGTAATCATGGCGCAGACTTCGGGCGCGTACTCGTCGGAATGCAGGTTCCGCCGGGTGACCAGCCCAATTTTGCCGAATTGCTTCACCAGCCCGGTTACGAATACACTGAAGAAACCCACAACCCCGCTTACCGGCTTTTCTTGGGATAATTCATACTTTCGCAGCCGCGCATTCCTGCCCGGCAACGTGTTATCGTTTCGGCGTTTGCGTTCCGGCACACGATGGACAAGCTGAAAAAACGTTTTCGTTTCCTCGCCGCTGATTTTGCCTTCGCCTCCGTGTTCACGTTGTGCGGGATATTGTGCGTCCTGGTTTTCCTGTACCAATCCGATACCCAGACCAAGCAGCAGAGCAATATTCAACTCTCCATTGCCGAGCACAAGGTATCCCACATCAGCTACGACATCGGTCTCACGCTGCAAAATATCGACGCCGGCCTGAGAACCGTGTTCAATGCTGCCACGCACAAACCTGTCCAGCCGGAAACCCTCCGGAATGCCCTGAACAACGCCCCCTATCTGAATTCGATCTCGCTCCTCGATCCGCAAGGCAAGATCATCGCCAGCACGAAGGAAACCAACATCGGTGGCTCCCTCGATATCAACCTTTACCCCGTCTACCCACAACCCACAGGAGACTTGCTACGCATCGGACCGACACACAGGGGCCATGATCTCGTTGATGGCGTTCCCTTGACCGACAACGCCAAAAACACGCCTGAGCAAGGATTCATCCCGATCATTCATACTCGCTTGTCCGAGGACAATGCACAGGAAATCACCCTGGTCGCCACCCTCGATCTCGGATACCTGCTGCAACGAGTCGCCAGTATCCCCGCCAATACATCGGCGACCCGTATTGCGGTACTGCGTACCGATGGCGTGCGCATGATCGATACCATGCAGACAGATGCCAGTCTGTTGATGCTCGAACGCGAAACCGTCGAACGTTGGCACAAAGGCGATTTCGTCGGCGCAAGTGAATGGTTCTCGGAAACCGATTCCCGTCACTGGATCGTTGCCTATCGTCTCCATCCGCAATTGCCCGTCGGCGTCATTTTGGCCGTCGACCGCGACAGTTTGCTGAAAGACGCCTTCCTCAAGATTCAGCGCAATAACATGACCATCATACTGCTGATGATCGTCGGCATGATTTGCGTGCTCTTCGGCTACCTGTTTTTCCGTCATGCCAGCCGCCACCAGCGTGAACAAGTCGCAAGAATCGAGGCTCGGCGCAGTCTGCTGGAGAGCTCGCTCAACGCTTGCACCAGCGCCATCGTCATCACGAAACCGGACGGTCTCATCGAATGGAGCAACCCGGCTTTTTCCGCCCTGACCGGCTATACGGCAGCCGAAGCAAGCGGCCAGTATCCGAACACCTTGTGCAAATCCGGAAAACAAAACAGCGCCTTCTACGCGCACATGTGGAAAACCATTCGTTCCGGCCGGGTCTGGCGCGGAGAACTCGTCAACCGCCGCAAGGATGGCAGTCTCTACGATGAACTGCTCACCATCGCACCCGCGCTCGACAGCGAAGGCGTCATCCAGCATTTCATCGGTACCAAGGAAGATTTCACGCAACAAAAAGCAGCGCGCGAAGAGCTCGAAATCATGCATTCCCACCTCAACGCCGTGGTGGAGAATTTTCCCGGCTCGCTCATCATGGAAGACCTTGAGGGCCGCATCGTCCTGCTCAACCAATGTGTTTTCGAACTGCTCGGTCTGCCGGGAACCGAAGAATACGTCCTGGGCAAACCCGTACAACCATTGATGGTGTTCAGCAGTCATGTTGCCGAGGACGGGCAGGCCTTTCTGGATCGTATCGCCGATCTGCGTGCAACTGGCCGACCTTCATACGGCGAAGAAATTCACTTCAAGGATGGGCGCTGGATCGAGCGCGACTTCATCCCGATCCATTTGCATGAAAACCGGATTGGCTTTCTCTACATTTACCGTGACATCTCGCAACGCAAACGCCACGCGCGTGAACTCTGGCAACTCGCCACATCCGACCCGCTTACCGGCATCCCGAACCGTCGCGCCTTCTTTGAAAGCATCGAGCGCGAACGTACACGCCTGACGCGCTACCCGGGTGAAGCCGGTGTCCTGATGATCGACATCGACCATTTCAAGCAGATCAACGACACATACGGTCATGCCGCCGGTGACGCCGTGCTCTGCCACATCGTGCGCCAATCACGCAAACTGTTGCGCGAATCCGACATGCTGGCCCGCCTGGGAGGCGAGGAATTTGCCGTCCTGCTGCCGCAAACCAACCGCGAGGGGGCGCTCGGTCTCGCCGAACGGATACGCACGGTACTCGAAGATACCCCGCTCACCTACAACGATAAACCCATTCGCGTCACTGCCAGCGTCGGCGTCACCATCATGAGCCACGCTGATCCCAGCATCGACAAAACACTGTCACGCGCCGACAACGCCATGTATGAAGCCAAACACAAAGGGCGCAATCGGGTAGAAATCGGCTGAACGGTCAAACCTGCCCGGGACGCAACGAACGGAGCATGGTCATTCATCCTCCCGGGTAGCATCGACAGCGGGGTCGTACATGCAGGCACGGCTACGTCCAAGGCGTTTGGCCCGATACATGGCCTGATCCGCCGCGCGGAGCAAGGTAATCGCATCATTGGCCTGGTCCGGGAAAACTGCCATGCCGATACTCACTCCCAACTCGATATCCACCCCTCCCCGTTCAGCCAGACGCAATTTACGCGACATTGCAGACAGGATTTTGTTCGATACATGCCGCAAATCGTCTTCATCACTGACGGGCGCGAGCAAAATCACGAATTCGTCGCCTCCAAAACGGGCAACGAGATCGCTTTCGCGCACCGCACCGCTCAGGCGCTTGCTCACATTGACCAGCAAGGCATCCCCTGCGGCATCTCCGAAGTTTTCATTGATGTCTTTGAAATGATCATTGTCAACGTACAGGACGCCGACCCGAGTGCCGTTTACGCGCGCCCTGTTGATGGCGATTTCCAGTTGTTCGCTCAAACAGGCCCGGTTGGCCAGCCCCGTCAGGGCGTCGCACATGGCCTGATTTGACAAGGTTCTGTTAATGGTTTCCAGGTGCGATTGCCGTAGCGCTAGCTCAGCATTGCGAGCCTGTATCTCGCTGAACAGGGCATTGAAATCCTGACCAAGCCCGTTGAATTCGGCAATTTCAAACGTGGGCAAGCGGCGGGTAAAATCGCCCTCAAGCCGTGCCGCATGCGCCATGCCGGAGAGCGCCGCGAGTTCGGTGCCAAGGCGGCTTTCCATCCAGCGTGCCGGCCAGCGAGTCATCGCCACCGCCAGGATCAGGCAAAAACACAACACTGCGGCCACTTGATACAGAACGCTCATGAACATGGTGTTGTCGTTGATAATCTCGACGACCCACGCGCGCTGTCCATCACGGTCGATTTCGAACCGTACCGGCGCGCTCGACAGAAATGAAACAATCGTGTTTTTCCAGCCTCCGCCGCTGTCACACGATTTGGTGGCCTGGGCAAACACATTGCCGTTCGAGGCATCTCCGGAATAAATCGTGATCCGGCAAACTTTCTCCCCCTCAAGAAAATTGTTCAATATTTCATCCGCTGTCTGGCGGTCACCGAACATTACTGCGGCTTCGGTCGCATACGCGGCAGTACGGGCAAGCAGCGCCACACTGTCCTCCCGCTGCACGCGAACCGTATTAAAAAACGTCACGGCAAACATCACACCACTGATGAGCAATGACAGCGCGACCGTCCAGAAAATAATATGACGAAACACTCCGAAAAGAGTCTTGCGTACCGCCTTCACACTAATGCTCCCGCCTGTTTTTAGATAACCGCAACACTTGTGGATTGATCCGCAAAGTGCTGCGCGAAATGGCATCCAGATTCACGGCAAACTCGTCGATGGCTCCATCTTCCTTATCGCTGGACAGCAGACAAAACATTCCGCCCATGCTGCAAAAATCCTCGCCCTCTCCAATGGACAATACCGGCGCGCCGTCGAGTAATCGCGGCAATTTGCCCGCCTCATCATCGCCTGTGCCGGAAACATAAACAATGTCGCATGACGTTGCGGCATTTTCCAGCAACGAAAGAGTAGCGACCCCATGCCCAAGCTTGATTGCAGACTGACGAATCATGGCTAAATGCCGGTTATCTCCAGACAGGCAAATCCGGAACGATTCTTTCGCATCCGGCCACTGCGTATAACCAACGATGCCCCAGAAAATGGTTATCAGCCTGGATGCAGGCGCTTCACTGGCATCGGTGGCCCCTTGCTGCGCGTCGGCAGAAAACATCAGCGAAGCAAACAACACCAGGACGCATGCAGGCGCAAACAGGGAAAAGAATGATTTTTTCATAAACCTCCTGCCCCATGCGCGACAGCATACGGCAACACATCCATCACGAACCGTAAATCAAGGTTCCAATAGAATATTGTAACCCATTATATAAAACCGCCGATTTTGCCTCCCTCACACCCAAAGTTCTGCCAGGCAACCGCACAGGCGAGGAAGCTTACGAAAGCTTTTATCGCATGTATCACAGCATCAGAAAAGGAAACGCCCAGTCGAAACCGGGCGTGCATGATACCAAAAACCGGGAGGCTTACTTTTTGCGTATCTCTTGCAGAGCCTCGTTGATCTTGAAAAAAACGATGAAAATTTCGCAGTACATCCGCACTACCAGACCTCCTAACAAGATACCAAACACCCCTCCCAGCAACGAACTTAAGGAAAGCCCTCCGTAAAAAATAGCGGAAATGCCTGTCACCACTACTGCCAATAACAAAAGAAAATAAACGACTATGATGACTTTCGGGGTCAGCATGGTATCGAACGACAGAAATTCTTTCATGATCCGTTCCTCTAAGTGATTGAAGAATCGTAATTGTACATTGAGAATACATAATCCGAAGATATCCTGCCCAGGGAACCTCTGCATTACCTGGCATCCCGCGTAATGTAGGGGCAGGCCTTGTGCCTGCCCATGCACCAATAGGGTAATTGAACCAGGGCAACCACAAGGGTTGCCCCTACGCCCGGCAATTGGAATGGGGTTTTGCAGAGAATCCCTAGCATCCATTTCCGAGTCATGCTGCAAGGAGATGACAGCACTAGCCCATACCGTAAATGAGGAGTATTATCATTATCAACAACATGATCTTCCCGTTTCTTCATGCACCATTCCCCGCTTTCCCCAGCATCCACGCCGGGCAATAGCACGCTGGCCCTGGTAGGACACCCGAACGTCGGCAAGTCGGTGCTCTTCCACCGCCTGACCGGCACTTACGTCAACGTCTCGAACTACCCCGGAACCACCGTTGAAGCCGCGCGCGCAACGGCACGGTTCGACCGGACAGCCTCGCTGCTCGACACGCCGGGCGTACTCGCCCTGCCTTCTCGCAGCGATGACGAGCGCGCCACGATGCGGGCGCTGCTCAGTGAAAACCTGCGTCTCATCGTACAGGTAGGCGATGCCAAAAATCTGCGGCGCACACTCAACCTCACGGCACTGCTCGCCGAACTTGGCGTACCTCTTGTCCTGACGCTCAACATGGCCGACGAAGCGCGCGCCTGCGGCGTTGATATCGACACGGCGGCACTGGCCGGAGAACTGGAAATCCCGGTTGTCGCCACCGTAGCAACCGCCGGAGAAGGGGTCGCGGCGCTGACCGATCACTTCGCCCATGCCAAAGTGCCTGCACCGCTCCTGCGCTACGACGCTGAAACCGAACAAGTCATCGAAACCGTCAGCACGCTGCTGGCAGAAAGCGTGCCTCATCCCCATCTGGCTGCGCGCGGGCTGGCCATTTTGTTGCTCGGCCGGGATAGCGAAGTCGAACGCTGGCTCACCACTCAGGCGACAGGGAGTGACATCCTGACCCGCATCCATGCCCTCGCCCCGCTTGCCGGACGCGACTCGCTTCCGGCACGGCTGGCACGCCAGCGCGGACATGCCGCCGATGCACTGGCCCGCACCGTCACCCAGCAAAGCGCTGTCCCTGACCGCACGCTTTCGCTGTTGCTCGGAAAAATCGCGGTGCACCCGCTATGGGGCGGGCCGTTGCTGCTGGCCGTGCTCTACGCCGTTTATCTTTTCGTCGGCGACTTTGGCGCGGGTGTTCTTGTCGGTCTACTGGAGGAGAACCTCTTCGCCGACATTCTCAACCCCGGCATCAAGGATTTTGTGCTTTCCCACCTCGGACAAGGCTGGCTCGCCGACATGCTCGTGGGCGAATACGGACTCTGGACGATGGGCATGACTTACGCTCTGGCACTCATTCTGCCCATCGTCACCACCTTTTTCCTCGCCTTCGGCGTGCTGGAGGATTCCGGCTACTTTACCCGCCTTTCCGTCATCGCCAATCGCGTCTTCGCCTCCTTCGGCCTGAATGGTCGTGCCGTGCTGCCGATGGTGCTCGGGCTGGGTTGTGTGACGATGGCAACCCTCACCACCCGCATCCTCCATACACCGCGCGAACGGCTCATCACCACCTTCCTGCTTGCGCTCGCCATCCCCTGCTCTGCCCAGCTTGGCGTCGTCCTCGGTGTACTGGGCGACATATCCTTCGGCGCAGCGGCGCTCTGGGGACTGTGCGTCGTACTCATTCTGCTCTTCACCGGGTGGCTTGCCGGACAGTTGATCAAAGGCCGCCGGGTTCCCCTCGTCACCGAACTGCCGCCCATGCGCATGCCCGTAATGGGCAACGTCCTTAAAAAGACGACCGGGCGGCTCAAGTGGTATCTCGCCGAAGTCATCCCGCTTTTTCTGCTCGGCACCTTCATCATGTTTGCGCTTGACCATTTCGGCGCATTACCCTGGATCATCGAGGCTGGCAAACCCATTGTCACCGGCTGGCTCGGATTGCCGCCCGAGGCAAGCGCCGCCTTCGTCATGGGGTTCCTGCGCCGGGACTTCGGCGCCACCGGGCTTTTCGTGCTGGGCAGCCAGTTGAGCGCGCTTCAGGCCGTCGTCGGCATGCTCACCCTCACCCTTTTCGTTCCCTGCATTGCCAGCGTGATGATGATCATCAAGGAACAGGGATTGCGCACCGCCACCCTGATGCTGGCAATCATCATGCCCGTCGCCTTTTTCATCGGCGGCCTGGTCAACCATCTTTTGCGTTTTGCAGGCTTCTCATGATCGCGCACACCGTCCGCATCCGCCTCACCGGCACACCCACCGGCCACCGGGTGCGGCTGGCCGAATTCGGCGAAGAAATCGATCCCCTGCAACGCGAACAACTGCTTGCCTACGGCCTCGTCGCCCAGCAACCCCTTACCGTCCTCCAGCAACGCCCAATGACGCTCGTCCTCTGCGAGCACATGGAACTGGCGCTGGAGCATGGCGTAGCGCACCACATCTGGGTGGAAGAAGAAGCGCGCAATTAATTTGTAAACCTTCCCACACCTTGCGACCGTCTCGACATCCCCCCGTAATTGAGTAGCCGCAAACGCTCGGAAGTTGGCTGCCGCCCTGCTTCGGGTAACGCGCCGATGGGTGGTGCGCCCGAAATTTTCTCCAATGCTCCCTACTAAAAAAACAGACAGGTAGCAAACAAGCTACTTGTTTATTCCAGCATCCGCATAAAGGAGCAACAAAATGGACAGAATGTTTACCAGAACGCCAGTTCAGCAAGCCATCACTTCGTTTACTTCTGGCACTCCCGGCTCTCAGAACCAGCAAGGTGGCGGGCCGATCATTGCAGGCGTGCCCGACAGCAACCGTCGGATGAAAAGCTACGGCGATCAGTTGATCATTTTTGTGGGCGACAACTCCGGTTCCATGAGCGGCGGCAAAGGCCATGAAGCTTCCCAGGCTTTCTCTGTCTGCCAGAAGGAACTGGCCGAAGAAGCCAATAAGGACGGTTTCAGAGTATCCGTCATCATCTATGGCTCCAGCGCTCATGTGGCGCACTCCGCCAAAGAACCGCTGGCAGCGGCCGTCAGTTTGGACGGCGACGGGGGATGTACTCGTCTGGCGCCGGCTCTTTCTCTGGCTCAAGCTGAAATCACCCAATATGGCGGGCGTCCCGACCGCAAATTACAACCGCCTGTCGTGATCATTTTCTCCGATGGACAACTGGATGATGGTCATCAGGCAGAGATCGAAGCTGACCGTCTCAAACAGATGGGCGCCAAGATCATCAGCATTGGCTTCGGTTCAGACGCCGATGAAAAGCAACTCATCCGCCTGGCTACGGCACCCGATCACTACGCCTATGCCGATGTCGGCCAACTCAAGCCCTTGTTTGCGATGGTCGGCAAAACCTTGTCGCAGCAATCCCGCCTGAGGCGACCTCCCCCCGACACCCTGGAATGGCCCTTGCCCAGGTGCACTTGACCCGAAAACGGCCGTTCAAATTTAGCCATAGGGGTTGGGTGCTTTTCCCGGGCGCCCTGTAGCTTGCCAAACCACCATTTCTGAAGGAGACACATCATGTCCTCGTTCAATTTCACCCCCTCCCAAGCCGCCGCCGACATGGGCGGCCCCGTCATCAGAGGCATCAAGGATCGGGACCGTAAATTGCCCGTAGCTCTGTCTTTTGTTTCGCTCATCGACGCCACCGGCTCTTCGGACGTTTTCAACAGGGGCATCACCAATGTCGCTGCGGAGACTGCCGACTATCTGGGGAAGAGCATGGGTACCCTGCAACTGGCCATGCATATCACGCGTGATCTCGAATATGACTCCGACGCAAACTTCAGCCTGGGCCACAACCTGTCGGTCGATGACTTCAAGGCAACTTTGGCGCGAATCAGCTATGAGGGCGGCGGCGACGAACTGGAAACCCAACTCGATGCGGTGCAGACCATAGCGCGCACCTATCCTCTGAACCCGTCGCCCAACGCACGCCGGGTCATCGCGCTTTTTTCGAGTTCAGGCTCCAAGCCCACGCGTGACGGCAAGAATGCGGCTCAGGTCGCCCAGGAACTCAACTCCCTGGGCATCAAAGTGATTGTGATCGCCCCCAATGACGTGAACCTGCACGAGTTGGCCAACGCCACGGGCGGAATATCGCTGGAACTGACCAACGACCCCAGCCCGGAAGATATCAACCGCGTCACCCATCTGCTCACCCGCACCCTCACCATGATGGCCAACCACAATGCAGGAGGCACCATGGCGATACCGCCCAACAACCAGTTCGGGTACAACGGCACGCAGATGCTCGGCGCCGCCGGGTAAAAGAAACCGGCAGGGAACTGCCACGCTTTCGGGCGCGGCAGTTCCTGTACGCAAACAGTAATTGCACTGGCAGATTGAGTTAGAATGGTCATTCATAATAGGAGAGCCACTATGTCTGTTCCACGCGATTACTCCAAGCTTTCAGAGAAAGAACTAATTGAACTCGCCCGTAACGGTGATAACACCGCTTTTCGGTATCTGTTAGAAGTACCCAGAAACGGTAAGCTGCCACTGAAAGATCGGTTGAAAGTACAAGCCATCAAAATATTAGCCAAAGTCTATAAAATGAATAATTCTCACCTTCTCGACGATGTTCAGCAGGCGACCTTGGAAAAAATTTTCACCTCAATTAAAAACTTTAGGGGCGATTCGCAGTTTTCGACTTGGTGCTACACAATCCTAAAGAGAACAGTTTCGGAACAAATAGATGAATTGAAAATTGTAAAACCCCCGAAGTATGAGGGCGATCCAATAATAATAGAATCGGTAGAACTTCCTGATAACATCCAATACGAGGAGCCTGGCCCTGAGGAGATTTTGTCGTATAAGCAGACTGCAATGGAGATGATACGTCTAAAGAAAGAATCTCTTCATCTTATTGAAGAAAATTTTAAAGATCCGGAAAAAGTAAGAAAAATGGTCGAAATGAAATACGGACTAAAAGGAGATGACCGATGTTACACTCTTGACGAAATTGCAAATGATTTCGGCCTCAAGTCTCCTAGTACCGTTCATGAGACGCTAAAACGATTCGAAAAAATTTGCCATGAAAACCTGTCTAATCCTTTCAAGGAGTCTTAATATGAACGCGACCGATACAGAACCAGTTCATTCCGAAGATACACTGGCTTTGGCTCTCTATGCGGTTTCTTATGGCGTGGAAGAGGCCAAAAAAGCGGCTGCGGAGCAAGGCATGAAGTTCGACAAAGAACAGGTGCTGCTTGCCACTGCTGCCTATATGGGTGAAGACGTGGCCGAAAACCTGCGCATGATCTGGGACGAAGCGGGCAGAAGCGCTTTCCAGAAGCAGGTAGAAGAACGCATAGCCCGTGAATCGAGCAGTCTATGGCAACAGAGCAAGCAACAGATCAACCGTGTATTTCACACAGTGCTACGCACGGCAAAAGAGTTGGCTGATGCGTTCAATCCTGCATCTTCGCCAACACCCATGGCGCTGCAATCTGCACTGCGCTCACCGAGAGAAGGCACAGATGAAACGGATCAGCAAGCGCCACCTCCACACATCGAACCCACTCTGGATCTGCATGAGGACGGGCAAACGCTCATTATTGGACTGGATCTGAAGTCAAGAAGCAACCAGGTCATGCCCGAAAACAAGGGCTCTGTAACCTTGGAGATCGATGGCGAAATAGTGCTCGTCTTTGAGTTTACAAGAAACGATGATCTGTCCATTGACCTGGAAGTGACTGTCAGTGAGGACTATGCGGCTCGTGCCAATACAAAAGACTGCAAGCTACGCTATGACTACTCCCTGCAAAACATAGACATCACAATTGGCGAAAACCTAAAAGATGACGAGCTAGACGCCATTCCAGAGGATTGATTGAAGAAGCCGGCATTGGTCGGCTTTTTTTATTCGTGTTCGCGAATATGCAGAGCAAACCATGAAAAAACTTCAGCGTGCTTTTAGTGCCGCATATGTTGCTGCACGCGAAAAATACGATCAGGCCGATTACGCCGCAGCCGCTCAATTTTATGAGCAGGAGTGGGATATTCTCCAGGACTATTGTACCTGTTTGTCATTATACTTCATTCTTAACAAACGCATTAAAACTATTTTAATTCAAGCAGTTGCATTCTGAATTCCTCGTCATTCCCGCGAAGGCGGGAATCCAGCGCCTTTATCTTTGACAGCAAACGCCTCGCGGCGACAAATAGTCCAACGCATGAGGCAAAAAGGGCCGTATTGATTGGATTACAAAAGACACTGGATTCCCGCCAAAGGCACGCGGGAATGACGGAATGGGAAAGTGCGTAGGAATAAAACGGGTGTGATATATAGATGCAATCGCCCTGAGATATTCTCGACGGCAATCTGGTAACGAAAGCGCATGCGCTCGAACCATTGGCTCTGGAAAAGCTGCGTGCCGCACGAAGCGCGGCACCCACACCGCTGGGCAACTGACAGGCACCGATCCCCCAGCCGGGCAGCGATGCCGATGCGCACATTGAATTTTTTTTAAAATATTTGCCGATTACACCGAAAATCTGAACGCGTTGTCACTCATATGAAGGGCCAGAGGCTGCCAAGGGGGCTGCCTCGCAGATATCCCTGAGGAGCAACGCCATGAGTTCAGCAAGCAATCACACGACAATTGCGGCAGCGCCAGAGAACCTCACGCAAGCGGGTGAGATGGCGTTGATTCTCAAAGCACTGGCGTTGGCTGCGCAGGCCCACCGTGGCGGTAAGCGCGCCGATGGGCAGGATTATATCGAACACCCGATCGAGGTGGCTCGCAATTTGGCGGAAGCGGGGATAACCGATGTAAAGCAACTCGCGGCCGCTTTGCTGCACGACGCCCTGGAAAAAGGCCCTCCCTCCATGCGCACGTTGATTGCGCTTGATCTGGGGGATGACGTTTTACAACTGGTCGAAGCACTCACCGACGATCCTAATTTGCTGCCCCCAGAACGCAAGGCGCTCCAATTGGATCGTGCGGCAGGCATGCCGCCCGCAGCACGAGCAATAAAGCTTGCCGACCGGCTGGCGAATCTCCGCTCGCCTCGTCCGGAGTGGACGCAACGAGAACGCCAACGATATGCGGTGCATTCCTACGCTTTGCTCGAAGCCCTACAAGGCAGTCATGAGTTGCTGGAAGCGCAACTGCTCAGGTGTCTGTCTCTGCCGTGCTGGAGGCTATAACCGAAAAAACACATGCAACGCACAGACAAATAGCGGCAACTCGACAGTTGTTGCTCTTACACCCAGTACCAGCCATCAGGAGAAACACCATGACTACGACATCTTTCCAGATCATCAAAGTTCCGGGCGCCGAAAATTGGGACGGCATTACGAGTCCATCTGTTGTCCAGCCGCCGCCTGGCCTGGTACGTCCCCACCCACATGCTCCCGTAATCCCGGCCATTACCATCATGCGCCCGGCGGGTAAGACCCGCTGGCTGATCGTTTTCGCCGCTGTGGCATGCCTTCTTTTTGCAATAACGGCAATGGCCAGCACGGCTTCCAACCCTCCTGACCGCCGGAGAGCCACCATGTCAGACACAACACCCACCGCTCCTACCGCTACAAGCAATCCATCGTCCGACACGTCGCCTCCGTCGCCTCCAGCGGAGAATCCTGTCATTCAAATTGTTCCTTCCATCGAATTTGTTGCCCCACCTTTCATCCCAGTACCGGATAACGTTATCCCCGCGGACGTCGCGGCGGCGAACGCTCCCGGCGATCTTGAAAAATTGGCGCCTCTGGGTATGGCCTTTGGCGGCATTTTTGGGGCCGTCCTGGTTGCTCGCGCTGGGGTCGCCATGCGAACTGCACTTCGACGCAAAAGCGAGGTAACGACAGAAACACCTCTGTTGGCGGATACGGTGGCTGTGCAGCCCGACGAAAGTGCCGAACCCCCAAAGCCGGTCGCCGTCATGCCGCATCCAGCTCGTTTTGGCGCAGCCGACGTCGCCTATATCGACCAAAAGGAGTGGATGGCATCGTTGTCGCGCCAGTACGGCGACGTCATAACCCGCCCTTCTCCCCTGCGCGCCGCCGTCAGCATCGCCGGGCCACGTGATGGCAACGAAGACTACGCAGCCATGTTCCGGATCGAAGGCCAAGGACTGGATTGCCTCCTTGTCGCCGACGGATGCGGGGGGCATCCCGGAGGGCAATATGCATCCTGTCTGGCTGTACGTGCCGCATCCGAGGCAATCATCATTCGCTCGGAATTACCTCCGACTAAAAGATTGTGCACTGCCTTCGAGGCCGCCAGTCATGTCTTGAGCAACGCCGGTCAGTACTGGGATGAGAATTCGTTACGGACGACGCTGATCGTAGTCATTGCCACTCAGTCGAGCTATTACGTTGGGCATATCGGCGACGGTGGGGTGGTGCTGCATCGCCAAAACGGACGGTGGGAGTCTTTGATCCGTCCGCACCAGGAAGTCGACGACCAAAGTCGTATAACTGCATCACTCGGGCCGAAACAGGAAGGCGTTCCCAGTTTCTCCAGCCACTGTCGCCACGCGGGAGATCGCCTCTATGCCGGAACTGATGGCATCTTTGACGTCTATTCCGAGCCAGCCGCATTTTGGGAGTGGTTCGAGCAAAACTCGAACTCTGTGCCACAAACGGCCTTGACCCAATTCCTGCTGAAATGCGGTGGTGATGATCGTTTTCACGACAACATGACGGTGTGCTACCTCGCCACCCCCCTGTGCCAGACGGCGGCAGCCGCCAACTTGGCATCGCGACGCCTGCGGGCAGCTTATGCCGGGCAAAACAACTTCGCTTTGTCTCATAAATAAATAGGAGATTCATCATGCTTGGGTATCTTGATGTAGGCGATAAGGTCAAAACCACCGCCGGAACCGTAACGATTGTGGGTCAGCCGCTGGACGGTGGCGAAGGAGCGGGGTACAAGGCCACTCTGGATGGAAATACCGTCTTCTACAAACAGTTCCGAAACTTTGACTACCCGCCAGCAGGCTTTGCCAACAATGACGATTTGATGAAACACATTCACAAGCGCGTCGAATGGTTGGTCGATGCCAGACTGGACCGGCTTGGTCCTTTTTTCAACGCACCGTTTGCAATGAGTACGGATTCAAAGCGGCCGGGCTATGTCTGTTCCTGGATCGACGGCCTGGTGCCCTGGTCGGATTGGCGCGGGAAGGATCATCGCTATGGTGAACGCGTTTGCTTCGTCGGCAACCTGGGCAGCATGTTGCATACCCTGCATAGTCGAGGCATTTCGCATGGCGACATCAACGCTAAAAACGTATGCATTATGGGTAGCAATGAGGCGTTGCAGGTAATCCTCATCGATTTCGGCAACAGCTTCAATGGCGACCCTTCACTTCGGCCAGTCATGTCAAATGACTGTGAGCACATCTCCCCCTGGCTAGACGCCGGGAAGGGCATGGCCGATACGCACTCTGACCTGTACGCCTTTGGAGTCATGACATACGAGGCCCTGCTTGGCCGTAACATCGACGCAGGCGGCCTCGATGAGAATGACATGAACGCCCGCCGCGCCAGGGGCACCCTGCCAGGCGACCCGCTCTGCGGAACCCGCCTGGATGCCGACGGTAGAGGTCTGCCGTTCACATCCCTTTCGCCATCGCTTCAAACCGCTTTGCGCGGGTTGCTGTCTCCCGATCCCGGGTTGCAACCGACAGCCCAGACGTTCATGACTACCCTGGCGGATGAATTGCAAAATAACCACCTGATGATCTGTCCTAAGTGTAAAAGCCCGTTTTGGTGGCATACGGGCTTGACGGTTTCCCCGTGCTGCAAGGCAACCAGGGTGCCGCCCGCCTTGCAGGTGCAATTGCCTGGCGGCAGGGTGATCCCTCTGCACAACAACCTGTCGCTCGGCCGCAATGAACTCCCCGGCAACCCATACCTGTCTACCAGGCATCTCGTGGTGCAACCGGCCCATCCCGGCGTAGCGCGCGTCTACGTAACCGGTCGCAACGGCATGACCCTGATTACTGGCGGCAAACGCTTTCATGTCACACCCGAGGCGACGGGGGGCGTTTTGGTGAAGCCGAACGACCATCTGGAATTTCAGGATATCCGTATCGATTTTCTGGCCGCATAGCCACCCTTGCTTTGGCCCTCGTCGCCTTCAACCTCTGGAAGACCCATCATGAAAACCGCTCAACTCGTCAAATTCGCCACCCGTATGGCTCTGTCCATACCAGTGCTGCCCGCTGTCGGCGGCTTGTTCAAAAACCGCCGCAGTCACGCCTCCAAGGTATGCGCTCCGGCCGATATCGCCTTCAACGTCTCGGACTGGTTTCATTCCTTCATCAACCGCTCGCCCGGCGGGGGGCAAACTGCCCTGGTGCGCGACAAGGACGGCCACGCTTGCGGCTCCATCAACCGGCTACCCTGAAACCGCCCGGGAGCACACATCATGCACTGCACCTACTGCGCCACGATGATCCGCCCTGCGCACTGGCCCATCTTCATGCCGGGGCGAACCGGGCTGCGCTACGGCGACGGGCGCATCATCTGCGCGCCTTGTCACCGCACGGCCATCAAGCACGGGCACCAACTCGAAGCGGTGTGGCAGCACGTGCGCCACTGCTTTGCCGAACTGGGGCTGACAATCCGATGGGATCAAGTGTTCCTGCGCCTACAGGATCGTCGAGCCATGCAGCAAGTAGGCGCCAACACGGTAGGTTATGCGCAGGTTGTCATTTGCCGGGACAGGATCGATTCTCGGGTCGTCATGCTCTACGGCATGCCAGCCGCCCTGGCCGTGGAAACCTTGGCGCATGAACTGGGGCATGTATGGTGCTGCGAACAACATGTGCGGTTCAGCCCGGACTCCAAAGACGAGGAAGGATTCTGTAATGTACTGGGATGCCTGGCGCTGCAACGCCTTGGGCAGCAGCATAACGCGCCGGAACGCATCCGGGCCATGTTTGCCAACCCTGATCCGGTTTATGGGGAGAAATTCAGGCAACAGTGGCAAACGATGCAAAAGCTGGGCTGGAACGATTACAGGCAGCAACTGCTCCGAACCCCGGTAACGGGGCACGTCATGGTGGCTCATGGCATTAAATGCTGTGCCAATGTGCCGGGAATTCAGGTATGGGTTATTTGAAAGATCAGATATTGAGAAAGGAACAGAAAATGACAAACCCAAACGATCCTTGGCATGCTTTTGTTGCTGCATTTGAAGCTTCTGTTGAAAAATACAACCTGGGTGATTACGCCGCCGCTGCTCGATATTGTGAGCAGGCGTGGAACATCCTGAATGCCGATCTGGCAACAGGGCAGCACGCGCTCGAACCATTGGTTTTGGAAGATCTACGCGCCACGCTGCTGATGAATTGGGCGAACGCGCTGCGTAATCAAGGGCATTTCGACAAGGCTGCTGAAAAGTACGATCAAGCCTGGCAGATCTGGGGCGTTCAACTCAAGGACCGGTCTGAACTCGATAATGACCGCGCCTCGCTGCTGATGAACTGGGCGCTCACGCTGCATGATCAAGGTTATTTCGACGAGGCAGCACAAAAGTACGCAGATGCCTGGCAGGTCTGGGGCATTCAACTCAAGGATCGGCCCGAACTCGATGCCAACCGCGCCATGCTGCTGATGAACTGGGCGAACACGCTGGATGCTCAAGGGCACTTCGCCAAGGCGGCACAAAAGTACGCAGATGCCTGGCAGATCTGGGGTATTCAACTCAAGGATCGGTCTGAACTCGATGACAAACGCGCCACGCTGCTGATGAACTGGGCGGTCACGCTGCGTGCTCAAAGGCATTTCGACAAGGCTGCTGAAAAGTACGATCAAGCCTGGCAGATCTGGGGCGTTCAACTCACTGAGCGGACTGAACTCGATAATGACCGCGCCTCGCTGCTGATGAACTGGGCGGTCACGCTGCGTGCTCAAGGGCATTTCGCCAAGGCTGCTGAAAAGTACGATCAAGCCTGGCAGGTCTGGGGCATTCAACTTAAAGGTCGGCCTGAACTCGATGCCAACCGCGCCAAGCTGCTGATGAACTGGGCGGTCACGCTGGATGCTCAAGGTCATTTTGGCAAGGCAGCACAAAAGTACGAACAAGCCTGGCAGATCTGGGGCATTCGACTTAAAGGTCGGCCTAAACTCGATACCGACCGCGCCATGCTGCTGATGAACTGGGCGAACACGCTGCGTAATCAAGGGCATTTCGACAAGGCTGCTGAAAAGTACGATCAAGCCTGGCAGATCTGGGGCATTCAACTTAAAGGTCGGCCTGAACTCGATGCCGACCGCGCCGGGCTGCTGATGAATTGGGCGAACACGCTGGATGCTCAAGGGCATTTCGCCAAGGCTGCACAAAAGTACGCAGATGCCTGGCAGATCTGGGGTATTCAACTCAAGGATCGGTCTGAACTCGATGCCGACCGCGCCTCGCTGCTGATGAACTGGGCGGTCACACTGTACGCTCAAGGTCATTTCGACGAGGCGGCACAAAAGTACGACCAAGCCTGGCAGATCAGGGGCATTCGACTTAAAGGTCGGCCTGAACTCGATGCCGACCGCGCCACGCTGCTGATGAACTGGGCGAACACGCTGTGTGCTCAAGGGCATTTCGACGAGGCGGCACAAAAGTACGACCAAGCCTGGCAAATCAGGAGCATTCGACTTAAAGGTCGGCCTGAACTCGATGCCGACCGCGCCAGGCTGCTGACGAACTGGGCGAACACGCTGCATGCTCAAGGTCATTTCGGCAAGGCAGCTGAAAAGTACGACCAAGCCTGGCAGATCTGGGGCATTCAACTCAAGGATCGGCGCGATACCGATCTGGATTTGTTCAGGTTAGCCACCAACTGGCAGATTTTCCGCTCAGTTATGAAGGACGACCACGCCTGGGCGTTGGGCATCAGTGACGAACTGCGCAGACGCCTGGACGAACAGAATCCTCTCGAACCAGCCGATTGGATTGGTAAGCTCTATAACCGCTTTGCCCGATTCCACCTGCACTGGATACGCCTGTGCGTAGAGGCGCAGCATCCTGAACGCCT
>JAITMK010000004.1 GCA_031277415.1 Azoarcus sp.
GTAGCGTTGGATTTCTTTTACAACGAAAAGTGGGCACAAACGAATTATTCAGAGGTTCCTTAAGGAACCCCTGCAAAACCCCACCCGTCATTCTGCGCGCAGCGAAGCGAAGTCGCAGAATCCAGACGCTGCGTGGATCCTGCGGTATCAAGCAGGATGACAGGCGGCGGAAAAATAGGGTAATGCAGATGTTCCTTAAGGAAACTCTGAACAACCCACAACCGTTCGGGCTGAGCCTGTCGAAGCCCTGTAAATGCGCCACTCGTCCTTCGACAAGCTCAGGGCGAACGGGGTTAATCAGAGGATCCTTAAGTGTTGCGTACCCGGATCAAAATTTGCGGACTTACACGGCCACAGGATGTCGTCGCGGCTACCGAGGCAGGTGCCGATGCGGTCGGTTTCGTGTTCTATCCGCCCAGCCCACGCAATATCACGTTCGATCTGGCGGCTGAATTGGCGGCGCTGTTGCCGCCTTTTGTCGCGGCAGTGGGGCTGTTTGTCGACCCGCAGGCTGAATTTGTGGCCGAAGCGTTGCGCCGGGTTCCTCTGCAATGGCTTCAGTTTCACGGTGACGAAAGCGATGCCCGGTGCGCGGCCTTGTCCGCCGTTCCCGGTTCGGATATAAGCTTGCCCTGGATCAAGGCGGTTCGGATGCGTCCCGGAGTTGATCTGTTAGAATTCTCTGCTTCTCATCCCGGCACTCGTGGTTTGTTGCTCGATGCTTTCGCTGAAGGATATGGAGGCAGCGGCAAAACGTTCGACTGGTCGCTGGTTCCCCGGGAAGTAGGGCGTCCACTGGTACTTTCGGGAGGACTCGATCCCGATAACGTGGGCGGAGCCATCCGCAGGTTGCGGCCCTGGGCGGTTGATGTGTCAAGCGGGGTGGAAATGGCAAAAGGAATCAAGGACGCGGCGAAAATCGCCGCGTTTATCGCAGGAGTTCGTAACGCCGATGGTTAGCGTGCAGCAGCAATACCCGTTTCCTGACGCGCAGGGCTATTTCGGCCCGTATGGCGGTATTTTTGTTGCCGAAACACTCATGCCCGCACTGGAAGAGTTGCGCACGGCTTACGAGACGTACCGCAAGGATGCGGCCTTCATCGCCGAATTTGAACATGAACTCAAGCATTATGTCGGGCGGCCAAGCCCGGTCTACCATGCCCGGCGGCTTTCCGAAAAACTGGGCGGCGCGCAGATTCTCCTGAAGCGTGAAGACATCAATCACACGGGCGCGCACAAGGTCAATAATTGCATCGGGCAGGCGCTCCTGGCCAAACGCATGGGTAAACCCAGAGTGATTGCCGAAACCGGCGCCGGGCAGCACGGCGTGGCAACGGCCACCGTGGCGGCCCGGTTCGGCTTCAGGTGCGTGGTCTATATGGGCACCGAAGACATAGCGCGGCAGACGGCCAATGTCTATCGCATGAAGCTTCTGGGGGCGACAGTGGTTCCGGTGGAATCCGGCTCCAGGACGCTCAAGGATGCGCTCAATGAAGCCATGCGCGATTGGGTGACGAACGTTTCCGATACTTTCTATATTCTCGGTACAGTGGCCGGACCGCATCCGTATCCGGAGATGGTGCGCGATTTTCAGACGGTGATCGGCAGGGAGTGCCTGACACAGGTACCGGAAATCTTCGGGCGTCAACCGGATATGGTGATTGCCTGCGTGGGAGGCGGTTCCAACGCGATAGGGATTTTTCATCCCTATATTCCTTATGAAAACGTGCGCCTGATCGGAGTCGAGGCCGCCGGAGAAGGGATCGAAACAGGGCGTCACTCCGCGCCGCTCACGTCCAACGCAAGGGCCGGAGTCCTGCACGGCAACCGTACCCGTCTGATGCAGGACGAAAACGGACAGATCGTTGAAACCCACTCTGTTTCTGCCGGGCTCGATTATCCGGGCGTGGGGCCGGAACATGCGTGGTTGAAAGATAGCGGCCGTGCCGAATACGTTGCCGTGACCGATGCCGAGGCGCTCGATGCCTTCCATGCGCTTTGCCATTTCGAGGGCATCATTCCGGCGCTGGAGTCTTCTCATGCCCTGGCGCAGGCCATGAAACTTGCGCCCACGCTGCTCCGTGACCAACTCCTGCTGGTTTGCCTTTCCGGGCGCGGCGACAAAGACATGCATACCGTAGCCGAGCGGTCAGGCATCCGGTTTTGAGCTTCTCGAAGCACCAAGGGTTTATGTCCAGAATTCAAACTACTTTCCAACGATTGCAGGCCGAAGGGCGCAAGGCGCTGATTCCGTTCATTGTTGCGGGCGACCCCGATGCCGAACTGACCGTGCCGTTGATGCACTCGCTCGTCGCGGGCGGGGCCGACATCATCGAGTTGGGGGTGCCGTTTTCCGATCCGATGGCCGATGGGCCGGTCATCCAGCGCGCTTCGGAACGGGCGTTGGCCAAAGGCATGAGCCTGGCCCGCGTGCTCGACATCGTTCGCGCCTTTCGCGTGGAAGATGCAGTGACTCCGGTCGTGTTGATGGGCTACGCCAATCCCATCGAGGCGATGGGTGCAGCCGTTTTTCCGGATGTCGCCGGGAAAGCGGGCGTCGACGGCGTGCTGGTAGTCGATTATCCGCCAGAGCAATGCGTGGAGTTCACCGCAAGTGTGCGCGCTGCCGGACTTGACCAGATTTTTCTGCTTGCGCCGAATTCTTCCGAACAGCGTTTTCGCGATGTTGCCCGAGCAGGCAGCGGTTATCTTTATTACGTCTCTCTCAAAGGCGTAACCGGCGCGGCACATCTCGATCTGGATGAAATCGCCCGCCGAATTCCACGTATTCGTACCGTTGCAGGGATGCCGGTAGGAGTAGGATTCGGCATTCGTGATGCCGAAATTGCGAAACAAGTCGGTTCGGTAGCCGATGCAGTGGTGATCGGCAGCCGTATCGTCGAAGAAATTGAAGCGAGTCCGCGTGACCGGATTTGTGCCAATGTTGAAACATTCGTGCGCGGAGTCCGCGTGAAACTCGATGAACTCGCCGGAGCGTGATCTATGAGCTGGCTGCAAAAAATACTCCCTCCCCGGATCAAGCGAGACGAAGGCGCCGTGCGCAACAAGTCGATCCCGGAAGGGCTGTGGAACAAATGTCCGGCTTGCGAGGAGGTGCTTTATCACTCCGATCTCGAACTCAATCTGAGTGTTTGCCCAAAATGCGGGCATCACCTGCGTATCGGCGCGCGCGAGCGACTCGGCTTGCTGCTCGATCCCGAAGGACGCTTTGAAGTTGCCGCTGAAGTGGCTCCCGTCGATTCGCTCAAGTTCAAGGATTCGCGCAAATATACAGAGCGCCTGGCTACTGCCGCGAAAGAAACAGACGAAGCCGACGCGCTGCTGGTCATGCAGGGCACAGTGTTCGGTGTGCCGTTGGTCGTGGCCTGTTTTGAGTTCGATTTCCTCGGGGGGTCGATGGGTTCGGTGGTGGGAGAGCGTTTCGTGCGAGGTGTACGTGTTGCGCTCGATAAATGCCTGCCTTTTATTTGCATCACGGCTTCCGGCGGAGCGAGGATGCAGGAAGGTTTATTCTCGCTGATGCAGATGGCCAAGACCACGGCGGCAATCACCCAACTCAGCCAGCGGGGATTGCCATTCATCACCGTGCTCACCGATCCGACGATGGGTGGCGTGTCGGCGAGTTTTGCCTTCATGGGCGATGTCGTGATTGCCGAACCCGGCGCCTTGATCGGTTTTGCCGGCCCACGGGTCATTGAACAAACCGTGCGCGAAACGTTGCCGGAAGGTTTTCAGCGTTCCGAGTTTCTGCTTGAAAAAGGGGCAATCGACATGATCGTCGACCGTCGGCAATTGCGAGAGTGTCTGGCTGATCTCCTCAACCTTCTCAATCGGCAGCCGCCTGTTGTTTATGTCTGATTCGTGAGGGGTTGCCGGTGACGCTGGCCGACTGGCTTGAGCTACTCGAAGCGCGGCACGGGGCATCCATTTGTCTCGATCTTGCGCGTGTCTCAAAAGTGTATGCCGCGCTCGGCTCCGGTACCGATGCGGTGGTGATTGCCGTCGGCGGCACAAACGGCAAGGGTTCGGTCTGCGCCATGCTCGAAGCCATCCTGCGTGCCGAAGGCTATCGCGTCGGCTGTTACACTTCGCCTCATCTGCTGCGCTACAACGAGCGAGTGCGTATTGACGGTGCCGAGGCCGGTGACGAAATGCTGGCGGCTGCGTTTGCCGACGTTGAAGCCGCGCGCGGCGATGTGGCGCTGACTTATTTTGAGCATGGCACACTGGCAGCCTGGAAGGTGTTTTGCGCGGCGCAGCTCGATGTCATCATCCTTGAAGTCGGGTTGGGCGGACGGCTCGATGCAGTCAACGTCATCGATGCCGATTGCGCCATCGTTTCCAGCGTGGCGATGGATCACATGAATTATCTCGGCAATACGCGCGAGGCCATCGGTTTCGAGAAAGCGGGCATTTTCCGCGCCGGATGTCCGGCGATCTGTGGCGACCGGGATCCGCCCCACAGCCTTGTCGGGCACGCACGGGCAATCGGTGCGGAGCTTTGGGTTTCCGGGCGCGATTTTGGTTTTGCCACTGATAACCGTTACCAATGGCGTTATTGGTGTAATGAAACGCCGATGTGCGGCGGCAATGCCGTGACGAATCGCACCCTGGCTTATCCGGCCTTGCGCGGCGCAAACCAGCTTTCCAACGCGGCCTCGGCGATAACGGCGCTCGATGTTTTGCGTTCGCGCATTCCGGTCTCCATGCAGGCGATCCGGCAGGGTTTGATGCTGGTCGAACTGCCGGGACGTTTCCAGGTGTTGCCGGGGCAACCGCAAGTGGTGCTCGATGTGGCCCATAATCCGCAGGCAGCGGAGGTGCTGGCCGAAAATCTCGGAGAACTCGGATTTGCTCCCGAAACCTGGGCGGTGTTTGGAATACTTGCCGACAAGGACGTGGAAGGCGTGGCGGCGCGTATGAGCGCGTGCGTCGACCATTGGCTGCCCTGTACTCTGTCCGGCCCACGGGGGCTGGATGCCGATGTGTTGATCGAGCGCCTGTGTGCGGCAGGGGTGGAGAAAAGTAAAATCAGGGAAAACTCTGCGGCGCCTGCCGCTACGTTTGCACGAGCGCGTGAATACGCGATGCGCGATGATAGAATTATAGTGTTTGGCTCTTTTCTGACCGTGGCCGATGTACTGGCGGCGATTCAAGGCTGCCGTTGATGCGAGATGCACTGATAGGGGTTTTAATGTGAGCGATTTTATTGATTTCACGGTAAGCGACGCCGAGTTGGAAATCAAAAAACGGGCGCGCCGGCGCCTTTTGGGAGCGACAAGCCTGGCATTGTTGGCGGTGGTCGTGCTGTCTTTTTCGCTGATGAACAGTGAAGAGCCGCGTGCCGTGCCCGATATGCAGGTTTCCGTTCCCGGACGCGCCGAACCTGAACTGGCTCAGGCCGGACACGAAGCCGGTTCCGAATCCGCCGATGTCGTCATTGAACCGGATGCGGCTTCGGCTTCGGAGACGGTTTCGGAGACGGCCGAATCATCCGTTGTCGACACGCCTTTGCCGGAACCTTCTTCTCCACCACTGGCCTTGGTGCAACCGGAAGAACCCGCGCCGAATCCGACTGCCGTGCGGCCAACCGAAGAACCCCGGCAAAAACCCAAACCATCCCGTCCGAGCGCTACCCAGAAGGAAGATGCTGAAGATACGGTGCTTGCCCTGCTGGAGGGCAAGTCTCCCGCAACAGGACCGGGTAAGGAAGCGGGGCAGGTTTTTATCCAGGTTGCGGCTTTCAAAAACGCGGATAGGGCTGCCAAACAGGTAAGGGAACTAAAAAAACAGGGCTTTCCCGCCTACACTGAAAAGGCGGGCAAGGTGACGCGGGTTCGCATTGGTCCGCTGGCTCGGACAGAAGGTGAGCAGGTCATGGCCCGCCTGGAGACCCATGGTCACAAAGCGGTATTGTCGTCACGTTGAATGTACTGATCATTGAATTCTTGCGATGACGGTTTTTGACTATGTGTTTCTGTCCGTTCTTGGCTTGTCGGCCATACTGGGTTTATGGCGTGGGCTGGTAAGCGAAGTTCTGGGGCTGGTGGCCTGGGCGTTGGCGCTGATTGCAGCCGGGCGCTATGTCGATGTTGCGGCGCTCCAGCTTGAAAACATGTTTGCCGATTCACGTCTTCGGGTAGCCGCAGCATTCTCGCTGATCTTTTTTGCCGTATTGTTGTTGTCATTCCTGATAAAACTTTTATTTCGTAAATTGTTGCGCGCAGTGGGATTGGGTGCGGCAGACAGGTTTCTTGGGGCAGTGTTTGGCGCCGTCCGCGGGTTTGTGATTGCCTTGGCTGTGGTTTGGATCGGCAGCCTGGTCGGCATGTCGCGCGAGACATGGTGGAAACAGTCGTTGTTTGCGCAGCCGTTGGAAAACGCAGTCAATGTGGCCAAATCGTGGTTGCCGGGCGTCGATTCGGTGATGGACGAAATTCATTTGAATTACCCCGGCACCAAAGCCGGGGATTTCTCAGTACGGAACAGGGTGGTATTTCATGTGTGGGATTCTCGGAGTCGTAGCGGCTTCTCCGGTCAACCAGTTGCTCTATGACGGGTTGCTGGTGTTACAACATCGCGGGCAGGATGCGGCAGGCATCGCTACCGCGGAGAATGATCGCTTCTTCATGCACAAAGGGCCGGGGCTGGTGCGCGACGTCTTTCGCACCCGCAACATGCGTTACCTTGCCGGTAACTGGGGAATCGGGCATGTGCGCTATCCCACGGCGGGTTCGACGCTCGAAGTTGCCGAGGCGCAGCCCTTTTACGTCAATTCGCCTTTCGGGCTTCTCCTGGCGCACAACGGGCATCTGACCAATTCGGAGGCGCTCAAGCAGGAGATGTTCCTCTCTGACCGCCGCCACATCAATACCAATTCCGATTCTGAAGTGCTGCTCAATGTGCTGGCGCACGAGCTGGAAGACGCGGCCAGCGGCCTCAGGCTCGACGAAGCGGCGATATTCCGTGCCGTGGCGGGCGTACATCGGCGTTGCCGGGGCGCTTATGCAGCCGTGGCAATGATTGCGGGGTACGGGCTGCTTGCCTTCCGCGATCCATATGGTATCCGCCCCCTGGTGGTCGGCAGGAATGAATTGCCCAATGGCACGACCGAATGGCTGGTAGCCTCCGAATCTGTCGCGCTCAATACGCTGGGATTCAAACTTTTGCGCGACCTTGCGCCGGGCGAGGCAGTGTTGATCGATACGGAAGGCAATTTTCACAGCCGCGAATGCGCGCCAAAAACGGTGCTCGCGCCATGCATATTTGAATATGTCTATCTTGCAAGGCCCGATTCCATCATGGACGGCGTGTCGGTATACGAAGCGCGCCTGAAGATGGGCGAACTTCTCGCCGAAAAAATGAAATGCACCATGCCTCATGCGGAAATTGACGTCGTGATCCCGATTCCTGATTCGAGCCGCCCTTCGGCCCAGGAAATGGCGTTGCGGCTGGGGTTGCCGTACCGCGAGGGTTTCGTCAAGAACCGCTACATTGGCCGGACCTTCATCATGCCGGGGCAGTCCTTGCGCAAGAAGTCCGTGCGCCAGAAACTCAATACCATTCCCCAGGAGTTCAAGGGCAAGAGCGTGCTGCTGGTCGACGATTCCATCGTGCGCGGCACGACCAGCAAGGAAATCATCAACATGGCGCGCGAAGCGGGCGCGGCCAGGGTATATATGGCATCCGCCGCGCCGCCGGTGCGTTATCCGAATGTTTACGGCATCGACATGCCGACGCGCAGCGAACTCATCGCCAATGGGCGCGACGAAGCGGAGATTTGCCGCGAAATTGGCGCAGACGGTCTGCTCTACCAGAGCCTCGATGATCTCAAGGCATCCGTGCGTGGAATCAACCCGGCGGTTCAGTTCTTCGAGACATCCTGTTTTGATGGCTGTTACATTACCGGCGACATCACGGCTGAGTATCTTTCCGGGGTCGAAAGCCAGTCTTGCGGCAGGGATTTCGGCACGGCGACCGAGATTTCAGAGGGCGGAGGTCAACTCGACCTCAACCTGATCGGTCAGGAAGAACGCTGAAATTCATGAATTGACCTGTCGGTCCGGCACGGTAGAAAACAATCCAGGCATTGCGTCATTGCAAACCTTTTGCAGTGCGAACTTCCTCGCAATGGCGAATGAACGCAGTGCAGGCCAGGAAACCTCTGTATTGCCCTGCCTCCACCGTTTGTCATCCTGCTTGATACCACAGGATCCACTCGGCGTCTGAATTCTGCGACTTCGCTTCGTGTTGCGCTGCAATGACAGGAAAGGTTTTGCAGATGTTCCCCAGGTATGTGATTCCCGAAATTTGGCGGTTTCCTGCCGATGGAAGAGGCTTTCAGGAGGCGTCGACACACGCCCAAAAAAAATTTTCCGTGAAAATATTCACAATCGCATAAATGATAGTGTATAGTCCTGACATCATGTCGTTGGAGTAGGGTTTTTGCATTGAACGAGTTTCTTGAGGTTGCATGCAAGGCAGTTCTGGCAGTTCTGCTGCGTCAAACCTGAGCCGTTCATGCTCCTCATCTCCCCTCTGTGAGTTTTACAGTTATCCAAAGGACAACGCATTTCATGTTGACGTTTGATGAACGGTCGGATTTTTCATTTTTAAGTGTCTCCGACGAAACGCGGACCATTTTCAGAACCTACAGCGCCGTCTGTCCCCCCGGTTTTTTTGCAGGTTTCAACACCTTGCTGCCGAAGGCACAGATCAAGGGCGATGCTTTGCAGAGAAGCCCGATCTTGCCGGAAGTTCAGAGCAGTCTTTTGCTTCAGGGTACTTGATGTAAAGCGGAGGAGTATCGAAAATATGGAAATGCCATACAAAATATACTACCGCAGGTTGATTATCGGGTCGTTATTCATTCTGGGAATGTTTTTTCTGTGGACTCTTGTCAATGCGCCTGATCTGGGCGCTGCGACTACTGCGATTTTCCTGACGATTACCGTGGGAATAGGGATTGGAGCGTCCATCCCGGGAATTTTCCTCTGCGTCATGACCTCATCCTGCCTGATGGGGTATGGGCTGTTCGTGCGTAAAAAATATGCCCTTACGCTGTTCTGGAGCGGCTTTGCCCTGTTTTTCCTGGCTGGAATGATGGGATTGGGAACGCGCTATTAGTAGGGGCGAAAAATTTTTCGCCCTTGATTTTGGCGGTAAAAAATTTTTCCCCTACGATTCTGCGAAGGTTTTCCCGTTCCGGAAGGTACGGTTTTGCGAAACGGCGCTACCCTTTACGTTTGATGATAAAGGCATTTTCTGCTTGTTGAAAGCCAACTGCCGGGTAGTAGGTCATTGCATCCGGAGCAGACAACAAAATGAGAGAAACCCCCTCTCCAATAGTTGCTTGTGTACGC
>JAITMK010000008.1 GCA_031277415.1 Azoarcus sp.
TCGTGTTCATGGCCTGTGCCGCCAAGTCGAATGCGGTTTACCTGGCCTATGGCGCGGTACGGCGCTTTATCAGGCAGAGCGGTTCGTTGCCCGTGCCAATGCACCTGCGCAATGCGCCGACAAAGCTGATGAAGGAACTTGGCTATAGCCACGGCTATCGTTATGCGCACGATGAACCGGAAGCCTATGCTGCCGGAGAGCGGTATCTGCCTGATGGCGTAGAGTCACCGGGCTGGTACCGCCCTGCGCCACGCGGCATGGAAGCGAAGATTGCCGAAAAACTCGCCCATTTGCGCCGACTCGACGTTCAGGCGGGCAGGGCAGGGCACGAAGGCAACCCCGTTGTGGAAGAGGAAAATAATAATGGAGCATCCTGAAATGAGATGCTCCATCAAAATCGGCGGTATGAACGCAACGAATCAGAAAGTGGTTTCCGGCAGGAAACCGTTTCAGTTTGGCAGATTGTACGAGATGGAAAAACGGGTGAACTCTGCCCGGGCTCGCGCAGCCTTGTCAGGCATCCCGGCGGCATCGGCATATTCGATCAATTCCTGGAGCCAGCGAGCCAGCAGTTGTACACCTTCATCGGTTTGGACCAGGCCGCAAAGCACCTGGCCCGCCGTGATATCGGGAATTCCCTCGAACTCGGCAATCAAGGCAACTTCATCGTCCGTGAGATCACAATAATCAAGGCAATCGCGCATGGATAGCATGGTAAAACCCCCCCTTCCTGGATGGTACTCAGGCTCTTCTAACGTAGCATATTATAAGGCTATGCCACCATGACATAAAAGCAAGGAAATAAGTCATGAAATTTTCCATTACCTATACAGCATTTAAATCAAAATAATACGATGTAATGTGATCAACTTCTTTAAAAACATTGAAAATCATTTACTTATACTGTCATATCAGCGATATTGCCGTATTGTCTTATCTACCCGGTTGATTCGTGTGAATCTAAGGAAACTCTGCATTGCCCTATTGCCCACCACCTGCCATCCTGCGCGCAGTCGCAGGATCCATGCAACGTCTGGATTCTGCGACTGCGCTTCGCGGTGCGCTGCAGTGACGGGAGGGGTTTTGCAGGTGCTCCCTAATTGGTTCATGATCCATAAGGAACTTACCCAGGACGCCTTCCATGCTTGACATTCAGATGCTGCGCGGCCAGCTTGACGCCGTGGCAACCCGTCTCCTGACACGTGGCCTGCAACTGGACACCGCCGCTTTCCTCACCCTTGAGGAAGAGCGTAAAACGTTACAGACCCGTACCCAGGAATACCAGGCACAACGCAACGCTCTCTCCAAAAAAATAGGGGTATTGAAAGGCAAGGGCGAGGATGCCTCGGCTGTGTTGGCCGAAGTCGGACTCCTTGGCGATGAACTCGGTCGTTGCGAACAAGCCCTGCCATTGCTGCTCGAACGAATGGATGCCTTTCTCGCCAACTTGCCCAATCTGCCGCAGGACAGCGTGCCGGTAGGCCCGGATGAAACCGCAAACGTCGAAATACGCCGTTGGGGTACGCCGCCAGTATTCGACTTTGAAGTACGCGATCACGCCGATGTCGGTGCGGCGCTGGGTCTGGATTTCGGCACGGCGGCCAAACTTTCCGGTGCGCGCTTTTGCTTCATGCGCGGACAGGTTGCGCGGCTGCACCGGGCGCTTGCCCAGTTCATGCTCGACGTCCACACCCGCGAGCACGGCTACACCGAGTGCTATACCCCTTACATCGTCAACCGGGAGGCGCTCGAAGGCACAGGGCAACTGCCCAAGTTCAGGAACGACATGTTCTGGGTTTCCCGTGGCGGCGACGAAGAAGCGCGCGAGCAATATCTGATCTCCACGGCGGAAATATCACTGACCAACAGTGTGCGCGAGCAGATTCTGCCCATCGATGCCTTGCCGCTCAAACTCACCGCTCATAGCCCGTGCTTCCGTTCCGAAGCCGGCAGCGGCGGGCGGGATGTGCGCGGCATGATTCGTCAGCATCAGTTCGACAAGGTGGAGATGGTGCAGATCGTCCACCCGGAACAAAGCAACGCCGCCCTCGAAGAAATGGTGGGCCACGCTGAAGCCATCCTGCAAAAGCTCGGCCTGCCGTACCGCGTCGTCGTCCTTTGTACGGGCGACATGGGTTTTTCCGCCGCAAAGACCTATGACCTCGAAGTCTGGTTGCCTGCGCAGAACACCTACCGCGAAATATCCAGTTGTTCCAACTGCGAGTCCTTCCAGGCTCGCCGGATGCAGACACGTTTTCGTAGCGCCCAGGGCAGGAACGAACTCGTGCACACCCTCAATGGATCGGGGCTGGCGGTTGGGCGAACGCTGGTGGCGGTGCTTGAAAACTTCCAACAAGCCGACGGCTCCGTCGTCGTGCCCGAAGTCCTGCGGCCTTACATGGGTGGAATGGAAGTGATGAGCGTTCTGCCGGAGTTGTCCTGAGTTTATTGAATCCTTGACGGGCGCCCCTCTCCCGCCCCTTCGGGGCACCCTCTTCCGCAGGCGGGAGAGGGGTCAGGTCAGTCGAATAAATCAGAGCATCCGTAGGGATTTCATGACTTTTCTTTTTTCGGAGGCCGACAGGACAACGCGAGCAGCCCGAAACCCAGCACAAGGAAAGTCCAGTAATCGAGCGGCGCCGGGCCGAGCCAGTGAATGTGCCAGGGTACGGATTCGGAATGGAATTTGGTCAGCCCAAAGGCGGGGTTGAGCACAAACCACAAGAAGTCTTCCGCGATCCAGAAGATCGCAATGAAGGCAATTACCCGCGCCTCCGCGCGCCACGAAAAATGCCCCATGAACAGCAGCGGAAAATGAAAGAACAGCATCACGCAGGAAAATATCCAGGCGTGGTAACCCGTGATGGGCCGACTGCCCCAGAAAATATCGAGCAACCAGTGTTTCTCGACGCGCCACGTCGGCAGGTTGGCAGCCCAGCCGGCTGCGCCTTCGATCTGAATCTCAACGTTGGCGAAAAAATAAGCCAGCAGCAAAACCCACGCTAACGAAGCAAGAACGGCGGCAGGTGTGCGCGGCAGCGTACCGTGTTGTGTGAATATCATGCGGTCGTTTCCAACTGTCCGATGACGGTACGCAACACATCGCGCGCCGCACGAGGTTTGCCGATGGCGGCGGCGTTGCGCCGCATCGTCTCAAGCAACTGTGGATCGGACAGCAGGCGTCGCATACGCCACACCAGCGCCGTGTTGTCGACGGCCTTGAGCGCAGCGCCCTGCTCCAGCAAATAGTCGGCGTTGCGTTCTTCCTGGCCTGGAATGGGGCTGTTGAGAATCATCGGCACTCCCACCGCCAGACATTCGGAGGTGCTCAGGCCACCGGGCTTGGTGATGACAAAGTCGGCGCAAGCCATCAGGCGATGCACCTGATCGGTAAACCCCATCGGAAACAGTCGCCCCGGGCGCTGCTCCGCCAGCGTTTGCAATGCCCGCAAGGTCTCCTGGTTTTTGCCGGCCAGTACGATCAGTTGAAAGTCGTGTTCGATAGCGAGCAAGGCGCGCGCCACATCGTCCAGCCCGCCCATGCCGGCGCCGCCACCCATCAGCAGCACCGTGCGTCGCGCCGGGTCCAGCCCGAACTGTTGCCGTGCGTCGGCGGCATCGGGCGCGTTGCCAAAAGCGGGCATCACGGGAATGCCCGTGCAGTGAATCTGCGCGGACGGCTCGATGTTTTGCCGCATCCGTGCGGCGATTTCCTCATTGCCCGCGAAGTAACCCGCCATGTGCGGCATGATCCACATACGATGCAGATCAAAATCCGTTACCTGCACCCACACCGGCAGATCCATGCGCGCGCGGCGAATCTTGTGCATCAGCAATTCGGCGGGCAGGAAATGCGTGCAGATCACCGCATCCGGCTCAAAATCCCGCACCGCGCGCAGCAGCGGCCTGGTATTGAGCCGCTCGGTAGCGCGTCGCAATCTTTGCATGATCGAGCGCGGATCGGCCTCGTCCGATTTTTCGTAAAGCAACCGCCACATTGTCGGGCTGGCGGTGACGAGTTTCATGTAACCGCTGGTGTAGATTTTGCGGAAGGCGGCGGTGACGTATTGCATCGCGTCCAGATGCAGCGTCTGCACATCGGGAAAGTGCTGCTGCGCGCATTGATGCAGCGCCTCGGCGGCGCGTGTATGGCCTGCGCCGGCAGAGACGCTGAGCAAAAGTATTTTTCGGGTCGTCATATGAATCTGTAAAAAGCGGGCTGCGCCCGCTATATAAGAAAAATTTCAAGGTTGTTTCAGTCGCAAATCGTTACAAGGCACGCGCATATTGAACCCTGTGCGGCAAGAACGCCAAGGGAAACTCTGCATTACCCTATTTTTCCGCCTCCTGTCATCCTGCTTGATACCGCAGGATCCACGTAGCGTCTGGATTCTGCGACTTCGCTTCGCGTTGCGCTGCAATGACGGGAGGGGTTTTGCAGAGAATCCCAAGGGTGCACGGTATCAGATAATTCGCGAAAGAAGGAAACCTGTCGGCAGAAGGAATTGGAGATGGTATTGTGGTTTGCAGGTAGTATCCGGAAAACGACGGTGGAGCGTAATTGTCGTGCGGAAAATCAATGGAGATGAAGTAATGCGCATTTTTTTGGTGCTTTTCTTTTCGTGTTTTTTCCTGGTGTCCTCACTGGCGCACGCCGTGCCCGCAGATGAGAGAATTCGGAGAAACGAGGGTGAAACGGCGGCAATTCTTAAAGCGCGAGAGGGCTTGGCAGGTATCGTTGCCTACATGGCGACCCGGAAGGATCTTTTTCCGGCGTATCCACCGGCAGAGAAGCGGGTTCTGACACCTGCACAGAGCCAGGAAATTCGTGATCTCTGGGGGCGCTTTCTCGATTACCAACTGATGCTCGATGCTTCCTGGCGGCGCTTGAGCGAACACGGGAAAGAGAATGGGCAGGACAGGCCGGAAGAGGCCGCGCTTTTTGCTACGCGCTATGCGGTGTTTCTGGCGCGCTACCGTTATGCGCTCGAATTCATTCGGCTGGCCGATGCCGATCCGACTGTACGCATCGTTCTCAACGAACCCGTTACCGAAATCGGCTTGCCCGAACGCAGTTACGCCGATTTCAAATACCGCTTTCTACATGTGTCGATAGCGGGCGAGTTTGCATCGCTGTCAGCTATACATGCTGCCGCCTCGCTTACGCCTGAAATCCGCCGCAGTAAAAAAAAGACGCCGCTGGCGCAGAGCATTCGAGCGGACGAACGCTATCTCTGGCGGGCGGGTAGAGCGCATGGTCTTCTGAATACGCTACGCAATGTCGAACAGATCGTCCGGGATGAAGGGGCGAGACTGATCTTTCCGCTCCAGAAAGGCGTTTCAGAATGGATGGGGCATACGCGGGTGGTGAGGGGTGATCATTTTTTGATGTCTGCCGATCAGATCGCAGCGCTGCATCCCCGGTTACGTCCGGGCGACATTTTGCTTGAACGGCGGGAATGGTATCTCTCCAATATAGGCTTGCCCGGATTCTGGCCGCACGCGGCGCTGTACATCGGAGATGCGGAGGAAAGAAGCGCGTATTTCGACACTCCGGAAATTCGCGCCTGGCTAGTGACACAGGGAATTGCCGACGAGAGCTTCGAAACGTTATTGAGAACGCGCCACCCGAAGGCTTATCGCATGAGTCAGCAACTCGATGAGGCAGGTGATAAGCCGAGAATCATCGAGGCAATCGGCAAGGGCGTTATTTTTACCTCGCTCGAATACTCGGCGGCAGCCGATTCCGTGGCGGTATTGCGACCACGTCTCTCGCGCCTGGAAATCGCTCAGGCGATACTGAAATCTTTTGATTATTGGAACCTTCCTTACGATTTCGATTTTGATTTCCGTACTGACCGCCAACTCGTCTGTACGGAACTGGTGTTCAAATCCTACCGCCCGGAAAAAGGCCGGCAAGGATTGAACTGGCCGCTGTCCAGTGTCGTTGGCCGTCCGGTGCTTACCGCCAACAACATCGTGCGCCATTTCGATGAAACCTGGCAGACGCCCGCGCAGATCCTCGATCTGGTAGCGTTCTTCGACGGCAACGAGCATACCGGACGGGCGCAGGAGAGCGATACGGAAAGTTTTCGTGCCAGTTGGCGTCGTCCCAAATGGCACATCCTGGTGCAGGATTAGGCTCAGGAGAATGCTCCCCGGCACACACGATGATCACTTGGAAATCTGTGCGCCGGGAGCTTTGTCGCTTCAGATGATAATCAAGTTGTTTTTTTGGTCGGGGAAAGAGGATTCGAACCTCCGGCCCCTGCGTCCCGAACGCAGTGCTCTACCAGGCTGAGCTATTCCCCGAAAATCTTTGACCAGCCCGAGAGCTGGTCAGAAGCACCTTGCAACAGCAAAGTCTGGCAATTCTAGCAAGGCATCCTTGAAAATGGAAGCAGGCAGGGGATGGAGAGCCTTTAGCGCCAGATCGGCTTCGACGCGGGCATAGTCGCGGGTGAAGTCCAGCGCGCGGGTGGCCTGAATGGCTTCGAGCACGGCGGGGAAGTCTTCCCGTCCCCCGTTTTCGATGGCGTGGCGTACACGCGCAACCTGTTCCGGCGTTCCGTGCTGCATGGTGTGGATGAGCGGCAGGGTGGGTTTGCCTTCTGCCAGATCGTCGCCGAGATGTTTTCCGGTTTCGGATTCATCGGCAGAGTAGTCGAGTACATCGTCGATGATCTGGAAGGCTGTGCCGATGTGCATTCCGAAATCCGCCATGGCCTGTTCGATCTCCGGGGAAGCATCGGCGAGAATGGCTCCGAGCCGTGCGGCAGCTTCGAAGAGCTTGGCCGTCTTGCAATGGATGACCTGTAAATAGCCATCCACGGTGACATCGGCGTTGTGGCAGTTGAGCAGTTGCAGCACTTCGCCTTCGGCAATGACGTTGGTGGCGTCGGCGAGCACTTGCAGCACGCGCATGTTGTCGACGCTCACCATCATCTGAAAGGAACGGGAATAGAGAAAGTCGCCCACAAGCACGGAAGCGGCATTGCCAAACAGGGCGTTGGCGGTTTTGTTGCCTCGGCGCAGGTCGGATTCATCGACAACGTCGTCGTGCAACAGAGTGGATGTATGGATGAATTCGACGACGGCAGCCAGTTCGTGATGCCGACACCCTTGATAACCGAGCGCATTGGCTGTGAAGAGTACCAGGGCAGGGCGCAGGCGTTTGCCGCCGCTATGGATGATGTACTCGGCAACCTGACGGATCAGGACTACGTCGGAATGAAGCCTCTTGCGGATAAGCGCATCGACCACATTCATGTCGGAGGCGATGGGCGCGAATATCTCCAGTAAAGACAAGATGGCACTCTCTAAAATTGGCCGATAGTACGCAGCTCCCGAAAACTGGTCAAGACATGGCGCATGACATGCTCCGGTCTTCGGCCTTCGTGGTGAGCGGCAAACCGACTCAAAACCGCCAGGAGGTATTGCCACCTGGCGGTTTGGTCGACTTTAAGAACAGGCGCGATTTACTTGCCTGTGGAGAGGCGCGCCACGGCGCTGTCAAGGGCTGCCTTGGCGCTCTTGCGGCCAGCCCATACTTCGGCAAGTTCTTCGTCGATGAGACGGAGCGCGGATTCGCGTTCGATCAAAGGTTGAACTGCGGAGTGGGCCGTAACCGGCCTGTAGGTCAACTGCCCGATAGCCAGCTTGATGTTTTCCAGGGTGTCGCCGAGAAGGGCGCTTTCCGAGGCAAAGATCCCGGCTCTGGTCAGGGGCAAGTAGCCGGTATCACGCTGCCAGATGATCTGGTTTTCAGGTTGCAGCCAGAAGTTGACGAAATTTGCCACAGCCTTGTACTCGGCGGATTTTTTGCCCGCCGGTACCCAGAGCGACGCGCTGCTGCTGGCGTGAGTGTTTTGCGGCGCGCCGGGGGCGTCGGCTATGTAAGGCAGGCGTGAGATGCCCGCATCGAGACCGTCGACATGGCGGAAATCGGCCCAACTGTCGGATGGGCCGATGAATATCGCGCATTCGCCCTTGATGAAACGCTCCTCGGTCTCGGTGCGATCCTTGAAGAATTTAAGCAAAGTGGCACGATTCCAACTCGCCATCTGGGAGACGTACTTGACATGGAAGAGACCGTTGAAAGAAGCCCGTTTGCCGCTGGTAACGGGAACGTTATCCCATGCAGATACATTTTCGATCAGAACCCGTGCAGGCTCGGCAATCGTGAGCGGGCATCCGACGCCGCTTGCCCCCAGTTTGCTGAGTGTGCCCTGCAGGTCGGACCAGGTCGCAACCGGCGGGTTTTCCGTGTTGATCCCGGCGCGCTTGAAGGCGGCGCGGTTGAAAAAGAGCACTGGTGTGTTCAGGCCAACCGGCAAAGCCAACGCTTGCCCGTTTGCATTGAAGGGCTTGCGCGTCACCATTGCCTGAGGCTTGACGGTTTGCAGTGCGACTCCCGCTTCCTTCATGAGCGCGAACAAAGGCTTGTAACGCGGCTTGCCCGTGAGAAATGCTTCTTCGTTCGTCCCGCTGAGAATCATCATGTGCGGTGACTTGGCCGCCCGCCAATCGTTTTCGACGAGTGTTACCTGGGAAGCCGTGCTTTGGGCGTTGAAACGCTCGACCAGATCCTGTAGCGCCTTGACTCGTGATGGCGGCAGTTGTTGGTAAAGCTCGATTTGTATGGGCTGCTGGGGTTGTGCAGCCTTGGCTGCTGCAGCGGGAGCCTTGGCCCTGGACTTTTTCCCTTGAGCCGCGGCCGGCATTGCCAGCGCGGCAAGCATGGCAGCGGCGATGGTGCAGACCAAGGCGCGGCGGCCAATATTCTGAACAAATGTGCTCATAAATGCTCCAGAAATAATATCCACAATAAAAGCGGAGAGCAGTATAGACGGTTTCAAGAGGGAGAGCGTTCAAAAACGCGCAATAAATTTCGCCTGTGTTGCAATTCGTCCGTGCGATATGGCATGAAAAAAATCAATACCGCAATGATAGCCACCGGTTCGAGGGTCAAGTTATGACCTGCCGTTGCCGTTAACGGGAGCGGGCCCATTTTTCTGCTGTACATCCGGATATGCGCAAAATCATTGCTCTCGTTGCCATACTGCCGTTCCTGTCTGCCTGCGACAGGATTGCCGACATGCTCGAAATGCCTGATTCGGCCAGGGAAACTGTCGAAGCAGAGGCTATCGGCAGTGGTTGCCGCCAGACGGGGCGATCCATCGAGGACTGCTACGCGCTCAATCCTGAAGCGCGGAAATCTGCCATTTTCTCGGGCTGGAAGTCGATGAACGAGTACATGATGGAACGCGAGATCAAGGAAGTGCCATCGGTGGTGTCGCGCAATGAAGTTCCCGCGCCACAACCTGACGATAAACCGGCCCAGGCGACGGAACCTGTCGATCCCGCTGTAGCGCAGGCCGGTACCGATACCCCGGCGCCGAAAGCGGTTACACACTGAGTAGCGCATCGCTTCCGGGCAGGCAGAAATATATGTGGGTGTGTATAATCTACGCCCTTCACTGATGTCCCATCATTAGCCCGATACCGATTCGGGTGCCTGTCTTTTCCAGCGATACCCATGAACTTTGCCGAACTCGGCCTTATTCCGGAGCTTCTTCAGGCCGTAGCCGACGCGGGTTACACCGAACCCACTCCGATCCAGCAGCAGGCCATTCCCGTTATCCTCGGCGGGCTGGATGTCATGGGAGGCGCACAGACCGGCACGGGTAAAACGGCCGGGTTCACGTTGCCGCTGTTGCAGCGCCTCGCGCGCCACGCCAATACCAGCGCATCCCCCGCCCGGCATCCGGTGCGCGCGCTGATCCTCGCCCCGACCCGCGAACTGGCGATGCAGGTGTTCGAGTCGGTCACGGTCTATGGGCGTCATCTGAACTTGCGCGCCGCCTGTATTTTCGGTGGTGTCGACATGAACGCGCAAATGCAGGAATTGCGTCGTGGTGTCGAGATTGTGATTGCCACGCCGGGACGCCTGCTCGACCATGTGCAACAAAAGATGATCCATTTCTCGCAGGTTGAAGTGGTGGTGCTGGACGAAGCCGACCGGATGCTCGATATGGGTTTCATCCCGGACATCCGCCGTATCCTGGAACTGCTTCCGGCAAACCGGCAAAGCCTGCTTTTTTCCGCTACGTTTTCGGAAGAAATCCGAAAACTTGCCGACCGGATGCTGAAGAATCCGAAGTTGATCGAGGTTGCCCGCCGCAATACGGTCTCCGAGACGATCACCCACGTCGTACATTCGGTGAGCGCAGGCATGAAACGCAACCTGCTTGCCCACTTGCTGCGCCACCAGCCGGACATACAGGTACTGGTGTTCGTCGATACCAAGATCGCCTGCGGGCGGCTCGCTCACTTCCTGGCACGCAACGGAATTTCGGCAGATGCCATCCACGGGGACAAAAGCCAGCAACAGCGCATTGAAACCCTGGATGCATTCAAGGAAGGGCGCGTGCGCGTGCTGGTTGCCACGGACGTTGCCGCCCGGGGACTGGACATCGATGATCTGCCCTGCGTCATCAATTTTGAGTTGCCGCACACCGCTGAAGATTACGTTCACCGCATTGGCCGTACAGGGCGTGCCGGCAACAGGGGCCGTGCAGTTTCATTGGTCAGCCCGGAAGAGAAGCATTGGCTTGCAGAAATACAGAAGCTCATCAAGTTTGAAATTCCGCGTGAAACCGTGCCCGGTTTCGATCCTGAAACCGGGCCTTCCGAGGCGGATTCCGTCAAGCGCGGCCATGCGCGCCGTGGCGCGGAAGCCCGTGCCGGAAAAGATCCGGGCAGCAAGAGCGCAAAACGTCCCTCACAGGGCGTACCTTCCCCGATGATTGCCGCCGACGGGTTTGACTTTTCCAAGCCCTATGAACCTTCCGGCAGCCTCGTTTCGGGAGAAGGAAAACCGCCAAAGCGCGCAGGCTCGACGCCGCCCGTCAAGGCGCAACGGCCGCTGGCGGCATTGCTCGGCGGACTGGGCAAAAAATAAGCAAAAAAACAAACACGGCAAAACATGAATAAACGCCGACTTGTCCTGCTATTCGGATGATTCATGTTGCCTCCGGCGAGTATGCTGGCGCACGGTGTTGAATTACGCGCCGATATAACAGACTGGATATCCTGGCATGCAGCCTCCGATGAAATCCGTTCCTCCATCGAGGAACAATCGCGGTGGGGAATTATTCACTCCGGACTTGTCGGAAGGCGCGGAAATCGGGGTTTACCTCGCGCTGCTCGAACTCATAGACGAAGGGCTGATCATTACCGGCGACGAATGCATCATCGATGCCAACAGCGCCGCCTGCCGCCTGCTCGGCCGCAGTTACCGCCAACTTGCCGGGCAGCCGCTGGCCAGCCTGTTCGCTGACGGGCATTCGTTTCTCGAAGCGCGTGAAAGGCTGCTGATCCGGGGCGAAGCGCGGGGCATGATCAGGCTCGCCCTGCCTGACGGGCGCGTGCATGATTTTCCCTATATCGCCGCGCCCCGGTTGCGTCCCGGCATTCACGCCATTGTTCTCGATCATGAAAGGCTGACCGCCGAGCCTGCCGGTTGTCCGTTGATGCTTCATTTTCAACCCCAGATCGATGCCCGCAGCGGCATGCTCCATGCGGGTGAGGCCCTGCTGCGCTGGCAACCGCCGGGACAGGATTCGCGAACGTTCGATCATTTCTCCGCCGCGACGCTTGCCGTTGCCGCAGCAAATGCCGCGTGCGCGCCGGAGGCGGAAACCGGCACGAGTGGCATTAGCGCCAACGCCGAAATGGAGCTCGATGCCTGGGCGCTTTCCATTGTCTGCCGCGCTGCCACGACCTGGCCGCACGTCCGGGGACATGCTCCGGTCGTCAGCGTCAACATCTCCGCAGGACAACTTCCCGGCGGCGGCCTGCCCAAGTTGATCCGCACGGCGCTGGCGGTAAGTCGGCTCGATCCGTGCAGTCTGGAGCTTTCCATCGATGCTCGCGCGCTCTTGTTGCCTGAAGCCGACATCGCGCCCACATTACGCGCGTTGGACGAAATGCATGTTCGGCTGGCGCTCGACAATTTCAGCCGCGACCTGATCATGCAACCGAATCGTTACAGCTTCAGCGTACTCAAACTCGATGCCGCGCTCGTCGCACGGGTCGGGTGTGACGATGACGATACGGCGCTGATCGAAACCATCGTCCAGACATCTGCATCGCTTGGCATCCGGGTCATGGCCCGCGGCGTGCAGAACAAGGCGCAACAGGATTTCCTGCTCGCCCTGGGGTGCGACCTGCAACAAGGCCCGTTCATCGGTGCGGCGCAGGACGAGCACGTTTTCGCGGGCTTTCTGTCGGAACGGCTTTTTTGTTAGATGCCCGGAAGAAAACAGCAATCCGCCGCCCGTCACCCCGCTCGTCATCTTTCAGCGAGCCCCGTTCCGTCTCACACATGATACCCGGAATAGATCGAGTCTCGAAAGCAGCCGTGCTGCTCCTGCGATTTCACGCAGGAGGATATACCAATTCAAATATTTCATAGCGGTATCCAATTGGCGGGTTGCGGCCTTCGGTTGTGTTCGTCATCGTCTGCTGACAATCGAGTAGAATCAGAACCTAACGTAAATCAATATCGAGAGGAGAGATCCATGTGGCCGTAAGCATTGACATGAATTCCGCGAGAATCAACATAACACAACAGCCGACTGCCGCTCCCCCGTACATCTCCGGAGCAGCGATGGTCTTCACTGGCGACGCCATCAGGGCGACTGGCGAGGTAACGCTCAACGGCGTAGCAGGCGATAACGCGACGGGATGGACTGCGGGATTCATCCAGGCTCAGTGGGTCGAGACGAACTGGTGCAGCTACCGGGGTCAGCGCAATTCAGACGGCAGTATTTTCATCCAGCGCGGGCGTCCGCCAGCGCGCCTCGCGCAGGCTTGCCGCGACTGCGTCGACGGGAGTCCGCTCAACAGCATCTTCTACAATACAAACTCCGGACACAACGGAATAGCAATGGGCGGGCCTGCGGGTACGGTGTTTCCGCAGCGTCTGACGTTCCGGTTTTATGACAAACCGAGAGAATCGTGCAACCTCGTCGAGAGGAATTCGCTCACGGGTAGGCCAAATTATCTTAGCGAGGCGCAACTCGAATTTCATTTCTGCACAGTTCTGAGCGTGCGCGATCCTGGCGGAACCTTTCATCATCTTGCCTCGTTCTATTGGAATCAGAGATGGCAGGCAAAGTTCAAACCTCAGACGTTCAGTGCTGTGCCGACGTTTCAAATCATGCCTGTCGTGAATGGCACCGGAGTCGGTATGGGCGGCATCATCAGGGGAGCGCCGACCGATGCGAGGTTCACGGGGGTGCTGACTTCCCCGCAATCGCAAAGCTGTAACCAAGTGTTCCAAGCCGCGCGCGCAGCTGTTGCCATCGTCGGTGCGTCGAACCGCCACGAGAGCCGCGTGTGGACTAACTTTGACGTGAGGAAGCCATGAAGATTTTTGCAGCCGCCGTCGCTTTCCTGCTCGTCGTCGGAAGCGCTCACGCGCAGAGCGTGAGCGTGCGCAACCTCACGCCCCCGGGCGCCTTCGAGGTCGTGAACGAAGGCGCCCAAGAAGTTTCACTGTCGTCCCGCGTGCAGGTGCAACGTCTCTTCAACGGGGCGTGGCAGAACGAGATAACGGACATGCAACTCGTGCTCTCCAACAATCCGCCTGCCTGCATCACGCTACGCGGCGGCGAGCATCTGCGACCGCCGCCGTGGAACGGGCACGACTGCGCTTCCCAGGGACTCGGGAGTTGCCGCGCTACCTGGATGCTACCACCAGGGACGTTCCGTTTTCTCGTTGCGTCGTGTTCGGGCGACTGGAGCGTTGCGGGGCCGGCGTTCAACATGGAGGGCGGATCAGGAAAAATGTAGCCAGACTACGAATAACGCACGGAGCGTCTGCTCGTCCGTGACAACGAGGCGCAACGCATTGTTGCCCGGCAGGGTTTGCTGAATCACAGGCTGCCGAGCATCTGCCGGAAGGGCAGGGACATGCTCCGGTCGTTAGCGTCAACATCTCCGCAGGACAACTTCCCGGCGGCGGCCTACCCAAGCTGATCCGCACGGCGCTGGCTGTGAGTCGGCTCGATCCGTGCAGTCTGGAGCTTTCCATCGATGCTCGCGCGCTCTTGTTGCCTGAAGCCGACATCGCG
>JAITMK010000063.1 GCA_031277415.1 Azoarcus sp.
CGAGCCGATGCCGTTTGAATTAAACTGGTGCAATTTCCGGGTTAGTTTGCCGAGATGCGGGGTTGTTTGTTTTGATACGCATGACCGGGTACAAGCCTTCATCTGTCCAATAATCAATGACCCCGTGGGAGCGGCAACCTGCCGCCTGTGGGCTTTATTTCGTAAACACCCTCTTAGGAGAACGTGACTTGTCCCTGGAAAAAAGAGGCGGCCGCCAGACTCAGGCGGTACGGACGAAATCTTCCTCTGTCGGGTCTTCCCGGTCCTGGCGCATGTTTTTGAACGCCACTGACAGCATCAGTTTGATGCGGTTCAACTGGTTGACTTCCGAAGCGCCGGGGTCGTAATCGATGGAAGTGATGTTGGCGTTCGGGTAGTGTGCCTTCAGCGCCTTGACGACTCCTTTGCCGCTGATGTGGTTGGGGAGACAGGCAAAAGGTTGCATGCAAACGATGTTCGGAACGCCGTGTTCGATGAGTTCCACCATTTCGCCGGTCAGAAACCAGCCTTCCCCGGACTGGTTGCCGCGCGACAGGAACGGTGCCGCGCCAAGAGCGATCTGGTCGATAGTCGGCGGCGCGGTGAATCGCTCGCTTGCGGAGAGCGCCTTTCTCATGTCGCGGCGGTAGAAATCCATCGCCTTGATGGCCGCATTGGCTGCCAGGGCAGCCAGCCTGCTCTGCGACAGAACGCGGTAGTTGAAATCGTAGTCGTAGGCGCAGTAGAGCAGGAAATCCATAAGTCCCGGCATGACGGCTTCGCCGCCTTCCTGCTCGATGATGCGCACGATGTCGTTGTTGGCGCCAGGATGGAATTTGACGAGGATTTCGCCTACCAGCCCGATACGGGGCTTGCGTTTGCCGGTCAACGGCAGGGCGTCGAAATCCCGCACGATATCGCGAACGAGGCGTTTGAAATGCCGGAAACTTCCTCTGAACACGGCTTCCTTGCAAGGCACGACCCATTTTTCATAGAGAGCATCCGCTGAGCCTGCTTCCTTTTCATAAGGGCGGGTACGGAACAGAACCTGTTTGAACAGGTCCCCATAGACGACTCCCATCATCAGGCGATTGAGCATCGACAGGCTCAGTTCGAACCCATCGTGCTTTTCCATGCCGAGCACGTTGAACGAAATAACCGGCACTTCGGCGAATCCGGCATCCTGAAACGCCCTTCTCATGAAACTGACGTAGTTGGTGGCGCGGCAGCCGCCGCCGGTCTGCGTGATCATCACCGCTGTTTTGGCCGGGTCGTGCTCGCCGGACTGTAGCGCCTCGATGATTTGCCCGACGATGATGATGGAGGGATAACAGGAGTCGTTGTTGACAAAGCGCAGACCCAGATCGATGGCCTTTGTTGAAACATTTTCCAGCACTTTCACGCGATAGCCGCAGGCAGTGAAGGCTGGCCCAAGAAACTGAAAATGCATCGGCGACATTTGCGGGATGAGGATGGTCTTGTAATCACGCATCTCGCGGGTAAATGTCGGGGGCGTTTTTCTCTCCGGCGGGTGGAAATGGATGATCCGCGCGGGCGGGCGAGAGCTTCCCCGTTCTTTCAGCGCCGCTTTGAGCGAACGGACGCGAATACGCGCTGCGCCCAGATTGCTGCCTTCGTCGATCTTGATACCCGTATAAATCTGGTTGCGCTGGGCGAGGATTTCCTGCACCTGCTCGACCAGAACAGCGTCCAGCCCGCAGCCGAAAGAGTTCAGATGGATCACATCCAGCGCAGGCTCGTGTGCCGCCAGCGCGGCAGCGCGGTAAAGGCGCGCGTGGTAAGTCCATTGATCCACGACTTGCAGCGGCCCGTCGAGTTTGCCGAGGTGTGCCACCGAATCTTCGGAAAATACAGCCATCCCGAGCGAAGTGATGAGCTCCGGGAGACCGTGGTGAATGGCCGGGTCGATGTGATAGGGGCGTCCGGCGAGAATGATGCCGTGCCTGCCCGTTTCTTTGATGTAGTCGAGAGCTTCTTCGCCTTTCCGGGCAATTTCGGCTTTCACGCGCATCTGCTCGGCCCACGCAACGCCCAGCGCGCGGCGAATTTCGGAGGGCGCAATGGCCGGAAAAACGCGCATCAATTGTTTGGCGAGCTTTTTTTCACTCTCCAGCGAAAGAAAGGGCTGAACCAGTACGATGCCGCTTTCTTCCAGGTCGATGTTGTTGCGGATCAACTCCGGATAGGAGGTCACGACCGGGCAGTTGTAGTTATTGTTGCTGTCGGTGAATTCCTTTTGCTCGAAAGGAATGCAAGGATAGAAGATTCTTTTTACGCCTTGCTCGATCAGATCGACGATATGCCCGTGCACCAGTTTGGCCGGGTAGCACACCGTATCCGACGGCAGGGTAGACGCCCCCTGTTCCAGCAGTTCGCGGGAAGACGGCGAGGACAGGCGCACCTCGAAGCCGAGTTCGGTCAGAAAGGTGAACCACAGCGGGTAGTTTTCGAATATGTTCAGCGCCCGAGGCACACCGACTATCCCGCCCACTGCCCCCTTGACCGGCTCGTAGGCGAAGATGCGCTCATATTTATAGGCGTAGAGATTGGGCAATTCGTCCGTTGTCTTTTGTTTGCCGAGTCCGCGCTCGCATCGGTTGCCGGAAATGAGTTTGCGACCGTCCGAGAAACGGTTGACGGTCATTGCACAGGTGTTCGTGCACAAACGGCAGTGCGCCTGGGAATGCTTGACCTCGAAATTGAGCAAGCCTTCGGTTTGCAGCATCGAACTGACGCCCTGCCCCTGCCAGCGTTCCCTCGCAATCAGCGCCGAGCCGAACGCGCCCATCAGCCCGGCGATGTCGGGCCGCACTGCATCGCGCCCGGAAATCAGTTCAAAGGCGCGCAATACCGAATCGTTATAGAAAGTACCGCCCTGCACGACGATGTGCTGGCCCAGTTCTTCGGGGTTCTTGATCTTGATGACCTTGATGAGGGCGTTCTTGACGACTGCGTAAGACAACCCCGCCGAAATGTCGGCTACCGACGCGCCTTCTTTTTGCGCCTGCTTGACGCTGGAGTTCATGAAAACCGTGCAGCGCGATCCGAGGTCGGACGGCGCCCGTGAAGCAAGCGCCTCGCGGGCGAACTCATCGACCGGCATCCCTACCGATTGCGCGAAAGTCTCGATGAACGAACCGCACCCCGAAGAGCAGGCTTCGTTCAAAAGAATGCTGTCGATGACGCCGTCCCGGATACGCAGGCATTTCATATCCTGCCCGCCGATATCCAGAATGAAATCGACTTCCGGCAGAAAATGCTTCGCCGCCTTGTAGTGCGCGATGGTTTCCACTTCCGAGTGATCGAGTCTGAAAGCTTCCCGGATCAGCACCTCTCCGTAACCCGTTACGGAGGATGCAACGATACGCGCGCCTTCCGGCAAACGGGCGTAGATGTCTTCGAGGATGCCGCGCACGATCTGGACGGGCTTGCCTTCGTTGCTGCTATAGTACGAGTAGAGCAATTCGAGGTTTTCCCCGAGCAACACCGCTTTGGTCGTGGTTGAACCGCCATCGATGCCCAGGAATATCGGGCCGCGATAATCCGCGAGATGCCCCCGCTTGATTTGCGCCCTTTCATGCCGCGCGAAAAACCCCCGGCGCTCCTCGTCATCGAGAAAGAACGGACGCAGGGCGCTTGTCTCCGAAGCAGTCTGTTTCGCCAGATCCCTGAACGCCGCCAGCACTTCCCCGAACGGGTGTGTTTTCTTTTCCTCTCCGTGCAAGGCCGCGCCAATGGAGACGAAGAGTTCACTGTCCTCGATCTTTACCTGGTTTTCCGGCTTGACGCCGAGCGTTTCGATGAAGCGGTTCCTGAGTTCCGGCAGGAAATTGAGCGGGCCGCCCAGAAAGGCGACATTGCCGCAAATCTTGCGCCCGCAGGCCAGACCGCCGATCGTTTGATGCACAACCGCCTGAAATACCGACCGCGAGATGTCCTCTCGCGCGACCCCCTCATTCAACAGAGGCTGCACGTCCGTTTTGGCGAACACACCGCAACGCGCTGCAATCGGATATATGTTTTTGGCGCGGGCCGCCAGTTCGTTCAGCCCCTGAGCATCTGTCTTGAGCAATACGGCCATCTGGTCGATGAACGCTCCCGTTCCCCCGGCGCAGGATCCGTTCATCCGCTGCTCGACGCCGTTCGTAAAGAACGTGATCTTGGCGTCTTCGCCACCCAGTTCGATGGACACGTCCGTTTGTGGCGCGTACTCCTCGATGGCGCGCGCGCAGGCGATGACTTCCTGCACGAACGCAAACCCGAGCATCCCGGCTATACCCACGCCGCCGGAGCCGGTCAACACCACGGAAACACGGGCTTCCGGGGTTAAAACACCACTGGACGCAAGGGTCGCAAGACTGCGTTCCGCTGTCTTGCGTACTTCGGCAAAATGGCGGGTGTACGACCTGAACAGCAACTCTCCCCGCTCATCCAGCACAACCACCTTGACAGTCGTCGAACCGATGTCAATACCAACACGATACCAATTCCTGCGCACTCTCGCCTCGCAAAAGGATTCTGAAATCCTCATGTGAATACTATTGGGGATTCCCCGCAAAACCCCTCCTGTCATTGCAGCGCAACGCGAAGCCGCAGAATCCGGATACCGCACAGCCCCTGCGTTCTGCGACTTCGCGCAGAATGACCTCGCAGGATGACAGGCGGTGGAGGATAGGTAATGTAGAGGTTCCTCAGGATTATTAGGATTATTTTGCGATTCTATCAAACATCGCCGGACGAATGCCTCGGTTTACCCCTATGAGAATTTCGCGAACAGGCAGGAAATCCTCCTCCTTTTCCGGCTATTTGCTCTTCAATAGAAAAAAACCCACACTAGCCTGACGATAACCTTGACTATGGGACGTTCATCGCATACCTTAACAATTATCTTGTTCGGCCGCGGTTTCTTGCGTCCGTTCCCTGCAAACAAGAGGCGGCGCGCAGAATGCGGCAAATGCAGCTTGACCCGCCCAAACTCCAAGGTTCTTTCCCGCGAGCGGTTGGTTTTTCAACCTCTCTCCTGTGAGACGTTATGAGCGAATCTATCCACTCTGTAACAGACGGCGACTTCGAGGCCGAGGTGCTGAATTCCCCGCTGCCCGTGCTGGTCGACTACTGGGCCGATTGGTGCGCCCCCTGCCGGGCGCTTACGCCTGTGCTCAATGAAATTTCTGCCGATTACGATGGCCGGCTCAAAATTGCCAAGATCGACATCGACAAAAACCAGCAAACTCCCGCCAGCTATGGCGTTCGCAACATCCCGACCCTCATGTTGTTCAAGGATGGCGATCTCGTTGCCACCAAGGTCGGGCTTCTTTCCAAATCTCAACTGACTTCCTTCATTGACTCCCACATCTAACAAGCCGGATTCTGCTCCGGCCCGTCCTCGCGGGGCACAACGCGCCCGCCGCCGGGGTCCCCGGCATCGCGACGGAAATCCTACCTACACGGGCTTGCCCGCCGACGATGACTTTCTCGACGAGTCCTCGGACGAGTCGAGCGCGAGCGCACCGACCGGCCCGGCACTGCATCTTTCCGAACTCAAAGCGCTGCACGTCAGCGAGTTGCTGGAAATGGCTGTCGCCAACAACATCGAAGGGGCCAACCGGTTACGCAAGCAGGATCTCATATTCGCCCTGCTGAAGTGCCGCGCCCGCAAGGGAGAGCCGATTTGCGCCTACGGCGCGCTCGAAGTTCTCTCCGAGGGTTTCGGTTTCCTGCGTTCGCCCGATACCTCCTATCTTGCGGGAACCGACGACATTTACGTCTCGCCCTCACAGATACGGCGCTTCAACCTGCGTACCGGCGATACCATCGAAGGAGAAATTCGCACGCCGAAAGAAGGCGAGCGTTATCTTGCGCTCACCAAGTTCGACAAGATCAACGGTCGTCCGCCGGAAGAGTGCAAGAACAAAATCCTGTTCGAGAATCTCACTCCGTTACATCCGGACGAGTGCCTGCGACTCGAACGCGACATGCGCGGCGAAGAAAACATCACCAGCCGCGTCATCGACATGATCGCTCCCGTCGGCAAGGGGCAGCGCGGCTTGATCGTCGCACCGCCCAAGACCGGCAAGACCGTGATGCTGCAACACATCGCACATGCCATCACGGCCAACCATCCCGATGTCGAACTCATCGTGCTGCTCATCGACGAGCGTCCCGAAGAAGTCACCGAGATGCAGCGTTCCGTCAAGGGCGAAGTCGTTGCCTCCACCTTCGACGAACCGCCGACGCGCCACACCCAGGTGGCCGAAATGGTGATCGAAAAGGCCAAGCGTCTTACCGAGCACAAAAAGGATGTCGTCATCCTGCTCGATTCGCTCACACGACTCGCGCGCGCCTACAACACCGTCGTCCCGGCCTCCGGCAAAGTGCTGACCGGCGGCGTGGATGCCAACGCCCTGCAAAAGCCCAAGCGGTTCTTCGGCGCGGCCCGCAACATCGAAGAAGGCGGCTCCCTCACCATCCTCGCCACCACGCTGATCGACACCGGCAGCCGCATGGACGACGTGATCTACGAAGAGTTCAAGGGAACCGGCAACCTGGAATTGCACCTCGACCGGCGTATGGCGGAAAAGCGCGTCTATCCGGCAATCAACGTCAACCGCTCCGGAACCCGGCGCGAAGAATTGCTGATGAAGCAGGATGTTCTGCAAAAGGTGTGGATACTGCGCAAGCTCCTCTACGGCATGGACGAAGTCGAAGCGATGGAATTCCTGCTCGACAAGGTGCGCGCCACCAAGAACAACGGCGAATTCTTCGACGCCATGCGCTCCGGATACTGACGCCTGCGTGCGTCAGCACCCGATTACCCGCGCGAAGCGCGCTGACTCTATAGCCTCCCACTTGAGGGAGGTGGCACGCGCGCAGCGCGTGACGGAGGGAGTCAAAACGCATGGGCGCGCATATATCGGTTGAATGAAGCGATAGCGGTTCAAATGAAGTGATGCCCGCAGCACGCGTAGGTCGGGATGAGCTTGCGAATCCCGACGTTTGGGATTGTCCTACACTTCTACCGTCCGGAGCTTCATGGTGTTGGGATTCGCTTCGCTCATCCCAACCTACGCGGGCCTAACCTATTTGACAAATTAACGTAATAGGTTACAGTGAATACATGGAAAAAGGCACCCCACACTGCAAGCTGCCAGTCGTCAAAACCTTAATCGAAGCCGGTCAGGTCAGAGCCACCGCCAGCGCCTACAACGGCGCACGCGAGCTTGGTATCAACGATCTGGCTGGGATGTGCGCTGCGGTCTTGGCGCTCACGCCCACCGACTTTTGCAAGAGCATGACGACCCATGCCGATCACCGAGTTTGGCAGGACGTGTACCACGCCAGGACAGCCAACGGCGATGAGGTGTACCTGAAGCTGACCGTCATTGATGACGTGCTGATCGTTTCCTTCAAGGAGCTATGACTATGAAATGCCCATGCTGCGGCGCGGCGGAACTGATCCACGACACGCGCGACATGCCCTACACCTACAAGGGTGAAATCACCACCATTCCAGCGGTAACGGGTGACTTCTGCCCTGCTTGCGCGGAAGTCGTCTTGAACCGTGAGCATGGCGACCGCTACAGCGAGTTGCTGGGCCTGTTTCAACGCCAAGTGAATGCTGCCTACGTCGATCCCGATTACATCGCCAGGGTACGGCGGAAGCTCGATCTTGACCAGCGGCAGGCTGCTGAACTGTTCGGCGGTGGCGTCAATGCGTTTTCGCGTTACGAGAACGGCAAAACCAAGCCGCCGCTGGCCCTGGTCAAGCTGTTCAAGCTGCTGGATCGTCACCCAGACCTGCTCAACGAGTTGACATCCTCCCCGGCCTGAAGGCCGGACGAAACCTCCCCATATCTGCAACTGGCGATCCCAAAATTAAAAAAAGGGCGCCGAAGCGCCCTTTTCGAAACTACATCGCGAAGAAGCTGCGATTAGAAGTCGTGACGGATACCAACACCCAAGCCGCGCTTGTAGAGGGCCGCGTTGTCGTAGCCAAGGGAGGCGTTGCCTACACCACCAGCGCCTGCGTTACCGCGCCAGAAAGCCGCGTCGGCATCGTCGTTCCAACTCTGGAACGCGCCGATAGCATACAGGGCAGTACGCTTGGAGAGGGCATGCTCATAGCCAATGGCCCACTGGGAGAGCTTTGTCCTATCGGAACCAGCGATAGAGTTCTCTTTGGCATAAGTATAGGACGCCATGACCTTGTCATTGTCCGTGATCTTGAAGGTCGCGCCGAGCATGTACTGCATGATCTTGCCATCCCTGTCTCCGACCACGTCGGGAGCCGTGCGACGGCCAACCAGGCCGCCCAGCTTGACAAAGCCAAAGTCATATGACGCGTAAGCTTCAAGGACATTCCAGAGCTTGGTGTTGCTGCCATGAGCGCTATTCGCCTTGACAGCGTGGTAGTTGGCACCCACGAACAGGTTATTCCAGGTGAAGGACGGCGCAATCGCCCAGACGCGGGCGTCACCATCGTTTTCCACATTTTCGTTTGCGGTACCGCCGAAAGTATAGCCCGCAATGAAACTGAAGCCACCCCAGCTCGGGGAAATGTAGGCAGCCAGGTTGCTCAGACGGGTATCCTGAACCAACGAGTTGTTGAGGCCGCCGATACCGTTCTTGCCGAAGGGATCAACCGCGGCGGAGAAGAGGTGCTGCGGGGTGTACTGGTGGCCAAAGGCAACCGTACCGAAACCACCTTGCAGACCGGCGTAGGATTGGCGATTGACACCGTTGAAGACGCCATTGTCACCCTGCCTGTCACCCAGCAGACCTTGTTCCAGCACGAACACGGCCTTCAGGCCGTTACCCAGGTCTTCCGTCCCTTTGAAACCGATACGGTTGAATTTCGAGATACCAGACTCAACACCGTTACGGCTCTTGTATTTACCTTCGTCACCAAAACCGTGGTCGTGATTTCTAACGGCAGAGCTGCCAAACGACGCAAGGCCATAGTCGAGCGTGCCGTACAGGACCACGTTCGACTGCGCGAAAGCCGGAGCGGACAACAAGCCGGCAACGGCCAGCGCGATTAGTTTCTTTTGCATGTAGTTCTCCTCAAGTTGAATCGGTGCCCCTGCCGATGGCAGGAACCCAACTGGACCTCTCAGGCGAGAAGTTGGCAAGATTGTGCAAAGTAAGCAAGGGTTTACGCAAGCCCTGAAAGCGTAAACCCAGCGTACTAACGCTTTCTTGTTGCACTAGTGCAACAAATCGCGTGATTTCACGCAGGATCGTTTCTGGACAGGACATTCTTGTACGTAACAATCCGGACAAACCTTTGTCAATTTCTGACAATCCACCGCCCAAATTGTCACTTTTGGGCGCCTGTTTCGAGACTCCCGTCACGCTTTGGGGGGTCGGTTAACCCGGGCACGGCTCTTGCTGCACCTTGCTCAGCGGAAAACCCGCCATCACCAAGGAGTTTCCAAAATGAAAAAGATCCAGCAAGGTTTTACCCTGATCGAACTGATGATTGTCGTTGCAATCATCGGCATCCTGGCCGCCGTCGCGCTACCCGCCTATCAGGACTACACCGCTCGCGCCCGGGTATCCGAGGTCATCATGGCCGCGTCGGCCTGCCGCACGGTCATTACCGAAGCCTCTCAATCCGGCTTGAATGCTACCCCGACCGGCAACGACTTTGGGTGCGGCGAAACAACCGCTACAAACCAAGGCCCGGTTTCCCAGTTTGTCGCATCGATAAACACAGATGCCAATGGTGTCATTACCGTAGTCGCTCGGGGGATCAGTCAACTGGGTACTGCCAATACCCTACAGCTTGCTCCTTTTACTGATGCCACTGCTAATACTCCTGCCGTTGCCGCTGATTTCACCAGGGGTACGGAATTGGCCGTCATTGCCTGGAGATGCCGTGCTGCCGCCGGTGCAACCGGTATTGAAGCAAGATTCCTCCCCGCAACCTGCCGATAACCGGTTCACCGGGATATCCCGAAAACCGGCTGGATGCTTCAGCCGGTTTTTTTGTTTGCATATTCCATGAGGAAAAGCACTCACCTGCCTGATTCGATCAAGGGGATGACACATTCTGTAGGGGCGTTGCGTGCAACGCCCTTGCAAAACTCCATCGCATGTTGGTAGATGTAGGGACGTTGCACGCAGCGCCCCTGTGAGACCGCTTACATACATGTTTCAATCCACGCCCGTAACCGAGCGACAACGACGCTTGAAAGAGGTTACGCCTCTCCCAAGCGGGATTATCCCCCTAAGGGGGGAGGTTTCAAACCGGAGTTAGTTTTCGGTGAACATTCCAGGAAAAATCCTTGCAAAATCCCGCCGCATGTTGGCGGATGCAAGGGCGTTGCACGCAACGCCCCTACCGGCATCCTGGCCCCCCGCTGATCCGGGGATGACGCTGTTTCGGATGTTTTTCCCGTCACTCTACGTCTTCGCGCTTGCTATTGTCATTACAGCGACGCCTGCAACGTCGCTCGCAACTGAGTGGGAGAAAATCAGCAGTGATCGCGGTCGCACGGTTGAAATCGACGCATCCGCCATCTTCGATGCCGACAAGGGCGCAAAGGTGTCGTGGGAGCGCATCGTGCTAAACGACTCCGGGGCACAACGGGCCGGATACCGGTCGGTCAGGACACTGAACCGCTACGATTGCCCCGGACGGAGTTTCACGACTCTCAAGCGGATTTATCTGAACGACGACGGCAACATCATTCGAGAAGAAATCGAGAACAATCTGAGGCCGGTGGCAATCCGAAGCAATTCGGTCGAAGGGCAGGTATGGAGCAGAGTGTGCGGCCTGCCCCTGCCCTCCGCAAACGGCCGCAAAGCCCCGAATTCCATCTACCGGCTCGCCGATACGGCAGACCGGGCCGCCCGCAATGCTCTCCCTCCTGCGAAGCCGGAATCGGCGTTCCCCCTGCCTGCGCCGCGCCCGGTCACGCCGACTCCTCCCAATACCATGCCCATTCCGATGCCGAGTGTGCCGCAAATTCCGGCTGTCCCCGTCGCGCCCAAAAATCCGGACACCCCTGCCGTGCCTCAATCCGCCGCGATTCATGGAAACAGCGAAGATTGGAGCTATTTCGGCGCAACGGGGCCGGAATCCTGGGGAAGACTGCGCCCGGAATGGAGAGCGTGCGCCGAAGGCAAACGCCAGTCTCCGGTCGATTTCGCGGCAGCCAGACCTTTCAGGGTCGATCTCGATCCGGTGAAGTTCGACTATCGCCCGACGAACTTCGTCATCATCGACAGCCCCCGACAATTACGGGTCAAAATCGGCGAGGGCATGGGCATGGAAGTACGCGGAAAGCGTTATGCTCTGGAAGGTTTTGCCCTGCACCGCCCGGGCGAAACGCCCGTCGATGGCAAGGCCGCCGACGTGGAGGCGTATTTCTTCCATCGCGGCGACAAGGATCGGATTGCGGTACTGGCCGTGCAGTTCATGCGCGGCGGACAACCCAATGCGCCGCTGCAAACCCTGCTCAACAATCTGCCGCTGGAAAGGGGAGACAGCCACATGCCACAAAGCATGCTGGACATGGCCGCGCTTTTGCCGACGAATCCGGCGCACTATCTCTACATGGGTTCGCTCACCATGCCGCCCTGCACCGAGGGCGTGCTATGGGTGGTGATGAAAGAGCCGATGACGATCTCGGATGAACAGTACGAGATTTTCTCCCGCCTGCACGAAAGCAACGCCCGCCCGCCACAGCCTTCCTTTGACCGCCTGATTCTGGAATCGCGCTGAATGCGTTTCCACAAAAAAATTCCCCGCATGGAGCAAACCATGCGGGGATTGGTGAAAGATCGACTTTTTCCGTTATGAAGCTTACTTGTCGTCGATCAGGTTGCCGTTATCGAGCAACTGCTTGATCGCTTCCTCGCCTGTATAGGAGCCGAGCAAATCCACGTTTGCGACCACGATGTCCAGTGTCGGTGCAGACGCACCGACAGGCGAAACCGTAATCAGCGTATCGGTTCCGTTGTAGGACACATCCAGGTGATTGGTATCGAAGAGGAACCTGTCTCCCTCCTGGAGCAAATCACGCAGATCGAGCGCGTCCCCTTCTTCGGCATTGAACCCTCTTATGGTGTTCGTCACCAAAGAACCGTCTCCGAGATCAGCCAGACTCCACTTGAAGACATCGGCACCATCCGTACCTAACAACTCGTCGAGGCCGGCGCCACCAGTTATCGGGTTGTCGGGAACAGATGACCCCGGAAGCCCCTGAGAAGGCGCCTCAACGCCCCCCCCTGGTACGTTGATCGTCACCGTCGCCCAATTGCTCTCCGTGTCATCTCCGTCGATGATCTGATACTCGAACGTGTCGTTGCCTTTGAACCCGGTTTTCGCAATGTACTCGAAGCTGCCGTCCTGGTTGATCCACACCTGGCCGCCGTTGGCCGTGGTCAGTGTCGGCAACCCATCAGGATCGGAGGGGTTCGTGATGGCAGTTTCCGTGCCGCCGTCTTCCGTTCTGACCTGCAAGACGACGTTTTGCAGCCCGTCCGGCCCTTTCGTGAACCAGTCTTCCGACATCACGTCGTTGTCCATCACGTTGCCCGTGACAGGCGTTGTCTGGTTGATCGCGGCATACGCGTCATCCACCGCGACCGGCACCGTGTCCAGGATCTTGATGTTCACGTCCGTCGGATCGCTCAGGCTGCCGTCTGCGTTCAGCACACAGTATTGGAAGCGGTCGAACACATCTCCCGCGCTGTTGTCCACCGCAGGCGCGTCGTAATGGAAGCTGCCATCCGGCTTCAGCCAGATGAAACCGCCCGCTGCGGTCGGAATCTTCGCGTAACCGTTCGCAGGAATGTCGTACTCGATACCCTTCGCGATGATCTTGCCAATCGTCGCATTGGGGTTCGCGTCGTTGAACAGCACGCTTGAGAGCAACGTCTTCGAGCCTTCTACTACTTCGTAGTTGTCCGGCTCAGTGACCGGAACGCCCGGCACGTTGAGCGTGACCGTTGCCCACTCGCTCGGACTGCCGTCCGCATCATTGAGTTGATACTGGAACGAATCCTCGCCCTGGAAACGCGCAGGCGGCACGTATTCGAAGCTGCCGTCCTG
>JAITMK010000166.1 GCA_031277415.1 Azoarcus sp.
TCAAATGGCGGATCGTCGACCCCCAACTCTACTACCAGTCCGTAACGGGCAACAGGGCAGGCGCCGAGGTTCGCCTCGATCAGGCAGTCAGCGCCGGCTTGCGCGAAGAATTCGGAAAAAGTACCGTACAGGAAGTCATCTCGGTCAAACGCGATGTCATCATGCAGCAGATGAACGAACGCGCCAATACGGCCGCGCAGTCTTTCGGGGTGGAAGTCATCGATGTGCGGCTCAAGCGCGTCGAATACCCGCCGGAAGTCTCCGACAACGTCTACTCCAGGATGGCAGCAGAAAGAAAGCGCGATGCCAACGAGAGCCGTTCCCGTGGCGATGCGGAAGCCGAAAGAATTCGCGCCGAGGCAGATCGAGAGGTCACCATCATCGTCGCCAAGGCCACCAGCGAAGCCTTGCAGACCAAGGGCGAAGGCGATGCCAAAGCCGCTGCGGTTTACGCCGAAGCGTACAACGCCGATCCGGAGTTCTATTCGTTCTACCGCAGCCTGCAAGCGTACCGAGCCTCCTTTGCAGGCAAGGATGACCTCATCGTCGTTGCGCCGGACGCGGATTTCTTCAAATACCTGAAAACTCCCCAGGGCAGACGCTGAGAGGCCGATTTCGATGGGCAACACACTGCTCACCGCCATCGCCCTGATGCTGATTCTCGAAGGGTGTGTACCCCTGCTCGCGCCGACCCTGTGGCGGGAGGTTTTCAGTCGTCTCATCGCCATGCGGGACGGCCAGATTCGCTACATCGGACTATCGTCCGTGCTGGCGGGAGCCGTTCTGCTGCTGTTGCTGTCACTGTAGGAACTGAACGACCGATGCGCTGGGGCTTGCCTGATTTCATCCAAGATGTCCTGCCGGACGAAGCTGTCCGGCTCGAAGAATTGCGCCGCCGCCTGCTCGACGCTTTCCGCGCGCACGGCTATCGGCTGGTGATTCCACCGCTCATCGAATACCTCGACTCCCTCACGACCGGCGCGGGCGAGGACTTGAGGTTGTGCACCTACCAGTTGATCGATCAACTCTCCGGACGCACGATGGGCGTGCGAGCCGACATGACTCCCCAGGTGACGCGCATCGATTCGCACCTGCTCAACCATACGGGCGTTTCCAGGCTTTGCTACTGCGGCAGCGTGTTGCGCACGCGCCCTTCCTCTCTGACCGCCACTCGCGAACCCCTGCAACTCGGCGCCGAACTCTACGGCCATGCCGGACTGGAAGCCGACATCGAAGTGCTTCGGCTGCTTGCCGAGGCGCTACGGTTGGCGGGAATTCCCCTGATACGCATCGACATCGGCCATGTCGGGCTTTTCCGCGCTCTGGCCGACAGTGCCGGGCTGAATGAGGCTCTCTGCGAAGAAGCCTTCACCCTGTTACAAGGCAAGGACATTCCCGGTCTGCGCGCGCTGCTTGCCGATGTAAAGGATTGCTCCGTGCGCAAAGCCATCCTTGCCCTGCCCGAACTTTACGGCGGCAAGGAAATACTGGATGCCGCCGAGGCGCGCCTGCCCCGGATGCCGCAAGTGGCCGTGGCCCTCGATGAACTGCGCCAACTCGCTGTCAAGTTGACCGATTTGCCCCTCAGTTTCGATCTTGCCGACCTGCGCGGCTATCATTATCACAGCGGTCTGGTATTTGCCGCTTACGGGTCCGGCGCGGCCGCGGCGCTGGCAATGGGCGGGCGTTACGACCGTGTCGCCAGGAACTTTGGCCGCGACCGCGCAGCAACCGGCTTCAGCCTCGACCTGCGGGAACTCACCCGCCACTCGCTCACGGCCGTATCCGGGCTGACCAGCGCCATTCTCGCCCCGCTGGAAGAGGATCCAACATTACAGGACGAAATCACGGCACTGCGCAAAGCGGGCGAAGTCGTTATCGGTGCGCTGCCCGGTCACGAAGGCACATGGAAAGCAGCCGGTTGCAACCGGCAACTGGTGAAGCGCGACGGCCAATGGATGGTAACCACGCTTCATTAATGGAGAGTGAAAATGTCTAAGAACGTAGTGATCGTAGGAACCCAGTGGGGCGACGAAGGCAAAGGCAAGATCGTTGATTGGCTCACGGATCACGCGCAAGGCGTGGTGCGTTTTCAGGGCGGGCACAACGCCGGGCATACCCTTGTCGTGGACAAGAACGAGTACAAGCTCAATCTCGTGCCCTCCGGCATCGTGCGCGAGGGGGTGGCCTGTTTCATCGGCAATGGCGTGGTACTGGACACGCATCACCTTCTGAAAGAGATTCGTACACTGGAAGCAGGCGGCATCGAAGTGCGCCGCCGTCTCAGAGTGAGCTTCGGGTGCCCGCTCATCCTCGGCTATCACGGCGCGCTCGACCGTGCGCGCGAAGCCGCCAGACCCCCCGGAGACAAAATCGGCACCACCGGCAAAGGCGTCGGCCCTGCCTACGAAGACAAGGTAGCCCGCCGCGCATTACGCGTCTACGACCTTCTCAACGAAGCGCGTTTTGCGGACAAACTCAGAGCCAACCTCGACTACCACAACTTTGTCCTCACACGTTACCTCAACGCTGAAGCGGTAGATTTTCAGGCCATCTTTGATCAGGCCATGAAGGATGGCGAAGAACTGCGCCCGCTCATGACGGACGTATCCGCCGAACTCCACGCTCTCAACAGGAACGGCGGCTCTCTGCTCTTTGAAGGCGCGCAGGGCACATTACTCGACATCGACCACGGAACCTATCCCTTCGTCACTTCCAGCAACTGCGCTGCGGGTCAGGCCGCTGCCGGTTCCGGCATCGGGCCGGGCAGCCTCCACTATGTACTGGGCATTACCAAGGCGTACTGTACCCGGGTGGGAGGAGGCCCGTTCCCCACCGAACTCGACATCGAAACCGCAGGCACGCCCGGCGAACAAATGTCCACACGCGGACGCGAGTTCGGAACCGTCACCGGACGCAAACGGCGTTGCGGCTGGCTCGACCTGGCCGCGCTCAAGCGATCCATCATCATCAACGGCGTCACGGGCGTGTGCATCACCAAGCTCGACGTGCTCGACGGTCTGTCCGAACTCAAACTCTGCGTCGGCTACATGCTCGACGGTCAGCGCATCGAACTCCTGCCCCTGGGCGCGGAAGAAGTCAGCCGCTGCGAGCCGATCTTCGAGAATCTGTCAGGCTGGAAAACCTCCACCGAGGGCGCCAGGAACTGGAGCGCATTGCCGACAGAAGCGCGCGCCTACCTGCACCGCATCGAGGAAATATGCGAAGTACCCATCGACGTAATTTCCACCGGACCTGAACGCGAAGAAACCATCCTGCGCAAACATCCATTTGGCATATAGAATCGGACGGGTGAATGCGCTCGAACATGCGTCTACCGTTAGCGGCAAGCGGCGACCCACCGCTACGCGGTGGGTCGCCGCTTGAGCGCCGGGTTGGACACAAAGCCAATTTGGTACGCAACTCGTAGAGCATAACACTTTCACGCGCCGGAGCAGGATGCGGATACGAAGACGAACACTACGGGTTAAATCTATACTTTGGCCGAGGGAATTTCCGCATAATCGTTGTAATCAGAGGGGGTACGGTCTGGTGATTAGCCTTGAGCGTCGAACCGATATCGCCCATGACCTGCACAACCACTTCGTCCGGCACAAAAACAGTAAACAGAGGCGTATTCCCGTTAAATTCGATGACACTGAAGATATTGTCAGAAGGCTCCGCCTCAGGGAAGTCGCTCCTTACAATGACTGCCCGAACTCTCTCGTATGTTTCCGCGCTCACGTACAGGGTTTCCAATGGAAAACTGGACATAAACTCCCCTGGAGCCCCGGATATGATCTCCCGTGCTATTTTGCCAGGCACGCCAATGGCAATGGTGAAGGGGGCAATCGTTCCATCCGATGGGCCACCTTGCTCGAAAAGCAGGCGATCACCGGCCCGCGATTGCAGCGGCAGTAAAGCCGTAACCAATATGAACGAAACGAGAGACAACATCTTCACGAGCGCAAAACCTCTATCGCGGCGATACACGCCGCCTTGCAAGGGAAATCAACACAAGCCCGGCGGCCAGAAGCATCCATGTACACTGACTGTGGAAAGTCAGGGGCTAAACACCTAGTCTTGCCCCAGAAAAATGAATTCCCCAGTGCTCAAAACAATTTTTCCGAACTGAGT
>JAITMK010000024.1 GCA_031277415.1 Azoarcus sp.
TGGTTCATTCCTGAAGGTTCATTTTGAGGATTTCGCGATGATTGCCGAACTCAAGAAAACGATCGAACACAAGATGCAGAAGTCGGTTGAGGTGCTCAAGCACGATCTCATCAAGATACGTACAGGGCGTGCCCATACGGGCTTGCTCGATCATATTCAAGTGGAATATTACGGCAATATGGTGCCGATCAATCAGGTAGCCAACGTCACCCTGATCGATGCCCGCACCATCGGCGTGCAGCCGTGGGAAAAACCGATGGTGGCGAAGGTGGAAAAGGCGATCCGCGATTCCGACATCGGGGTGAATCCCGCCAATGTCGGCGAAATCATCCGGATACCGATGCCGCCGCTCACAGAAGAGCGTCGGCGCGAGCTCACCAAGATCGTCAGGCACGAGGGCGAGGCTGCCAAGGTAGCCGTGCGTAACCTGCGGCGCGATGCCAACCAGCACCTCAAGGACGGGGTCAAGGACAAGACCATTTCGGAAGACGAAGAACGGCGAGCCGAGGAAAGCATTCAGAAGCTTACCGATCACTACGTAGCAGAGATCGACAAGCTGCTTGCCCAGAAAGAACAGGAACTGATGCAGATCTGATCTGCTGGACAGTCCCGGTTTCGTCTGGCGCGCGAGGAGAATCCCTGATGGCGAATAAAGCCTTTACCAGTTCCACCCAAGTGGTACCCGGTGTGAACAGGGTTCCTCGGCATATCGCCATTATCATGGATGGCAACGGGCGCTGGGCGCGCAAGCGCTTTTTACCTCGGGTGGCCGGACATACCCGTGGAGTGGAGGCGGTGCGCGGGACGATCCGCGCCGCAATCGAACGAGGGGTCGAATATCTGACCTTGTTTGCATTCAGTTCCGAGAACTGGCGGCGGCCTGTCGAAGAAGTCTCTTTCCTGATGCAGTTGTTCATCAAGTCGTTGCAAAAGGAAGTCAGCCGCCTGCACGGAAATGGCATCTGCTTTCATGTCATCGGTGATCGTTCGCGCTTCGATCCGGTACTGGTCAAGGCCATCGAGGCCGCCGAAGATCTCACTGGCAAAAACACCCGGCTCCATTTGACCGTGGCAGCTAACTACGGCGGGCGTTGGGACGTGCTCTCGGCGGTCAACCGTATTCTCGCCCGACAGCCCGGGACGACCGGGATAAGCGAAGAAATGATCAACGCCGAGTTGTCGATGAGTTTCGCGCCAGAACCCGATCTCTTCATCCGTACCGGGGGTGAGCAGCGGATCAGCAATTTCCTGCTCTGGCAACTGGCGTACTCGGAGTTTTTCTTTACGGATGCCTTGTGGCCGGATTTCAATGGGAAACTGCTCGATCAGGCCATTGCCTCCTACCAGGAACGTGAGCGCCGCTTCGGGCGCACCAGTGATCAATTGATTGCCGCAAAGGGCGGTGAAGTGGGGCGCCATGCTTAAAACACGGATCATTACGGCAACCGTGCTGTTGGCAGGATTGCTGGTGGCATTGTTTTATTTCCCGATGTCGATCTGGCTGGGTTTTTGTGCGGCGATTTGCGCGTTGCTGGGCTGGGAGTGGGGGGGGCTTGCGGGGTGGGGTGAAAAGGCGCGGGTTGCTTATGGCACTGCTCTGGGTTGCCTGTGTTTTATTCTTGTACCCGGCCTTTTTCAACTCTATCCGGGTCTTTTACCGAAAATACTGCAAAGAACGGTTTTTTCGCTCTTTTTGCTTGCGGGGGTTTTTTGGTTATTCGTCGTGCCATTCTGGTTGCGGTACAAGTGGCCCTTGCGTAACTGGATTGCGGCGTTAACCGGGGTCATCGTACTGGTGCCGCCCATACTGATTTTCATTGTGCTGCGAACTCCAGAAGACCGTTGGTCGTTGCTGATGGTCTGTGCGCTGGTCTGGGTGGCCGACATTGCGGCTTATTTTTTCGGACGCGCATTTGGCGTCAAAAAGCTTGCTCCCAACATCAGCCCGGGCAAGACATGGGCGGGCGCGATTGGTGCGGTGATGGGCGTCCTGTTGTATGGCAATGCGATCTTGTTCGCGGTGACATCTGATGGGACTCTCAGGTTCGGAGTACAACAGGTATTACTGTTTCAGTTGGCGTTTATCGGCCTGGCTGTCATGAGTATCGTTGGGGACTTGTTTGAATCGCTGCTCAAGCGTCAGGCAGGCGTGAAAGACAGCAGCAATCTTCTGCCGGGGCATGGCGGCATTCTCGACCGGGTTGACAGCCTGACTTCAACTCTGACGTTGATAGGCCTCGTTATTCTGAGTCAATCATCCTATCTTTTCCGTCACCCTTGAAATAAACGATTACATGCCCGCAGTTTTTCCCCAACAGATTACCCTTCTCGGCGCGACCGGTTCGATTGGCGCAAACACGCTCGATGTCATCTCCCGCCACCCGGAACGCTATTCGGTTTTTGCCCTGACTGCGCACCGTGCGGCGGGTCGTCTCGCTGAACTGTGTCTGCAATTTTCTCCGCGCTATGCGGTGATGGCGGACAGGAGCGCAGCAAAGGAATTGAAGGGGCTGTTGCAGGCCGGGCAGTGTGCGACCACGGTGCTCGAAGGCGAACAAGCCTTGTGCGAAGTGGCATCTGCCTCCGAGACCGACGTGGTCATGGCGGCCATCGTGGGCGCGGCAGGGCTGAAACCGACACTGGCTGCCGTTACCGCAGGAAAGAAAGTATTGCTCGCCAACAAGGAAGCTTTGGTGATGTCGGGCCAGCTTTTCATGGACGCGGTGGAAGCGTCCGATTGTTGCCTGTATCCCATCGATAGCGAGCACAACGCGATATTTCAGTGCCTACCCGGAGGTTTTCGGCGTCGTCCGGAAGCGGATGGAATACGCCGCATCCTGCTTACGGCCTCGGGCGGGCCGTTTCTTAACACATTGCCCGAAAAGTTGGCCGCTATTACGCCGGAAGAGGCATGTGCTCACCCGATCTGGTCGATGGGACGCAAGATTTCGGTCGATTCCGCAACCATGATGAACAAGGGGCTGGAAGTGATCGAGGCCCACTGGCTGTTCGGTGCGCCCCCCGACCGGATCGAAGTGGTTATCCATCCACAGGGCATCGTTCATTCGATGGTCGATTATATCGACGGCTCGGTTCTGGCCCAACTTGGTACTCCCGATATGCGTATCCCGATTGCCAATGCCCTGGCCTGGCCGGAACGGATTGCCTCGGGCGCCAGCGCGCTTGATCTTTTCGACATCGCTACGTTGAGTTTCGAGCGTCCCGATTTTGGGCGCTTCCCCTGTCTTTCCCTGGCTTACCGGGCGCTGGAAGCAGGCGGCTCGATGCCTGCCGCGCTCAATGCGGCCAATGAAGAGGCCGTGGCGGCTTTTCTGGATGGCAGGTTGGGATTTTGCCGTATCGCCGATGTCATTGCCGCGACGCTGGAACGTCATGGATGGCCGGAGGCCGAAACGCTTGAAGCGGTGTTGGAGATTGACGCACATGCGCGTAGCGTTGCCTGCGAGGAAATCTGTAAAAGAGGTATGGCATGAGTTTCTTTCTTACCTATATTGTTCCATTCGTCATTGCTCTCGGTTTATTGATACTGGTTCATGAATTGGGCCATTACCTGGTGGCGCGCTGGTACGGTGTCAAGGTGCTGCGCTTCTCGGTCGGGTTTGGCAAACCGTTGCTGAAATACCAGGGAAAGGGTGAGACAGAGTGGGTTCTGGCAGCTTTCCCGCTCGGCGGTTACGTCAAAATGCTCGGGGAGAGTGATGACGAAGTCGAAGAGCATGAATCGCACCGGGCCTTTAGCCGCCAGCCGGTGGGGCGGCGTTTTGCCATTGTGCTTGCCGGCCCGGTTTTCAATTTGTTGTTGGCCGTCGTTCTGTACTGGGGTGTGTTCGTAGGCGACAACAAGGAAGTGCGGCCCCTTATCGCTCCCACCGAAATGGAAGCCACTCTGGCGCGCGAGGCGGGCGTGCGCGAGGGAGACCTGGTATTGAGCGTCGATGACGACGAAATCAGGAGTTTGCGGGATTTACAGGAGGTGCTGGTGCGTCGCGCAATCGACCGTAGCGAGGTGCGTTTGCTGGTGCGCACAAGCTCGGGCGATGACGCCGTGCGGATTCTCAATCTGCGCGATTTTTCTATTGATGACATAAGAAAGAAAGATCGCAATGCGGACCTGATTTTGCACATGGGTTTGCGGCAGGCTTCAATTCCTACGCTCATTGAGTATGTGGAGGAAGGGGGGGCAGCGGCCAGGAGCGGCATGGTCAGCGGCGATGAAATCGTTGCTATCGACGGCAAACAGGTGAATTTTACCCACGAAGTCGCTGAGACCATACATGCTACGCCCGGGCAGACGCGAACGTTTACCGTGCGCAGGGGAGGGGAAGAACTGACATTTGCTGTCACCGTGGGCGCAAAACAGGAAAAAGATGGCAAGGAGGTCGGTATCATCGGTGTGCGTTTCGATAAGTCGTTCCTGCGTGTCACGGTGAGCTACGGGCCGGTCGATGCCCTGGCGCGTGCTGTACGCCAGACCTGGGAAATCAGTGCGCTGACCTTGAAGTCCATCGGCTTGATGGTGCGCGGCGAGCTTTCGCCGAAGAACATCTCCGGACCGATCGAGATTGCCAATATCGCCGGGGAAACCGCAAAGCACGGGATAGGCACCTTCGTTCGCTTTCTGGCGCTTATCAGTATCAGCCTCGGTATTTTGAATTTGCTGCCCATACCCGTGCTCGACGGCGGGCATTTGCTGTATTATGCAGCAGAGTTTATCAAGGGTGGCGCGCTTTCCAGCCGGGTTGTCGAGGTTGGACAGATAATTGGTCTGATATTCCTCTTCATGCTGATGGCGTTTGCCCTTTATAATGATGTCAACCATCTTATTTTTTGAAATATCCGTATGATTTACATACGCTTCGTCGGGTTGGTTGCAGCCCTTTTGGTTTCCATGTCGGCTTTGGCATTCCAGCCGTTCGTGGTCAAGGATATCCGGGTTGAGGGTTTGCAGCGCACTGAGGCAGGGACAGTGTTCAACTATCTGCCCGTGAAAGTGGGCGATATGTTTGACGAGGCTCAGGCTTCTGAAGCGATACGCGCCCTGTTCAATACCGGATTTTTCCGGGATGTACGCATCGAAACCGACCACGATGTACTGGTCGTTGTGGTCGATGAACGCCCGGCCATTGCGCGAATCGATTTTGTCGGCGTCAAGGATCTCGATGGCGAAGCGTTGAAAAAAGGATTGCGCGATGTCGATCTGGCCGAATCTCGTACCTTTGATCGCGCGTTGCTTGATCGCGCCGAACAGGAGATCAAGCGGCAATATCTTGCGCGCGGCAAATTCGGCGCAACTGTCACGACCACGGTGACGCCGCTCGAACGCAACCGCGTCGGCATTACCTTCAACGTTGACGAGGGCGATGTTGCCCGTATCCGGCAGATCAAGATCCTCGGTTCGAAAGCATTCAAGGAATCCACACTGATCGATCTCTTCGAGCTTTCCACGCCGGGGTGGCTAACCTGGTATACCAAGCGTGATCGGTACTCGCGTCAGCAGCTTGCTGCCGATCTCGAACGCTTGCGTTCTCATTATCTTGATCGTGGTTATCTCGATTTCGATATCGAATCTACCCAGGTTTCGATAACGCCGGATAAAAAGGATATCTACATTACGGTCAACCTTCGGGAAGGTGAGCGTTACACCGTGACCGACGTGCGTTATGCGGGCACGCTGGTTTTGTCCGAGGAGGAATACCTGAAGCTGACGACTATCCGTCCCGGTGAGATTTTTTCGCGCCAGCGCCTGACTGAAACCACCAAGGCAATCACCGACCGTCTGGGTAATGAGGGCTATGCGTTTGCCAACGTCAACGCCGCGCCCGAGATGAATGAGCAAAATCACGAAGTTGCTTTTACCATCTATGTCGACCCCGGCCGCAAGGTGTATGTGCGGCGTATCAACGTGCAGGGCAATGCAAGAACTCGTGACGAAGTCATACGCCGTGAAGTGCGACAGATGGAAAGCGCCTGGTACGACGGCGCGGCAATCAGCCGCTCGCGGGACCGCATCGACAGGCTGGGGTTTTTCGACGAAGTGACGATTGAGACACCGCCTGTGGCGGAGACGACCGACCAGGTCGACGTTAATTTTTCGGTCAAGGAACGACGCACCGGCAATCTAACGTTCGGGGTGGGTTATTCCTCTGTTGAAAAGGCCGTGTTTCAGGCGGCGGTCTCGGATCGCAATATGTTTGGCTCCGGCAAAAATGCGGTACTTGCCTTCAACACGTCCAAATCTGCCCGCTCCCTATCGTTGTCCTTGACAGACCCGTTTTTCACCATCGATGGAGTGAGTCTGGGGGGGGACATCTATTACGATACTTACGATCCGTTGCAGAACAGCAGCCTGTCGCTGTCACCTTACAAGAAGGTTTCGGCAGGCGCCGGTCTGCGCGTGGGCTATCCGATCGCAGAGGACGACAGCATCAGCTTTGGTCTGGCTTTCGACCGTACCCGGATTACCGTGTATGACAGGAGCTATCAACAGTACAAGGATTTCTGCGTAGAAAATAATTGCAACTACAATAATAGCGGAAAAGAAGTCAGGAATGAAACCATTTATGGCGAAGTTGATGTCAACAGCCTGATTTTAAGTATGGGTTGGGGGCGCGATACCCGTAACAGCTACCTCTACCCGACCAAGGGCACTTATCAGCGCATTTACGGTGAAATCGCCACTGCTCCGGCGGATCTTCGGTACGGCAAGCTCACTTACCAATTCCAGCACTGGCTTCCGGTTGGCCGCAGGCATGCCCTGATGTTCAATACGGAGTTTGGCTGGGCCAAGGGGTACGGTGATAAATCAGTGCCGTTCTACAAGAATTTCTATGCCGGAGGCATCAATTCGGTGCGCGGTTTCGAAACGTATTCACTTGGCCCCAGAGATGGAGAAGACAACTACCTTGGCGGTACGCGCAAGTTTATCGCCAATCTTGAATTTTTCTTCCCGATGCCCGGTTCAGGAAGCGATCAGTCGTTCCGTTTCTCGACTTTCGTCGACGCGGGCTATGTCTGGGGGAAAGACCTGAATGACCCTGGGAAAGACCAGCGCATCAGAGCCAGCGATTTACGTTACAGCGCAGGGGTGGCTCTGACGTGGAACGCGCCGATCGGTCCGCTCAAGTTCAGTCTGGGTTATCCGCTGAAGAAGAAGTGCGACATGATCGGGTCGAAGGAAGTGTGCGACAAAACCCGGCCCTTCGATTTCTTGCTCGGCGCTACATTCTGATGTGTGCCGAGTTGTGTCAAAAACGTCTTACTTGGAGAAATGTGTGAAAATTCGTGTCGTTTCCATATTCGTTCTGGCCCTGATGGGAGCTTCCCAACTGGCGCTTGCGAATACCGCTGCAACCAAATTCGGTTTCGTCAATTCTGATCGCATCATGCGGGAGTCCGCACCGGCTAAGAGCGCGTTGCAACGCATTGAACAAGACTTTTCCAAACGCGACCAGGAGTTGCAGGGTCGGGCAAAGGAACTGGATGCTCTCCAGAAAGATCTGGAAGACGCAGGCGCGAAAAAATTGAGTGAATCCGAGCGCCAAAAGAAAGAGCGTGTATTCAATGAGAAGAACCGGGTGTTCCAGCGCATGCAGCGTGATCTCCGCGAGGAGATCAACCAGCGCCGCAACGAGGCCATGGCTTCGATCATCGAGAAAACGAATCAGGCCATCAAGCGGATTGCCGAAAGTGAAAAGTACGACGTCATTCTTCAGGAAGCTGTGTATGTCAATCCTCGTGTCGACATCACGGACAAGGTGCTCAAGGCGCTGGAAAGCGCCAAGTAGGATTTCCGGTCATCAGCGATGGCACGAATCGACGTATTGACAGCCTTGCTCGGAGGCGAGTTGGTTGGGGACGGCAGTGTGGAGATACACCGGGTGGCCCCGCTGGAACGGGCGGGCGAGGGTGATCTGTCGTTTCTTGCCAACCCCAGGTTATTGAGTCGGCTGAAAACCAGCCGTGCTGCGGCTTTTATCGTCAAACCTGCGCACCGGGACGCGGTAGGTGATGATCGGCCATGCATCGTGACCGGCGATCCTTACCTTTATTTCGCGCGCGCTTCGCAGTTCTTCAATCCCTCGCCAGCCATTGTTCCCGGCATACATGCGCTTGCGTCGGTGCGTTGCACGATACCTGCGACGGTCGCGGTCGATGCCGGGGCCGTGGTGGAGGATGGGGCGGAAATTGGCGAGGATGTGCTGATTGGAGCCAATTGCTATGTCGGGCGGGGGGCGCGCATTGGAAACGGTACACGATTGGCGCCCAACGTCACGATTTATGCCGATTGTGTGCTTGGCGAGAACTGTATCATTCACGCCGGGGCGGTGATTGGTTCGGATGGTTTCGGCTTCGCGCGGGAAGCCGAAGGGCGTTGGGTTAAAATTCCGCAGATAGGTCGTGTCGTGATTGGTAACGATGTGGAAATCGGATCCAATACCTCTATCGACCGTGGCGCTCTGGAAGACACCGTGATAAGTGATGGCGTCAAGCTCGACAATCAAATCCAGGTTGCTCACAACGTACATATCGGTGAGCATACCGCCGTAGCGGGCAGTTCCGGTATCGCAGGCAGCGCAAGGATTGGCGCGCGTTGCATGATCGGCGGGCAGGGCGGTATTTCCGGGCACATTACGATCGCGGACGACGTGATCGTGTCCGGCTGTACCCTGATCTCGAAATCCATCCGGACGGCAGGTGTCTACACCGGTTGCCTGCCACAGCAGACTCACGCTGAATGGGTCAGAAACTTTGCCCATCTTCGTCATCTCGACGCGCTTGCCAACAAGATACGTCTTCTCGAACAACGCCTGGAGCAGCAGGAAAAGCCCAAGGAAACACTCTGAAATCATGGTTATGGACATCAACGAAATTCTTCGCTATCTGCCGCACCGTTACCCCTTCCTGCTGGTCGACCGGGTGTTGGAGATTCAGGAAAACCGTGTTCTTGCGATCAAGAACGTTACTGTGAATGAGCCGTTCTTTCCCGGCCACTTTCCCCATCGCCCGGTCATGCCGGGGGTACTGATCGTCGAGGCGCTGGCTCAGGCTGCCGCGCTATTGTCGTGCAAAGTCAAAAATGTCATTCCTGACGAAGAGACAGTCTTTCTGTTTGCCGGGATGGACAGAGTCCGCTTCAAGCGTCAGGTCGTACCCGGCGATCAACTGCTGTTTGATGTGTCCATGCTGCAAAACAAACGAGGCATCTACAAATACAGAGGGCTTGCCACCGTTGATGGCGAACTGGCTGCTGATGCCGAGTTCATGTGCGCTTTCAGGGTCAAATCATGATCCATCCCGCAGCCATCGTTCATCCCGGCGCGAAAATAGGCAGCGGAGTCGAGATTGGGCCGTACTCGATTATCGGCGAACACGTCGAGATTGGCGATGACACCTGGGTCGGACCGCATGTCGTGCTTGATGGTCATACCCGGATCGGGCGCGAGAACAAGATTTTCCAGTTCAGTTCACTCGGTGGAGTGCCACAGGACAAAAAATATTCCGGCGAACCCACGCGGCTTGAGATCGGCGACCGTAATACGATCCGAGAATATTGCACCTTCAGCACCGGCACGGCTCAGGATAGCGGTACAACCCGCATCGGAAATGACAATTGGATTATGGCTTACGTGCACATCGCGCATGATTGCCAGGTCGGCAGCGACACTGTTTTTGCCAACGGTGCTTCGCTTGCCGGCCATGCTCATATAGGCGATTGGGCCATACTCGGCGGTTTCAGCGGAGTCCACCAGTTCGTCCGCGTTGGCGCGCACAGTTTCATTGGCGCATTTGCCCTGCTGCTCCAGGATTTGCCTCCCTATGTCACCGTGGGCGGCAGTCCCGCTGCGCCGCACGGCATCAACAGCGAAGGGCTGCGTCGCCGGGGCTTTTCAACCGAGGCGATCAGCGCGATCAAACGGGCTTATCGTATTCTTTACCGCAGTGGTCTTTCGCTTGCGGAAGCGCGTGAACAAATTGCGCCGCTTGCCGCAGATTACGCTGAAGTTCAACCTTTTTTCGATTTTATTTGTATATCTGGGCGCGGATTGATACGTTGATATGACACCTACGATTGCCATGGTAGCCGGAGAAGCTTCCGGTGATTTACTGGCCGCTCACCTGATACGCGCCATTCGTACCCATCTTCCCAAGGCGCGTTTTTACGGTATTGGCGGGCCGAAAATGCAGGCCGAGGGCTTCGAGGCGCTCTGGCCTTCCGAGTTGCTCTCTGTCAACGGCTATACGGAGGCTATCGGCCGTTACAGTGCGCTGGCCAGTATTCGCCGCAAGCTACTCAAGGATATCCGGCGCACGCGGCCTGACGTGTTCATCGGTGTCGATGCGCCGGATTTCAACCTCTGGCTCGAAGGCAAGATAAAGGCGGACGGTATCCCCGCCATTCATTTCGTCAGCCCTTCGATCTGGGCCTGGCGTGGCAGGCGAATCAAAACCATTGCGCGATCAGTGACGCACATGTTGTGCCTGTTTCCGTTCGAGATGCCGATCTACGAGCGTGCGGGAATTCCCGCCACGTATGTCGGGCATCCGCTCGCTGACGAATTGCCGATAGTGCCAAATCAGCAGGCTGCGCGTGAACTGCTGGGCCTGCCGTTTGACGCAACCATTGTGGCGCTGCTGCCTGGCAGCAGGCAGTCAGAGGTCAGTAATCTGGCTGATTGCTTCATTGCTGCGGCAGAATTCATTGCGCACCGGCGGCCGGGAACCATTTTTCTCGTGCCGCTGGCGACTCGCGAGACACGGGAAATTTTTGCCGAGACCATGTACCACCGGGGATCATCCGAAGACATGTCGATCCGCTTGCTGTTTGGTCACGCAGCCGAAGCGATGACTGCTGCCGACGTGGTGCTTGCCGCCAGCGGCACGGCTTGCCTTGAGGCCGCACTGCTCAAACGTCCAATGGTCATCTGTTACCGTATGGGTAAATGGCAATATCGCCTGATCAAACGCATGGCCTATCTGCCCTGGGTCGGGTTGCCCAATATTCTGCTCAACGAGCTCGTGGTTCCCGAACTACTCCAGGATGACGCAACTCCCGAAATCATGGCCGATGCCGTTGAAAAATGGCTTGTCGATACCGACGGCTGCATAGCGCTCGCCGAACGCTTCACTGCGCTGCATCATGAACTTCGGCAGGGGACGGCAGAACGGGCGGCCAAGGTCATCCTGCCCTATTTGCGTGATTCCGCTTCCGAGCGGGAGGCAGAGGTATTCTGAAGCAGGCATGGCCGGGGCAAAAATTTGCGGTGTCGACGAGGCTGGGCGTGGCCCCTTGTGCGGGCCGGTGGTGGCCGCTGCGGTCATTCTCGATCCGGCGCGTCCCATCGAGGGACTGGCTGATTCCAAGAAGCTGACCGCGCGTGCTCGTGAACGCCTGGCGGTTTTGATCCGGCAACAGGCGCTTGCCTGGAGCGTGGCCGAAGCCACTGTGGAAGAAATCGACCGTCTCAACATTCTGCAAGCCAGCCTGCTGGCAATGCAGCGCGCAATTTCCGCGTTGTCAATTACGCCTGACGAAGTGTGGGTTGACGGCAACCGCTGTCCGGATATTTCCCTGCCTGTGCGGGCTATCGTCGGCGGCGATGCGCTGGAACCGGCGATTTCCGCAGCCTCTATCCTCGCCAAGACCGCGCGCGATGCGCAAATGATCGAACTGGATCGCCTCTATCCCCAATACGGGCTTGCGCAGCACAAGGGTTATCCGACCTCGGCACATCTCGATGCCATTCATCGGCACGGCGTTGCGGATTTTTATCGCAAGAGCTTTGCACCTGTACGTCGCCTCCTCGCCAGTCCGTGATGGGTGCACGATGACGACGACGCACTTTGCTTTCACCCGTCTCAGTTCGCGCGACAATCCCCGGCTCAAATTGTTTGCGGCGCTTGCACGAGATCGAAGCGAACGCCACGAACGTGCTCAGACCGTACTCGATGGTCCGCATTTGCTTGGTTGTGCTCTCGATGCAAGCATTGCCCTGCTCGACGTCTGTGTGTCCGAGAGCGGGGGTGCCAACCCCGAAATTCTTACCCTGCTTGCTCGCCTGCCTGCCGGAGAGCCTCCGATTTGTGTACCCGATGCGCTTTTCGCCCGATTAAGTCCGGTCGATACGCCTGCGGGCATTCTTGCACGCATCGAAATTCCTTCGTTTGACGCGCAGGAGGCAACGGAGCGGGGAACACTCATCGTGCTCGATGCCATCCAGGATCCCGGTAATCTCGGTTCGATCTTGCGTACCGCTGCCGCAGCAGGCATCCAGCAGGCGTGGCTCACACCCGGTTGCGCGCAAGCCTGGTCGCCCAAGGTACTGCGCGCCGGAATGGGGGTACATTTCCGTTTACGCATCCATGAGCGGGTCGATGCCCTTGCGGTACTTGCCGCGTATCAGGGGAAGGTCGTGGCAACGGGCACGGGCGAAGAATCCCGCATGATGTTCGAAACCGATCTGACTGGCCCCGTGGCCTGGCTTTTCGGGGCTGAAGGGCAGGGCATTTCGCCCGCGCTTCTTGCGCGCGCCGACGAAATCCTGCACATCCCGATGATGGAAGGCATCGAGTCGCTGAACGTCGGTGCCGCCGCTGCCGTGTGTCTGTTCGAGCAAATGCGCCAGCGTGGAGTGTCGTCATGAGTCAGTCTTTTGCCAATGTATTATCCATTGGTATGACTCAGGTATTCAATCGGGTAGACGGCATGCTTTGGGCATGATAGACTTTACCTCCTGTCATCTAAAAAAAGGAGGGACAACCATGACAACTCGTATCTCTGGTGTGTTGCTGGGCATGTTCACCGGCATCGTTTTCTGTATGCCATCCTATGCAGACAATACCGGGAAAGTGCACAATTTCATTATTGCGCCGGAAATCTCCGATTATGAGTACAAGGAACCGGGGGTGATGAAAGTCTCGGGGACAATGTACGGGTTTACATTTCAGTATTTGAATAACGGCGGGGTCGGACGGATCAAGGAATCGATGCCGGTTCAGCTTCGTGCTCGGTTCAATTACATGTACAACGATGATCTTGATTACGATGGAGGTTTTTTTGACCCCATAACTGGCACGGAAGGACCATTCAAACGTGGAGGGGTTACCCAGCAATTTGTTGATATGGCTTTCGCGGGAGGCTTTGAATCAAAACTAGGGCAGAATTTTTCCGTTTCTCCGTATGCGGGTTTGGGGTATCGCTATCTCAAGGACGACAATGACGGCGTCGTTACTATCGATTATGGGGGCGTTACTTATGACATTCACGATTATAAACGGGAACAGACCTACTACTACTTGCCGATAGGGGCTGACTGGAAAATGCCTCTGAGTTCCGGTTGGAAATTCGCTGCCAATACTGAACTTGATATTTTGCTGAGAGGCGAGAATACAAGCCATGTAAATGGCAAGCTTAAATTCAGGCAGAAGAGCGGGCATGGGTTGAGGTTTTCCGTCAAATTCGAAAAAGATTTCATGACAGTGGGATCGGTTTTTGCGGAACCCTTTTTCCGATACTGGAATATCAGCAGGTCGAATACTCAGAGTGGCTATTACGAGCCAAAAAACAGAACAGAAGAATTCGGTCTGAGAGTTGGCTTTTCATTCTGAGGCGGCATGAAAGTAGCACACACGATCTGTGCACGATTGAACGAAAAACGCTCTAACAGGCATGAGACATGAAGCAGTGCAGGCGGAACGCTTGCGCTGCTTCATGTCGGAACAGGGAACGACTAAAATGGCCGGATGAACGTGCCTGCCTCTCCTTCCGGCTTCGTGCCGCATTCCCCCCGATTCATCCACCTGCGTCTGCACACCGAGTATTCGATTACCGACGGTATCGCCCGGATCGGTGCGACGCTCGACGCTGCTGCAGAGAATGGGATGCCGGCGTTGGGGATTTCCGACCTCGGAAACCTCTTCGGCATGGTCAAGTTCTCAAGGCTGCGCGTGAACGGGGCTTGAAGCCGATCATTGGGGCGGATGTCTGGATCGAAAACGAGAACGAGCGCGATAAACCCTGGCGCACGCTGCTGATTTGCAAAAACCGTGAAGGCTTCGGACAACTGTGCGGGTTGTTAACTCGTGCCTGGATGGAGAACAAGGCGCGGGGTAGGGCGCTGATACGCCGCGAGTGGTTCCGGGACGGCGCGGCAAGCGGGTTGTTGTGCCTTTCCGGGGCACAGGCGGGGGATGTGGGGCAGGCGCTCGCCAATGGTCACGAGGAACTGGCGGAGCGGTTGGCGCGTGAGTGGGCGCAACTTTTCCCCGATGCCTGGTACATCGAG
>JAITMK010000039.1 GCA_031277415.1 Azoarcus sp.
CTTTCCCGCCATCAACGTCAACGACTCGGTCACGAAATCCAAGTTCGACAACCTCTACGGCTGCCGCGAATCGCTGGTCGACGGCATCAAACGGGCCACCGACGTGATGATCGCGGGCAAAATCGCCGTCGTGCTCGGCTACGGCGACGTCGGCAAGGGTTGCGCCCAGTCGCTCAAGGGACTCGGCGCGACGGTCTGGGTGACCGAAATCGACCCCATTTGCGCCCTGCAAGCCGCCATGGAAGGCTATCGCGTCGTCAACATGGACGAAGCCGCCAGCCAGGGCGACATCTTCATCACCGCCACCGGCAACGTGCACGTCATCACCCACGCGCACATGCAGGCGATGAAAATGAACAGCATCGTCTGCAACATCGGCCACTTCGACTCTGAAATCGACGTGGCGAGCCTGCGCCAATATTCGTGGGAGAACGTCAAACCGCAGGTCGATCACATCATTTTCCCGGACGGCAAGCGCATCATCCTGCTCGCCGAAGGACGCCTCGTAAACCTCGGCTGCGCCACCGGGCATCCGAGTTTCGTGATGAGCAATTCCTTTGCCAACCAGACGCTGGCACAAATCGAACTGTTCACCAAAACGGCGCAATACCCGATCAACGTCTACACCCTGCCCAAGAAACTGGATGAAATGGTCGCCCGCCTGCATCTGAAGAAGATCGGCGCATACCTCACCCCACTCAGGCCGGAGCAGGCCGCGTACATCGACGTCCCGTTAGAAGGACCGTACAAGGCGGAGCATTATCGGTATTAAACAATCAGCGACGGGATCGCTCCCCTCTTTCAAAAGGAAAAAACGAACCCACTCGCACATCGAGCATCAGTCAAAGCGCCCTGCACTGTGTGAAGTGCGGGGCGTTTTGGTTTTTTCCCGACCACGCTTACACCATCAGTTTTGTTTCAAGCCGAAGCATTACCATCAGAACGCCACCACCCCAAGCGCAGCAAAAAGCCCGTAGGTTGGGACGAGCGAAGCGAATCCCAACATCCAGCCCGCCACAAAAACGTTGGGTTTCGCAAGCTCAACCCAACCTACATCCAACCCGCCATCCTTCATGCAGCAAGTCGGCTATTTCCACGAGGGCTATCCCGGACTCCACTTCGAGGCTGATCTTATTGAAGGGCTGGCGAAGTATGGCCTCTCTGTCGACTTCGATTTCTACAAACTATGGTCTGATGGTCGTGAAGATACGTAGATTAAAGCGTTGTACGTTCGACTAAGCTTGTGTCCGGTTTCACCAAGCGTCCTGACAACATGCTCAACCACGCACGCTTCGCTCGCCGGACAGCCCAAGGCTACGCCTTGGGCTGTCCGGCGAGCATCAACGTTAGGCTAGGCAATCCCGCCGAGGCCATTTCACCTAAGGAGAAAGCAATGGGTTCATTCAGCATCTGGCATTGGCTAATCGTCGTAATAATCGTCGTAAGCATGGTCGTTCCTGCATGGCGCATCGTCTCGAAAGCTGGTTTTCCAGGCGCTCTCTCACTTCTAATGCTGGTTCCTTTCGTCAATATCATCCTCTATTGGGTTTTCGCCTTCATTAAGTGGCCAGTCGAGAAATCAAGCCCGTAGGTTGGGACGAGCGAAGCGAATCCCAACATCCAACCCGCCACAAAAACGTTGGGTTTCGCGAAGCTCAACCCAACCTACATCCAACCCACCATCCTTCACAGTATGATATATAGGTGCAATCACCCTGTGCTTCGCAGTTGCATCCCACGCTGACACACGAGAACGCCGTGCTTTTTCTCACACCTATCCGATGGACTCTTGTTCGAAAAAAAAGTACATTTTGTACAAAATGTACTATATAAGGAATCCCATGCGTACCGTTTCCGCAAGCGAAGCCAAACAAGGTTTTGCGACTGTCATCGATGCTGCCATGCACGAGCCTATCATGATCCAACGGCAAAAGCGTGATATTGCTGTTGTAATGTCCGTGGGGGAATACAAGCGCCTCGTCCATTTGAATGTAGAAGAATTCCAGAGGTTCTGCGATCAGGTTGGCTCTTCAGCGAAAAAGGCGGGGTTGACCGAAAGAAAGCTGGCGGCGCTTCTTTCAGATGGAGACTGACCGCACACTTGTCCTGGATACCAACCTGTGGATGAGCCGCTTACTCATGCCAAATGGCACTGCCGCGCAAGCAGTAGACCGCGCACTGGCTTGGGGCACTCCCCTGATGTCGGAAGAAACACTTTCAGAGTTGGTCGAAGTGCTGTCGCGACAAAAATTCGATAAATATCTGACAACCAATGACCGGCAACATTTCATCCGGCTGCTTGGCGGCATTGTTCGCATGGTGCCAATCACACACCGCATTGTCGCGTGCCGCGATTCCAAAGACGACAAATTCCTCCATGTTGCGCTGAACGGTGGCGCAAAATTGATTTTGACGGGAGATGACGATCTTCTGGTGCTTCACCCTTTCCACGGGGTAAACATCATCAGTCCGGCCGCTTTTCTGGCGGCTGTTACAAAAGGCCGCTATTGAGTTATTGACCGGTCAGCAAGCGTGTGCGGTGCATTACGAGATGGCGGCGAACCAATATTCGCCACACACCGGCAGGTGTGCCGTCGCTGTGTAACTCATCCCCCATTCACCGCCTGACCCTCCCCCCATTTTGCTCGCGCCTGCCGCGCTTCCTCGAAAATCTGTTCGAGGCGCGGGCCGTTGCCGGAGAGCAGCAGGGAGCGGATGAGGGCGAGTTCGCCAAGGTATTGGTCGAGTTCGCCCAGTAACGCCTGACGGTTGGCAAGGCAGATGTCGCGCCACATTTCGGGGTGGCTGGCGGCAATGCGGGTAAAGTCGCGGAAACCGCTGGCGGCGTGAGAGAACAGCAGTTCGGCGTTGGCGCGTCCGGCAAGTTCATGAACCAGCCCGAACGACAGCAGGTGCGGCAAGTGGCTGACGGCGGCAAATACGCGGTCGTGGTCTTGCGGGGACATTTCGACAACCGATGCGCCGCAGGCTTGCCAGGCGTTCCGTACCAGTTCAACGGCAGCGGGATCATTTTCCGGCAACGGGGTAATGACCGTGCGTTTTCCCTGGAAAAGCATGGCGCTGGCCGCCTGTACGCCGCTTTTTTCGGTTCCGGCAATGGGATGCGCGGGGACGACGCGCGGCAAGTGGCCGACGAGATGGCTATGGATGGAGTACAGCACATTGTGCTTCGTGCTTCCTGCATCGGTAACGACGGTATGCGATTGCAGGTGAGGAGACATCGCTTCCATGATCGCATCGGTTTGCCCTACCGGCATCGAAAGCAGGACAAAATCGGCTCCATCGAGCGCCGAAGCCCAGTCGGGGGCAATATCGTCGATCACGCCGAGCGCCCGAGCGCGTTCGAGCGATTCCTTTGAGCGCCCGATGCCGGTGATGCGATCAACTTTTTCGCGCAGGGCGAGCGCGAAAGAACCTCCAATGAGTCCGACACCGCACACCACCAGTTTGCCGATCAAAGCCATGATGCGCCTTTTCTCCTTCTTGTGTTCAAGCCAGCGCCTGCCGCAATGCCGCGATGAAACGCGCATTTTCTTCCGGCAGCCCAATTGAGACGCGCAACCATTCCGGCATTCCGTAACCGGCGATGGGACGCACGATGATGCCCTGCGCAAGCAGGGATTGGTCAACCTTGCCGGCATCGCCTACCCGGACGGTGACGAAATTACCGGAAGAAGGTATCCATTCCAGCCCCATTTCGGCGAAAGCCGCTGTCAGTTGAGCCATGCCACGACGGTTGTTTTCCGCCGCTTTTTCGACGAAGTCCTGATCTTCCAGCGCAGCCACGGCAGCCGCCTGCGCCACGATGGAAGCGTTAAAGGGCTGGCGCACCCGGTTCATGAGATCGGCAACTTCCGGATGCGCAACACCATACCCGATCCGCAGCCCCGCCAATCCGTAAGCCTTGCAGAGCGTGCGGGAAATCAGCAGGTTGGGAAAACGCGCCACCCAGGCAATTGCGTCGTAACGCGCATCCGTCGGCAGAAATTCGGTGTAAGCCTCGTCGAGCACCACCAGCACGTCCTGCGGCACGCGAGCCAGAAAGGCTTCGATTTCATTGCCCGGCAGGAAGGTTCCGGTGGGGTTGTTGGGGTTGGCAATGAAAACGATGCGGGTGCTCTGGTCGATGGCCCGGAACATCGCGTCGAGGTCATGACCGTAGTTTTTAGCCGGAACCTGAATGCAACGCGCGCCACGCGCAATCGTCGCCAGAGGATAGACCGCAAATGAGTATTGAGCGAAAACCGCCGACGCGTCGGGCGCGAGAAACGCCTGGGCAGCAATTTCGAGCACATCGTTGGAGCCGTTGCCGATCACCAGTTGCGCCTCGTCTACCCCGTATTTCCGGGCAAGCGCCGCCTTGAGCGCGAAGGCGTTGCCGTCCGGGTAGCGGGCGCCCTCTTCCAGCGCGGCCACCGCGGCCGCCCTGGCCTTCGGACTCATCCCGAGGGGATTCTCATTGGATGCGAGTTTGACGATCTCCGATTCGGGAATGCCGGTTTCGCGCGCCAGTTCGGAAATGGGTTTGCCCGGCTGGTACGGCGACAAAGAATGGATATGGGCAGGGGCACGGCTTGCAATGCGGGTACTCATTGGCAGGTTCCTGATTGTTGATCCACAACGTTCATTCGGCGGCGGGGTACGACCCCAGTATCTTGAGAAAGCCGGCCCGCTCCTTCAACTCTGCCAGCGCGGCAATCACCGGCGCGTCGTTCTGGTGGCCGATGAGATCGATGTAAAACACGTAGTCCCACATCCCGCCGGGCGCGGGACGCGATTGCAGACGCGACATATCGACGCCATGACGCGCAAGAGGCTCCAGCAACTCGAACATGGCCCCCGGGCGATTGAGGGCGGAACACACGAGCGAGGTTTTATCCCGCCCCGAAGAATCCGTGCCGTGTCGGGCGATGATGAGAAAGCGGGTCGAATTGCCGGAGTCGTCTTCGATGTTCGTGGCGAGTTTGCCCAGCCCGTAAAGCTCCGCCGCCGCTTCTCCGGCAATGGCGCAGGATTCCGGGTCTTCCGACGCGATGCGCGCCGCTTCGGCATTGCTCGCCACCGGCACCCTGGGCAGGTGCGCGAGATTGTTGTTGAGCCATTCATGGCATTGGGCAAGCGATTGCGCATGTGAATAAAGTTTGCGTACCGCGCCAATCTCCGAGGCTCGGGAAAGCAAATGGTGATGAATGCGCAATTGCACTTCGCCGCAAACCTGAAGCGAATGCGAAAGCAGCAAATCGAGCGTGCTGCCGACCGCGCCTTCGGTCGAATTCTCGACCGGCACGACGCCGTAATGCGCGTGATTCGATTCCACCGCGCGAAAAACCTCGTCGATAGAGACTTGCGGCAGGAAAGTGGGCGCAGAACCAAAATGTCTGCGGCTGGCACTCTCGGAGAATGTCCCCGCCGGGCCGAGATAGGCCACCTTGAGCGGCAGTTCCAGCGCAAGGCAAGCCGACATCACTTCACGGAAGATCTGCCGTACCGCGCCCTTCGGGAGAGGACCTGGATTGAGTTCGGCAATCCGGCGCAAGACCTGTGCCTCGCGCTCCGGGCGGTATGGAAAACCTGCCTCACCGTGACGCGATTTGATCTTTCCGATCTCCTGCGCACAACGGGCGCGGCGATTCAGAAGTTCGAGCATCTGGCGGTCGATGCTGTCGATTTCCGAGCGCAGGCCGGAAAGTTCGGTATGCAGAGTTGAATCCATGGCAACGGGGTGAAATGTGTAAGTATAATCGTCGTTTGTTTCCAATTTATAAAGACTTTCATGTTCTCATCGCAAAACACGCTCGCCCAAACCGATCCTGAACTGTGGACGGCCGTACAGGCCGAAAACCGCCGCCAGGAAGAACACATCGAACTGATCGCTTCCGAAAACTACGTCTCCCACGCGGTCATGGAAGCGCAGGGGTCGCAACTCACCAACAAATACGCCGAAGGCTATCCCGGCAAGCGCTACTACGGCGGCTGCGAGCACGTCGATACCGCCGAGCAGATCGCCATCGACCGGCTGAAGGCGCTTTTCGGCGCACAGGCCGCCAATGTACAACCCAACTCCGGATCGCAGGCCAATCAGGCAGTACTAATGGCCTTTGCCAAGCCGGGCGACACCATCATGGGCATGAGCCTGGCCGAAGGCGGGCATCTCACCCACGGCATGCCGCTCAACATGTCCGGCAAATGGTTCAATGTCGTCGCCTACGGACTCGACGAAAAAGAAGCCATCGACTACGCGGCAATGGAAGCGCTTGCGCACCAGCACAAGCCGAAAATCATCATCGCAGGAGCGTCAGCCTATTCGCTGAAAATCGACTGGGCGCGCTTTGCGAAGGTCGCGAAGGAAACCGGAGCGATTTTCTGGGTCGACATGGCGCATTACGCCGGACTCATCGCCGCCGGTTTGTACCCCAATCCCGTCCCGCACGCCGACGTGGTGACCACCACCACCCATAAAACCCTGCGCGGGCCGCGCGGCGGCGCAATCCTGATGCGCGCCGAACACGAAAAGGCGGTCAATTCCGCAGTTTTCCCCGGCCTGCAAGGCGGCCCGCTGATGCACGTCATCGCCGCCAAGGCCGTGTGTTTCAAGGAGGCCGCCTCGCCCGCATTCCGCCAATACCAGGAACAGGTCATTGCCAACGCCCGCGCCATGGCGCGTGTACTCGGCGAAGAACGGGGATTGCGCATCGTCTCGGGCGGCACGGAGAGCCACGTTTTTCTCCTGGATCTTCGCGCGAAGAACATCACCGGCAAGGCTGCCGAAGCGGCATTGGGTCAGGCCCACATCACCGTCAACAAAAATGCCATCCCGAAAGACCCGGAAAAACCCTTCGTCACATCGGGCATCCGCATCGGTTCGCCTGCAATGACCACACGCGGTTTTACCGAAATCGAAGCGGAAAAAACCGCCCACCTGCTCGCCGATGTGCTCGACGCGCCGGAGGATGCATCGGTGATTGAAAAAGTGCGTGGCGAAGTGGCGGCGCTCTGCGCACGCTTTCCGGTGTACGGCAAATAACGAATCCTCCTGCCCGTGAAATGTCCATTCTGCGGTGACCCAAACACCCAGGTCACCGACACCCGCGAAAACGACGACGGCGACGTTGTACGCCGTCGTCGCCGGTGCCCGCAATGCGACAAACGCTTCACTACCTACGAGCGCATCGACCTCAAGATGCCGCACATCGTCAAGCGCAACGGCAACCGCAGCGAATACGAGCGCGGCAAACTCCTCGCCAGCATGCAGCTTGCCCTGCGCAAGCGCCCGGTCACGACCGAGGCGCTGGAAGCCGCCATCGACCGCATCGAAACGCGGCTGCGGGCCGTCGGCGAAACCGAGATTCCAAGCGCCCAACTCGGCGATCTGGTAATGAGAGAACTCAAAAAGCTCGACAAAGTCGCCTATATTCGATTCGCCTCTGTCTATCGCAACTTTGCCGACGTGGACGATTTTTCCAGCTTCGTCCGCGAAGTGCAGCCACAATCCCGGCCACGCCGCCAGGAAACCGAGCCTCGCTCTCCTTCCGGCCAGTCCGAACATGACCTTTTCGACGACTGACCGCGATGCAATGGCGCGCGCGCTTGCGCTTGCCGAAAAGGGGCTTGCCACCACCACGCCCAACCCCCGGGTAGGCTGCGTCATCACACGCGACGGCGCAATCGTCGGTGAAGGCTGGCATCGCCGCGCAGGCGAGCCGCACGCTGAAATCCTGGCGTTGACCGCTGCCGGAGATGCCGCCTGCGGCGCGACGGCCTACGTCACGCTGGAGCCATGCGCCCATTTTGGCCGCACCCCGCCCTGCGCTGATGCCCTCATTGCTGCGGGAGTGTCGCGCGTCGTTGCCGCGATGGAAGACCCCAACCCCAAAGTAGCCGGGCGCGGTCTGGACAAGCTGCGTTCAGCAGACATCGATGCCGATTGCGGCCTTCTCGCCGCCGAAGCGCGCGAGCTCAACATCGGATTCATCTCGCGCATGACGAGGAACCGCCCCTGGCTGCGGCTCAAGGTTGCCGCCACCCTCGACGGTAAAACCGCGCTGGAAAACGGTGTCAGCCAATGGATTACCGGCACTGAGGCGCGCGCCGACGGCCACCGCTGGCGCGCACGCGCCTGCGCCGTTCTCACCGCCATCGGAACCGTCAAGGCCGACGACCCGCAACTCACCGTCCGCGACCATCCCTGCGAACGCCAGCCCTTGCGCATCCTCCTCGACCCCCAACTGGAAGTCGATCCCGTTGCCCGCATTCTCCAGGGGGCGCCCGCGCTCATCGTCACCGCCGTTGCCGATAACGCCCCACGCGCCCGGCAACTCGCCGATTCCGGCCACAGCATCCTCACCCTGCCCTCACCGGATGGCCGCGTCGACCTCCCTGCCCTGATGCATGAACTCGCAGCGCGAGAACTCAACGAAATCCACATAGAAGCCGGAGCCACGCTCAACGGCGCACTGCTTGCCGCCGGATGCGTGGATGAACTGCTCCTCTACCTCGCGCCCATGATCGCCGGAAATACCGCCCGCGGACTGTTCGACCTCCCTGCCCTCACCACACTCGACGAAGCACAGCGGTTCGAGATTCGGGAATGTGTGAGAGTGGGCAGGGATTTGCGGGTTGTTGCGAGGGCGGGTTGATAGGCAATATCCTGTTTGGATTGCGCATTCGTATATTTACATATACATACGCAATTCATTTATGTCACACAGGCAGGGTATTTTGCTTGGATGATTGCCCCCCCCGGAATGCGCAGGGCGATTGCACCTATACATCATACCGTGAAGGATGGCGGGTTGGGTGTAGGTTGGGTTGAGCTTGCGAAACCCAACGTTTTTGTGGCTGGCTGGATGTTGGGATTCGCTTCGCTCATCCCAACCTACGGGCTACGCCTGCTACAACACCCACGTTCCGGTCTTCTTGATCTCGGCGTACATCGCGTCTGGCGCCAAGTCGATCTCGCCCGGCCACGTTACGGCGCCATATTCGACGTGTACCTGAGCGAAGAGTGAAGGATTGGCAAGGGCGGCAAAAACTCCTGCGCGAGGCGACTGAATGAGAGCCGAAAGATCCACCGTTCCCTCAGTGCCATCTACGAACCGGACATGCAGCCAGAACCCCGGCAGGGCTTCCACGGCCAGCACGCGCCACGGCATGCGTAGCTGGATCAGGATTCCGTAGAATGTGCTGATGGTTGGCACCTGACAACACTCCTTCTACCACAATAAAATCATGGATTCATGATAGTGTGGGGTCAGAAAGCAGGCAACAACAAAATCCGGTTGTTGTATGCCGCTCACTCATCATCAGCTTGAGTAGAACCTGCGTGGGCTGTATAGGCCAATCTTTCAGCGCCAATCCTTGCGCGCGCTATGGCTGGACGTGACCGCCCGCCTGCTCGACGAAGCGCAGCGGTTCGAGATTCGGGGGCAGGTCACTCCGGGTTGACGTAGCTCGAATAGCTGCGCGACCACACCAGCGACAGAGAGGCCGAGGGCAGCGCAAAGTCGATCTCCCCGCTCAGCACTTTCGCCCCCAATGAGGGGTTGACCGGGGAGCCTACGGCCATCCCGCCAGGGCACACCGAGCAGGCTACGCCGCCAATGTCGCCAATGAGCACCGTCGCCGAACCCTGGACGATGATGCCCTGCGCGACGGCGTCTCCTATACGCGAAGCGGGTTTTCCAGTCATATAAGGCTCTCCTGTTCCATCTGATCATTCAAAATCTTAAATCGGCGGGGGCAACTTACTTTTTATCATTATTTCAACTTCGTCCTTTGTCACCTGTTGAAACGCATCTTTCAAGGCATCGCTCTCAAAATGCGACTCAATATATGGGACTCTTTTTATAAGAACACCGTCTTTGTAAACATATATTATACCCTTTGGAGTAGTGCCCCTACCCTCTGGAAAAGTCAACACTCTTAAATCTTCCTTATTAAACTGTAAATCCTGACTGCTCTGGGAGATGCTGAAAACCTCATGCTCGGTAAACAAACCAGATCTATCAATTACCAGCCATTCGCTTTCAGTATCAAAGATAATTTCAATTAGTGGATAATCAATTTTACCAAATACATCACTGCCTTCAAAACAAACAGGGCATTCTGCTTTTGTTTCTTTTATCATTCCATTATTGAAGCCTAAGCAATAGCTAAAATATCCTGTAACGGAAACGAATATCAATCCTATAGAAAACATAACGACAACTTTTTTCATAAAAAACATCTCCTGGTTAAACAAAGAAAGTGGGCTTCACCTTGCTTTTTTGGGGCATAATAGGTTTTGGTATAGGAGCAAATATGATATCTTCTTTGTATCATATCATGATTTTGTGTTTGTACAAAACATCCTCAGTCTTTCTAAAGCCTCATCTGAGACGTTGATGCTTGAAAAGTCTTCATACTTCAGAATATCTGATATGCGCTGAAGCACGACAGCGCTGCCATTACTTGCCAATGTTTCCATATATCTAAACAAATCAGATCGTCCAAATATTTTTATCAAAAGGCTATCCAACTCAAAAGTACAAACCTCACATAATGCTTCAAAGTGTTCTTTTATCACATTAACAAGCACATTTCTTTGATTTTCAGTGTAATGTATAAGATTCAATGAGCGGATAAAATCAGAAAAACTTTGCTGTTTTAAGAATTTCTCTTCTGAGAGGATATAGGGTATAAACACGAAATCATCGTCTGAAATAACTTGCTTATCCGGATAAATTGATGCAAATACATGAATCGCTCTCCTTATTCTTTCCTCAGGCATATTTTCGAAGTAGGTTTTTAGCTTCATGCCTACCGATTTACCTTGCAATATTTTATCTATTTCTTGTTTGATTTCGAGATCTTTGCTGCCCATCATGCCGTCTCCTATTGTTTGGTAATTATACTGGATACCAAGCTAATTAACTACTATGGCACATCATGTTATTCGATATAAATCATCGAAAATTTTATAAAGATGGTGACACTTCACGGCTCATCCTCCCTACGAGTCAAGCCTACGCCCGCTTAAAACCCTTCAGGGATCGACTTAAATCTCTGAGAATCATAGACTCTGAAGCTAATTTGATTATCTTTTGCTAGCATTTCGAGTCTGTCAAGCAAGTCCACAAAATCATCTTTTGAGGCCATAGGATTGTGATTTTTATTAATAAAGTTATAGGAATGTGGGTCTTCAATAAGAAAAAGGAAGATAGTTTGTTTCAATCCTTTCATTTTTTTCATTCTCTCAATGACAATACATTCAGAAATTTTTTGTGCATTTGAAACTGATTTTCTAGGAGTGAGAGCGTTTTTGCCAGGCAACCATGCAAACGAATAATTGGATATTTCTTTCCAGACAAAAACGGCATGTCCTTTGAATGCGTCAGCATAAAAATTCATTTTTTCCTCCCCTTCATTGCAAATTGCATAACAAACGTTGTTTGCTATACAAGCACAGACAAAAACGAGAATAATCTTAATCTTTCGCACACAGAACCCCACAAGTTTCTGAATAGTCTAACTGCTCGCCAGCAGCAGTAATACTTTTGCATGTCAGATTCCGACAACGTCCCCCGCCGGGAGAAGAGGCAGAAGCCTCCCCTGGAACACCTATAACCACATCTCCGAGACTCGTTACAGGGTCTTTAGGCCAATAACCATAACTCCTTTCTTCAAAATCCCCTTCATTCAGAGTCGTGCTCAATGAATTCTCCCGGAACGCAAAAGCAGTGTCCACTATAGCGGGCGAAGTCCCCTACATCAGTCGTACTGCCGAAGCCAAGCCAAAAGTAGCCGTGGCTGTCAATCTCGGATACCGTCGCAGACCGACCAACAAAAGCCCGCATCTCAGCTTGCTCGTTTCCTGGAAGATCGTGAGTAAGCCAGTCGGGAAGACCTAGCAGTCTTACTCGGTTGCCCACTTGAATATCGCTGCCCATCTCAGCATCCTCCGGAGTACTACTCACCCTTCGGGTCAGGGCACTTACACCACGACCTACTCGGACTCGTTTTGTATCCGGTCATACCACTCGTCCGA
>JAITMK010000172.1 GCA_031277415.1 Azoarcus sp.
AGTTCCATCGCTGACCTCGTTTGCCAGGGCATCTTGTCCTCCAGGAGAACAAAAATGCTCACACTAATGTGTATACGATGTCCCCGAACAAGTGTTCACCATGTCTCCGGTCTGAACACCCGCTTGCGGGAGAGGGGGTTCCGCTCAGAACTCGTATTTCACCTCCATCATGCCGCCGATGCCTTGGCGTTTTCCTACCGATCCGGCGGCCTTGACGTCGACAAATACGCTCTTGCCGACTTTGCCGTTGACGCCCAGTTCAATCAGGCCGGAGAGGCCCGAGAGATCTGCCCGGTCTGCTTTGTAGCCGTCGATGTATACCTTGGGTTTGCCCAGGGCTTCCCAATCCGCAGCCAGCCCGACATAGGGGCGCAGGCGTTCGTCGGCTGCGTAACTGGCGCGAAAACCGGCGACGAACCGCAACGAATCGGCATCCTTGAATTCGATCCGATGCGCAAGGTTGTCCTCGATGCTCTTTCCCGACAGGCGGGTCCAAGTTCCGTGTCCGTACAGGTCTACCGCAACCTTCGGAGCAGGCTCGAAGACAAAGCCGCCACCGAGCGATGCGCCGTAATACATGCTGCCCTTGTTGTCGAATTGGGAGGGATTCGAAGCGTTGGTTCTGAAATCCATTTTGCTGTGTCCAACGCGCGCCAGTGCTTCCAGATGCAGGCCGGGAGTCCAGGCGGTGAAAGCGTTGGATTCAATCGCTTCGCCGAGACCCTTGCGGTACTGGACGAACAGACCGCCGCCGTAGCTTTCCAGATCGCCTTTGGATTTCATTCTGAAGGTACTGGTCGGCAGGGAAATCAGGTTACTCGTCTCGTACCTGCCGGAGAACATCTCGGCGAACACTCCCATGGCAAGCGGTGAACCTTTCTGGTTATAGGCCAGGGTAATCAGTCCGGAAGCGCCTTCCAGGTCGGCGTGGCTGCCGGTATCGATGCGTTGCGAGGAATACCCCAGGCTGGCGGATATGCCGAAACCTCTCCCTGCGGTAACACTTATTGCGTTTTCCAGGCTATTGCGCAGGAAGGTGTCGGACGCCAGGGCAACCTGGGCAAGCCCGACTGCTGAGGCTTCGGAATAGACTTTTCCGGTTTCGCCCACATCGGTGGCCTTAAGACCCAGGAAGTACTCGTTACCGTCCCGCAGGATTTCGTAGGTATAAATCCCGTAAATGGATTCCGGGGAAGTAAAGAGATCATCCCTTGCTCCGTTCGTGACTTCGGCAATTTTTATGAGAGTACCGTTCGAGGACGCCGTGCTTCCGGGCAGCGCCTTGAAGGCCAATGCAACAGGTGAGGCGGGAGCGGTGTCGAAAAGAAGGCTGTCGGCAGAGGTTGCGGTGGCGTTCTGACCCAGCAGGACATCCAGCCCGAATTGGCCGCTACCTGAGTAAGCTCCCATGATACGGGCGACGCCCTGATTGGCGGCCTCGTTGTAGAACGACAGCAAACCGCTGTTGGCCAGATCCTGAAATACCGCTGCCTCGGCGGCGTTTTGCGTCACGTTGACGATTGCGCCGCCGTAGATGTCGGCGTACTGAAAGTTTTTGATGCCGCCGACGGTTGTCAGGCCGCCGCTGGCGGTCAGGCGGTTTTGATCCGTTTGCCATGATGCAGTACGGTTGGTGCCGTAAACAGTCCCTCCCACTGTGCCGCCAGCCAGGATCGCGGCGTTGTCCGTGACCGCATCGGAGTTTGAGTTGTAGCCAGCATAGATGTCTCCATACACCATGCCGCCATACAGGGCCGCAGTATTGCCCGTGACCGCGCCGTTGGGGCCCTCCGCGTAACCGGCATAGATGTTTCTCACCGTGCCGCCGTACATGGCTACACTGTTGCCGCTAACCGTGGCATTGGCGCCAGCGGAGTGGAAGCCTGCGTAGATGTCTTCAGTCACCGTGCCGTCGAACATGGCTACGCTGTTGCCGCTGACCGTGCCGTTGGCGCTCCTCGCATCGCCTGCCCGGATGGATCCATTCACCGTGCCGCCGTACAAGGTCACGGTGTTATCCGTGACCGCGCCGGCGAGGGAGCCTGAGTTGGAACCGGCATAGACGGATCTCACCGAGCCGCCACTGATCACCACCTCGTTCTGGCTGACCGCGCCCGTGGTGCTTTCTCCGCCGTAGATGGCTCCCATTACGGTTCCATCGTTGACCATCACGGTGTTTTTGCTGACATCGGCGACGCCGCCTAATCCGCCTGATCCTCCGCGGACTGCCCCTTGCACGGAGGCTCCGCCTTCGATCATCACGCTGTTTCCGCTGACGGCAGAGCCGTTTGTAGTGGCTCCTCCATAAATGTTTTCGGCCTTTCCACCCGAAATCGTCACCCAGTTATCGTTAGCCTCGTTTGATTCGGACCGTCCGCCATAGACGAAACCGATGTCCCCGTCTTTGATCGTCACGCTGTTTCCACTGACAATGCCTGATTGAGGGTAAAAAACTCCTCCGGAGCTTGTCGCCCATCCACCGTGTACAAAGCTCAGGGTACCTCGTAAATTCGCGCCGCCAACGGTCACGTGGTTGTCGTAGACATGGCCGACGCTGGTGCTGTATCCACCGCTAACAACGCCCTCCAAGTCCGTGACTCTATCGTCAGCGTTGATTGACACGGTGTTCCTGAAAACGACGTTTGCGCCGGTGGTGTGACCTCCGTAAACAGTGCCTGCTGTCGAACCGCCGGTTATCGAGACGCTGTTTTCGTAAACGGCGCCTGCGTTTGCGTGTGTACTGACAACGGAACCTCCGTAAACATTGCCTGTTGTCGAACCGCCGGTTATCGAGACGCTGTTTTCGTAAACGGCGCCTGTGTTTGTGTTAATGCCGCCGTAAATACCGATGCGTCTGCCCGCCGGGGAGGAAAGGCTGGTGCGTGTCGTGATGGTTCCACCGATGATGGAAACACTGTTGCCGTAAACGGCACCGCTGCCGCCGTCATTAGCGCCGCCGGATATCTGCATGGCAGTGGTTTGCCCCCCCTGGATAACAACGGAGTTTCCGGATATTACGGTGGTACTTATCCCCCTGCCGCCGCTAATCCGACCAACAATGTTCGGGCTGCTGGCAGCGGCGTCAATATCTATGATTCCGTTTTTGATGGTGACCATGTTGTTTTCGACCTTGCCGCCGGCGAGGGAACCGTATGCGCCCAGGATGGACACGCGCCCGGTCATTTCGCCGTTGTTGATCGTGACCGAGTTTGAGACGGCCGTGCCGCTGCTCCGAATATACGCGCCGTAAATGTTTCCGTTTAATTCGACATCATCGTTCACGGTGCCGTCATCGCTTATGCTTCCGGAATTGATAACCACGCTGTTTGAATTGGCATTGGCATTGCTGCTATCAACCCATCCGCCGTAGATATTCCCCCTCACTGTTGTTACGCCTGAAATCTCGGTAGTGTTGCCGGTGACATCACTGTCGAAACTCCAGCCGCCGGTAACGGTGCCGCCGATAGTTCCGCCGGTAATGTAAGTTTCGTTGCCGGTGGAACCCTGGCCGCTTTCTATCCCGATGCCGCCATAAACATTTCCGGCGACAGCGCCGCTCCGAAAATCTATTGTGTTACCGGAGGCGCTATAGGTGACCGATGAATAGGGATCGTCGCTCGGAAACAGATGCGATCCGCCGTTAGGCAGACGCGCCGTCCCGGCGAGGGGCCAAATACTTAAGTTGGTATCCGATGATGCAAAATAGCCGTTCAGGGTTTTGAGGTATGACGTATCGCCTTCATAGATGACTTCTTCCGCAAAGGCCGAGCCCGGGGAAAAGGCAATGGCAACCCAAAACGATCCCATGAAAAACGCCAATCCGTTGCCGATAGTCGTTTTCTGAGCCTTGTTCTTGATATCCGCCGCTTGCGTGATGGATATGTCAGTGATCCTGGTCATTTTCCTTGCTCCTTCTGGAGTAGGGCGAGGAGTATGGTCTTGAGCAAAAGCCCCGGAACTTTACGGAAACACTGATTGACCTGGATTCTGTGACGTTCAAGTGCCTTTCACACTCAAATTCGAGACAATTTCACCTTGCAGGCGATGCGCATTTTTTGGCAAAACCCGGTGAATAGACAATCTCCCCATTTGTCGTATTGCCCGGACATTATTATTCTGAATCCATAGCAAAGCCGTGACAAATTCCTGATCTTCCCGTAGAGACTCAAAAAAACGCCGATTCAACTCATTTCGACAGAGATCTGTGCTGTTTGTCATGAATCGGCCGCAACAGGCTGCTTTGAGTCACCCCTGCCTGAGGGCAGGGGATTCCTCGATACGGTACTGGGGCGCCTTCGGCGCCAAGTTATATTTTGTCTCGCTTGTCTCCGCCATAAATGGCGGAGACAAGCGCGAGACGCGTGTTCAAACGGGCTTCAGGGGTCAAACCCAAAGCGTTCCAAGGAAGTCCTATGCCGTCCATTTAATCAAAAGTGTGTATAATACACACCATGAAAAGCGCCGAACTAATCAAACTTCTTGAACAGGCAGGCTGCAAGCTCATCAACACGCGCGGATCACACCATGTCTTTCGGCATCCGGAACGCCTTGGACACATCAGCGTCCCACACCCGCGAAAGGATTTGGGCGTCGGGCTATTGAAGAAGTTGATGAAGCAAGCCGGAATCGAGGAACCAAGATCATGAGATACCCCATTGCAATCGAACCAGGAGACGAAACACACAGCTTCGGGGTGGTTGTCCCGGACTTGCCCGGATGTTTTTCTGCGGCAGACAGTGGTGTAGATGAAGCCATCGAAAACGCGAGAGAAGCAATCTCCTTGTGGATCGAAACCGCGCTGGAAAAAGGCGATAGCATCCCAGCCCCATCCCCTATCGAGGCTTTACGCCAAGACCCGGAATTTGAGGGCTGGATATGGGCAATGGTCGACGTCGATCCGGCCATGCTCGATGACCGTGTAGAGCGCGTAAACATCACCTTACCGCGCCGGGTGTTGGCACGTATCGACGAACGCGCAAAGGCCAGCGGACAAACGCGCTCTGGCTATCTCGCTCACTTGGCGGTCATGGGGTGACAAATCCACGTTTGAGTCACCCCGTCCTGAAGGCCGGGGATTCCTCGATACGGTTTTGGGGAGCCTTCGGCTCCCTGTGTTGCTTTGTCTCGCTTGTCTCCGCCATAAATGGCGGAGACAAGCGAGACCCGTGTTCAAGCAACCCCTCTCACGCTTTTTATCGTGTGCTCAAGCGACTTTTCCAGCACGTCTGAAGCCCATCCGTTTTATTTCCCAATACAAAACCGGCTGAAAATCTCACCCAGAAGATCGTCCGGGGTGAATTCGCCGGTGATTTGCGAGAGGGCGTTTTGCGCGAGGCGCAGGTTTTCGGCGAAGAGTTCGAGCGCGGGCGCGGGGGTTTCGAGTTCGGCGTGGGCAAGGGCAAGATGCTCCGAAGCGGTATCGATTGCCTGCAAGTGACGCTCGCGGGCAACGAACGTATCTTCCGCGTCCTGCCAGCCCGCAATGTCCAGCAAGGTGGATTCCAGCAGATCCAGCCCCTGCCCGGTTCTGGCAGACAGCGAGATGACGGTGCCTTCCACGCCGCCGATGCCCTGCGGGTGCTTTTCCGGCGCTTCATGGGTGAGGTCGATTTTGTTCCTCACGACAATGCGGGGCAGTTTTTCGGGGAGCTTTTCCAGGATGACCCGGTCGTCCGGGGTCAGACCGAAGCGCACATCGACCAGGAACAACGCGAGATCGGCCTCGGAGATAGCTTTCCAGGTGCGGGCGATGCCGATTTTTTCGACTTCGTCGCCGGTTTCGCGCAAACCGGCGGTATCGATGATGTGCAACGGGATGCCGTGGATTTGTATCGAGGATTTGAGCGCATCGCGCGTCGTGCCGGGAGTGGCGGTGACGATGGCAAGATCGTCGCCGGAGAGTTGGTTCAGCAGCGAGGATTTGCCGACATTGGGCTGGCCGATGATGACGACGGAGAGGCCGGTCTGTAGCAGCTTGCCCCGCCTAGCCCTGGCGCGGACTTCCCGGAGACGTTCGCCGAGGCTGATGATGCGATTGAAGGCGTCGGCCTGCCGGAGAAAATCGATCTCTTCTTCGGGAAAATCGAGCGTGGCCTCAACGAGCATCCGCAGGTCGGTAAGTTCCTGCACCAGCGCGCGCACGGCAAGGGAAAATTCGCCTGAAAGAGAGCGCGCGGCACTTTTGGCGGCAGCGGCAGTAGAAGAGTCGATGAGGTCGGCAACGGCTTCGGCCTGAGCCAGATCGAGCTTGCCGTTGAGGAAGGCGCGTCGGGTGAATTCGCCCGGCTCGGCCAATCGTGCGCCGAGTTCGAGACAACGGGCAAGCAAGAGGTTCACGACGATTGGCCCGCCGTGCCCGTGCAGTTCCAGCACGTCTTCGCCGGTAAAGGAGGCCGGAGCAGGAAAATGGATTGCCAGCCCGCTGTCGATCAGGCTGCCGTCGCCCGCCTTGAAGTCGGCGCGCACGGCACGGCGCGGCATGAGCGTCCTGCCCGTGATCGCGGCAGCGAAGGCTGCCAGATCATTGCCGGAAACGCGGACGATGCCTACTCCGCCGCGCCCGGCAGGCGTGGCAATGGCAGCGATGGTGGCAGGCACATTCAGGAACATCTGCAAAACTCCTTCCGTCATTCTGCGCGTAGCGGAGCGAAGTCGCAAAATCCAGACGCCGCATGGATCCTGCGACTTCGCGCAGGATGACAGGTGGTGAAAGTAGGGTAATGCAGAGAATCCTTCATATTGTTTGTTTTTCCAGTCTGCTTGCCGACAGCCGCACAAATTTTCCGTATTTCCGGCTTACCACGAGAGAAGTCCGGGTCTGAATGGCGATTTGCCGCGCAGCCTCCGCCGCTCGTCGCAGCGCGGCATGAGATCCGCACAAATCCATGTCGTTCGAGACAGTAAGGTCACTGTACGTCAGAGGACGCCAGGACGGCGCATGGGGAGACTCTGCAAACCTGTAACGCCATGCCGTCGCTGACCAGCGTTGTTTGATGAAGCGCGTCGGATTCTCTCCGAATTCCAGGAAACGTGGCTGCTCTACGGAGTTGTCATACATCACCCAGGCGTCGGCGCTTTTCCGGTAGTACTTTTCAAAATTGGACAGCCCCGCCGCGTAATGCTGTCGAACGATCTCTTCGGGAATACCGCACCCGCCCTGACGTTCCCGTTCGGCCACGCGGGCAACGGCAATATCGGCGCCCGCAAGGCACAGAAAATACAGATTGACCCGGTAACCCATTTCTTGCCATTTCCAGATGAGATCCACGTACCCAAGGCCGGAGAGTGTCGTCTCGAACGCAAAGGATTCGCCGCGCCGGGCGCAGGCGTGAATTTCTTCCAGCATCAGGCGATTTGCGCGGGTAAGCGCGTCCCCGGGCGAGAAAGGAGACAGTCCTGCGGCAATCAGATCGGCATTGATAAAGCGCGTACAGGCTGCCTCTTCCGGGAGGAATGAGCGCGCGAAAACGGTTTTTCCCGCACCGTGAGGACCGGCAATGATGATGATTTTCTTGGGCATTCCGGTTTGTCCAAGTTCGGCTTCAACAGGTTCAACACGCGTCTCGCGCAATCTCCGCCATTTATGGCGGGGTCAAGCGAGACAAAATATAACTTGGCGCTGAAGGCGCCCCAGTGCCGTATCGAGGAATCCCCTGCCTTCAGGCAGGGGTGACTCAATAAATCGGGAGCTACAATCATTTCATGTGCGTGCCCGAACGACAAGCGCACATAATAGAATATGTTTTCTACATTATCCCGTATTCAGTTGCGCGCCAACAACAACCCGGATTCGAGATGACCGGTATAGGGAAACTGGTCGAACACCGCCGACGCCACGATGCGATGAGTGGATTCAAGCGCAATGACGTTTTCAAGCAGTGTCACGGGATTGCATGAAATGTAGAGCATATGCTCGAAACCTCGCGCCAATGCCAGAGTCGGCGCGTCCAGCCCGGCCCGGGGCGGATCGACGAAAAGCGTCGAAAAGCGGTAGGCGTCGAGGTCGTGTTCCTGAAGCCGCCGGAAGACGCGCTCACGAGCCAGCGCAGCACTGATTTCACTGCTCGCCATCCGTGCCAGCGCAACGTTGCTCATGCCGTTGGCTTCCAGCCCCCAGCGCGCGGCGGCAACCGAGGTTTTGCTCAATTCGGTGGCAAGTACCTTGCCGAACAGCGGAGCCAGCGCCACGGTGAAATTACCGTTTCCGCAATAAAGCTCCAACAGATCACCACCCTGCCCTGCAACCTGCGCGCGCGCCCAACTGAGCATGGCGCGATTGATTTCACCGTTGGGCTGAGTAAAACCACCCTCGATCTGGCAAGTACGCAGGCGCAAACCATCGACTTCGATTTCTTCCTCCAGCCAGTCGCGCCCGATCACGATTTTTTGTCCCCGGCTGCGTCCGACCACCTGCACGCCAAAATCGGCGGCAAGCATCTGCGCAGCGGCCTCCCATTCGGCGTCAAGCCGCCGGTGATAGATGAGACTCACCAGCGCCTCGCCTTTCAGAGTGGTCAGAAATTCGATCTGAAAAATGCGTTGCCGCAAATTTTCGTCAGATTGCAGGCGCGCCCGCAGCTTCGGCATCAGGGCGCGGACAAGATCGGCAGCAGGCGGAAAATCGTCCACCGGCACGGCGCGGCGCGGGTTGGCGGGATCGAACATTGCGTAATCGAGTCTTCCGCCCGTATGCCACAAGCGAAACTCTGCCCGCAGTCGATAGCCGAGTGGCTGCGAGGCAAACTCTTGCGGCACAGGCAAGTGCACCCCGGCATCGGCGAACGAGCGGCGAAACTTTTCCACCTTGTCGGCAAACAAGGCGAAATAACGGGCGGGATCGATGCGAGAAAGAGGCAAGGGATTTGAGAACCGGTTACCGCGCCCTACTGCGGCCGTACTTGCAATAGATAAGCGCCGCGCAACTCATTGGTGCGCGTGTTCGGATCGAGGAACTTCCATCCGGGACGAGAAATATCGTAGTCGGGGCTATGCGCCAGCACATCGAACAAAAACCCCCTCTCCAGTATTATCTCGTACCCCTTGGCATTGACAAACAGCACTCTCGGTTTGTCAATGGCAGCAAGATCGACGAGTGTCAATGGTTGTACGCGCCGCCGGATGGCGACATCAAAACTCGCAGCATGCCCACCGCCTTCGAGGTAATAGATGTTTTCCTTGTCGAGCCGCTGCTCCATCACCACATTGCCGAGCGCCGTTCCTGCCTGATATTCGAGCAGCCTCGGATACAGACTGAGATTGGTCAGCCCCCAGAACACCGCTGACATACTCACCGAAACGATGATCAGCCTGGAGCCGCCAAACCAGCGGGGGATAGCCCAGATTCCGAGCACGAGCAGCGCCACGGCGACTACGCCGATCACCCAGTCCTGCAAAGGGAACATCCAGACGTTGAAAACGATAGCCGCATCCACTATCAGCGCAAAGACCACGTATTGCACTTGCCACAACCTGCGCAAACATTCCGGATGCCTGATCCGCGCGGGAAGCCAGCCCGCGAGCAGGAGAGCAAAAAAGGGCAGCAGAACACTCACGTAATGCGTCAGGTTGAACCATGCCAGCGACAGAAAAATGAACACCGTCACGATGACGCCCAGCGTGACGGCATCGCCCTGCGCACGGGGCCAATAGCGGTCATTTGCAAGCCGCAACGCGCCGGAAACCAACGACCACAGCGCAATAGCCGACCAGGGCAGGAAAACCCACAAATAAGTGTAGTAATAGAAGAACAGATCCCTGCCTTTTCCGTCGGGCAAGTTGGCCTGCTTCTCGGCGCCTTGCAGCCACAGGAAAAACTTCATCAGATCATCCATGCCAAACTGCTCGTGGTAAGCGTAAAGCAGCGGCGAGGCAAATAGCAGGACAAACAGCGGCAATAGCAGCCAGAACGGATCAAAAATCCGCCGCCATTCGAGCCGGTAAACGAGGTAAAGAAGCACGGCGGCAAGCGGCAATATCATGCCAATCAGTCCCCTTGCCGCCAGGCCGAGTGCCAGACCGGCCCCGGCCACGACGAGATGTGCGCGAGCCGAGAACTTGTTTTCATCGGTAACAAAAATGAACAACTGGCATGTCGCAAAAGCAACAGATCCGATGAGCAGGGTATCCATGTCCGCTGTGTTGTTGGCGAACAGGAACGCGAACGAACTCGCCAGGATCACGCCCGCCAGCCGGGCAACCGTTTCGTTGTAGAGAATCGAGCCAAGCCGGACGGTGGAATAGATGGCCAGAACGGAAAACAGCAGGGACGGCAGTTTGTAGGCAACCACAGTAACGCCGAAAAGTTCGAACGAAAGCGCGGTCAACCAGAACAGTAAAGGCGGCCCTCCCTGATATTCCTGCCCCTGAGTCGTGAACTGCGTCCACTTGCCTCCTTCGAGAATACCGAGCGCAATGTCAGCATACCCGGCAGAGCCTCCATCCAGCGGAGGCACGATTGCTCCGGCCAGCCAGGCCAGCAGCAACATCAGATAACAGGCCAGAGCAGCACGAGGGCTGAGAACCCGCACGGTCAACCTCCGTAGTAAGTGCGACACCAGTCAACAAAGCGCCCTGCTCCGTCGCGTATGCCGGTAGCGGGTTTAAAGCCTGCCCAGACGCCGAGTTCCGAAACATCGGCATGAGAAGCAGGAGCGCCGCCATCCTGTATCGGCATAAAATTCTTGCACGCCGCTTGCCTCAGGCGGTTCGCCTTGAGGGAAGGATCGTAACAATCGTTGAGGTTGTCGAGTCCGAGCACCTCATCACCACGCGCGAGCAACCGTTCGGAGACGTGCATGCCGATGAAACCAGCGGCACCTGTGACGAGAATTTTCATACGCAGGGCAATAGCGACATGAGAAGAGGTAGCGATTATCGCACGCTCCTGCCCTCCCCGGCTTTTCGCAACGACGAATGAACACAACAATATACATAAGATTCCCTGCAAAACCCCTTCTGTCATTGCAGCGCGCAGCGAAGCGAAGTCGCAGAATCCAGACGTTGCATGGATCCTGCGGAATCAAACAGGATGACAGGTGGTAAAAACGGAGGTAATGCAGAGTTTTCGCAGAGACAATATATGCTTTATTATCGCCTTACTTCTTTTTGCAGACAGAAACCTTATACTTCCCTTCCCAGTTGCCCTTGCGACACAACCCGATGCCGCTGTTCCAGCGTCTGCTGCTCCTCCCCTACAACCTGCTTTGGTTACCTGCTCTGCCCGCCGCGCTTTGCAGGCTGTTCTGGCGCTCGCGCAAGCAACCCGGCTACCTGCATCATCTCCAGGAGCGTTTCGGCGGCTACTACGTGCGCACACCGCTTCCGGTGATCTGGGTGCACGCGGTTTCGCTGGGCGAGACGCGCGCAGCCGAACCGCTCGTACACGCCCTGCTCGAACGCTGGCCTGAACATACCGTCGTGCTCACCCACATGACGCCCACCGGGCGCGCTGCCTCGGAGGCGCTCTTTGGCGACAACAGCCGAGTGTTGCGCGCCTATCTGCCTTACGATTTCGAGCCGTTCGTTACGCGCTTCCTGCGCCACTTCCGCCCGGTGGCCGGCATCGTCATGGAAACCGAACTCTGGCCGACGTTGCTCACCACCTGCCAACGACGCGGCGTTCCCGTTCTGCTTGCCAACGCCCGCCTGTCGGAACGTTCGGCGCGGCGCTACGCGCGCTTTCCTGCACTGACCCGCCTCACCCTCGGCGCGCTCACGGCCATCGGCGCACAAAGCGCCGCCGATGCCGCACGCCTCACGACACTGGGCGCGCGCCGGGTCAGCATCACCGGAAACATCAAATTCGACGTCGAACCGTCACGCGAAATGCTTGCCCTCGGCGCAGACTTCCGCGCACGCCGGGGAACGCGCCCGACGATCTTCGCCGCCAGCACACGCGAAGGCGAAGAGGAAGCCATTCTCGATGCTTTCATCCGCACCGCCTCTTCCGCAAACCCGGAAACCCTGTTCATTCTCGCGCCGCGCCATATACAACGTTTCGACGAAGTCGAGGCGCTGATTCGCGCGCGTGGGCTCACCGTATCGCGGCGTTCCGCCATCGCTCCCCAACCGATCAACACCCAGGTCTGGCTTGGCGATTCGGTTGGCGAAATGTTTGCTTATTACACGGCAGCCGACGTCGCCCTGATCGGCGGAAGCTGGCGGCCCTTCGGTGGGCAGAATCTCATCGAAGCCTGCGCCGTGGGCACACCGATCCTGCTCGGGCCGCATACGTACAACTTTCAGCGCGTCGCCGACGAAGCAGTCGAGGTCGGCGCCGCCCGCCGTTACGACGATATCGATACGGCCATGCGTACTGCTTTCGCCCTGCTGGAAGACCCCGCCGCACGCGCGGCAATGTCGGAAGCCGGTCGCACATTCGCGTCCATCAACCGCGGCGCAACCGCGCGTACCATCGCCCTGCTCAACGAACTTGGGCTGTAACGTTTCGATCCTCCCGGCCCGGTTTTGAGTCACCTCTGCCTTCGGCGCCAAGTGATGCTTTGTCGCACTTGTTCAAGAAACGCGGCAATGCTTCAAATTGCATCCAAGTGACTTCGGTCACGGTCAACAAGCATTCACACGTTACAATGGCCCTTGTTTTTAAACTGTCTCCCGAGGCCGACCATGGATCACGCTGCCCCACGAGATCGTCGCCTGGATCGCCGCATCCCCGTCGGCTGCCCCGCCTGTATCCGTCCGAACGAGGGCGAGGAAATCACCGCGGAATGTACCGAACTGAGCGTAAGCGGGATGACCTTGCGCGCCAGTTACGTCCCCATTGAGGGCGAAGTCGTCGAAGTCGTGATTGCCTCCCCGAACGACAGCATGGATCGCCCTCCCCTGGTGAAGCGTCTGCGCATAATCAGGTGCCACGCGCTGGATAGCGGGCAGTACGAAATCGGCGGTTCCATCGTCCACTGAACAAAACGGGTTCTTCAAACCTGCCTCAAACGGATACGCCGACAGCGGCGTGCCCGTCGTGCGTCAGCTTTACCCGCGCTTCGCGCGGCGAAAACGCCAAACCACCCAGGGCGTCACAATCACGATCCCGGCAAATGTGATGAGACCCCAATTGGCAATCGACAGACCGAAAAACGTCCAATCGACGGCACTGCAATCGCCTTCGCCCCGGAACAGTTTTGGCAGAAGTTCGGTCAGCGGAAAGTTTTCCAGCATGTATTCAAGACCGGGGCCACATCCCATCGTTTGCGGCGGATAGAGTTGCAACCAGCTTTGCCGCGCCGCAACTCCCCCTCCGATCAGAGCCGCGAGCGTAACCAGTACCCCATAGAGAATCGCGGCCCGATTGTGAAGCGCGCCAACCAGCGCAACAAGCCCAACCCCCAACAGGGCATAACGCTGCATGATGCACATCGGGCAAGGTGCGACTCCCTTCATCGATTGCAGATAGACGATCCCGAACAACATCTCGCCGATGCACAGTGCGAACAGGGCAAAGAAGTACAAGCGAACAGGCTGGCGCAACAACGGCATGAAGACTCTCCAAAAAATTACGCGGAAACGAATGCTGTTCTTGTAGATTTTACATCGCCGATTCTGCGATTTCACCGCATGAAAAGAGAATGTAATTATTCTATTGAAAAAACAGCATGATCCAGTTCGTTGTTGCTCGGCTTCCTGTCCAAAATCTGTTTGGGGAGTCCAAGTAACGTCAGATACAGGTCCATTCCAACCACGATTGCACTTTCATCATCTGGCATACAGTAAACCTCGACAACGCTTCCTGGTTGAACGAAAGGAAGTATCCTCTTTGACACATTCATGTTCTTGGTTACGCAGTATGTGCTGCCTGTTTCGGGTCGCGTCACGCTTATTTGCAAAATCATGTTTATACCAAAATCCAATAAATAGAATTTTTCAGCATCTTTTAGTTCATTTTCATATACAACCTGTGCCGAGAGAATGACGCCAACTGTTTTCACCCCATATTCAACAATGTCAATTTCTTCCTTTTTGATCAAATAGTTCGAGAGCAAATAGCCATAAAAGGCGGGCTTTAACGCTTCTTCATTTTCAACACGAGTTATCAGATTTTTCTTTGGATTTTCTGGATTATAACGAACTGTAACTTGCATTCCTTCTCGGTAACTGAGCGCTTTTACACTATTGTCTGTCATTTCAAAAGTAATCCTTTGCCCTTCGATTGTATTGAATGCTATCAAGGTTGTTGTATAGCGACCGGCATGATGTACACAAATAAAACTTCCAATAACAAGAGGCCACTTCCTAGCTTTTTTATGCAACCGATCCGTAAAGTAAAGAGTAATTCCAAAAATTATTAATATCATTCCTAAGGAAAAAAGACCGAATGAAAAATTTCCAAAACTTAAAATTCTAAAACTTAAAACAAACAAAATAAAACTGGCTACTACAAGAATTATTGCCGACCGTCTTTTGTCTTCATTAATACTAATAAAGCTATTATAAAATATCAGGAGTAGACCTGCAATATCCAAGAAAATGCATACAATATAAAACAAAAGAGCAGTATCATCATGAACATTGAAACCCGTGACTATAGTAAGCGATAGACCGAGGATCAGTAGAATTATGCCTGCTTCCTTCATGTTACGATTCCTTATGCATTTCAGTGGTCAACGATGAAGATACCCAATGTTTTTGAAGCCGAACAATTGCTTCTTTTGAATTATAGCTTAGTTTCATATTCTTATCGTAATATTTTTTTCATTCCCGGGCATATAGAAAACATCCAGTCTGTTGCCAGGTCGAACGTAAGGCAGTATGCTTTGAGGCACCGCCCTGACTACCGTTGCATGATATGTTTCACCGCTTACAGAAAGCATCACTTTCACTTCAAAAGTCATTTCTGCGCAACTGTTTATTATCCGACCAGTTGGAATTGCTGATAGAATTTCGCCTCTAGCCTTTACTCCATTTTTTGATATCTCTATTTCCTTCTCTGTAAGCATTCCGCTTGCAACCCAATGCGCATTGAGAGCGTGTTGCAGTGTTTCTATATTTTCATCAATTGCTATTGTTATCTGCCTTGGATTATCTGGGTTATATCGAAGCGGAATTGGGTTTCCGGGTTGAACTTGCGGGGCGACTTCCTCCAAGTCCAGCAAGTAGTCATCCTTTTTAACAGTTATCAACTGCCCCTCGATTGTTTTGAATTGTACTGTTACGGCCGAATCTGGATTCTTGTATACATGAAGAATAGTCCCAATCACCAAAGGGCATCCTTCCAATTCCATACCAGAAACCCTTTTATAATATGAAATAATCGCAACTACAACTACCCCGCCCATAGTTCCGAGAAACACGCTAATAACGCCGAAGTATCCGTTGAATATTGCAACGATTGAACCTCCCAACAATGCAAAAGCAATAACTAAACACACAAAGTCTTTTGTTTGAAAACTAATGATTTTACTCATGGTGTATCTTCCGCCGCAGGCGTTGCCGACCCCAATCCTTCAAACGGCCCCTGACGCCCACAGTTCGGGCAGGCGGACGCAAGTCCAGGAATTTCTTTCTGGCAATCTGGGCAAACGATCAACATGACAATTCAGACAGTGCACGAAATTGCTTATTATACAATGCCTTAGCGTGAAAGAATCGCCATACACCTTCCAGCCTCAAGTTTCTTTCATCATCAGGGGGGGGCACCAACCGCCATGATTGTTAGGGCAGAACGGCCAAAACTACCGCGCCCCATAATGGCGGAAACGTTCCCGGACTTGTGCCATTTCCTCTTCGGACAGCAATACCGGCGGCCCCGGCTGGCAAGCACGCCAGTACTGTTCGCACAGTGTTTCCAGTTCGATGGCCTGAGCCAGCGCATGTGAAAGGTCGCGCCCATAGGCCAACATCCCGTGATTGGCAAGCAGGCAGGCGTTGCGCCCGGCCAGCGCCGCCAGCGCGTTCTCCGAAAGCGCCTGCGTGCCGAATGTCGCATAGGCCGCGCAACGCACGTTGTGCCCGCCAAAGAGCGCAATCATGTAATGAAACGGCGGGATGTCCACGCGCTGGCAAGCCAGCGCCGTGGCAAACGGCGAATGGGCGTGGACGATGGCTCCCGCCTCCGGAATATTCGCGTAAATGTCGCGATGGATGCGCCATTCCGAAGAGGGAGCAAGCCCTCCTGCCCCCTTGCTCGTGCCTTCCATCGTCATCCGCACCATATCGGCGGCAGCGCACCGTTCCGGCAAAAGACCGGATGGTGTAATCAAATATCCGCCGTCACAGCGTGCACTGGCGTTACCCGCAGCGCCGACATTGAGCCGGTGCTCCTTCAAGGCACGGATCACGGCGAGCAATTCATCGGCCAGTGCGTTTCTGTCCTCGATTTCGTTCATGCCTGGATGCCCTGTAAAAAATCGTCCAATTCTTCAACCCCGAATACCCCGCGCTCCGTGATGAAGCCCGAAACAAGCGCCGCCGGAGTCACGTCGAAAGCCGGATTGACGGCGCAACTTCCCTCCGGCGCCAATCTCAACCGCCCCGGACAACCCTGACCGTCCAGCCCGTCGACGAAAAATAGCTCTTCCGCCGCGCGTTCCTCCACCGGAATCGCCTCGCCGCAAGCAGTCCCCGGATCGAAAGTCGACACGGGCGCCGCAACATAAAACGGCACTCCCGCCGCATGGGCCGCCAGCGCCTTCAGATACGTGCCTACCTTGTTCGCGGTATCGCCATTGGCCGCGATACGATCCGCGCCGACGATCACTGCATCGGCTTCGCCGCGCATGAGCAGCAGCCCGGCGGCATTGTCGGCAATCAGCATATGTTTGACCCCTGCGGCGGCCAGTTCCCAGGCCGTCAACAACCCCTGATTGCGCGGGCGCGTTTCGGAAACGAAAACCTCCACCTCCAATCCGTCGGCACAGCCTGCGTACACCGGCGCAAGCGCCGTCCCCATTCCCGCCGTAGCCAGCCACCCCGCGTTGCAATGAGTCATCACCCGCAAGGCCCGCCCCGCGCGCGAGCGCAAGGCGCGGAGCACTCCCAGCCCATGCGCCCCGATGGCCGCGCACATCGCAGCATCCTCCGCGAAAATGGCCTCGGCCTCAGCCCACGCCGCCTCGCGCCGCATAGGGAAAGGGAGCGGCCTCAAGCGCATATCCATGCGATTCAGCGCCCACGCAAGATTGACGGCCGTCGGCCTTGTTGCGCGCAACACAGCCAGCGCATGATCGAGCGCAGCATCATCGGCTGAGCCTGCCGTCAGCGTCACGGCCACGCCAAAAGCCGCCGCGCAACCAATCAATGGCGCACCGCGCACCCGCATCGTGGAAATCGCTTCGGCAACATCATCGAGCGCGACAAGCCGACGCTCCACGACACGCCAAGGCAACAAAGTCTGATCGAGAATGATCAAAGCATTACCGTCGCGTCGCAGAACAGGAAGGGGTTGAGTGAACATGGAATTGACCCGTCCGGATTTTTCGTACCACGTCGACTTAGAGACGGGCTTGAGTTGATAAACCTGTTTTTTCCATTCTGCCCGCCTGTTGCGGGGTCATGTATCCCAAGCTGGAGTGCGGCCTGACTTCATTGTAATGCCTGCGCCAAATAGGTGTCACAATGCCCTCCTCAGTCTTGTCGCGGTGAAGAAACCAGCGTTTATGCGGTGAAATGGTTCTATTTTCTCGTTCAATGCCAGAAAACCGGATAAAATCAAGGCTTAACAACGTTGCGGAACGCATCCATGTCTGCCAATCGGCACCCATACAAAACCCCAAGCCAGGACGCCATCGTCCGCGCCGTTGCCAGTTCCACGGCCATAGAAACCGGCCAGCGTATCGCCGCTATTGAGGCCAAACTTCGTAGCGGACAACCACAGGTTGCCCACCTGTCCCTCGCCCTTAATCGCCCTGCGCGATCAACGCAACGCTAACCAGTTTGCACATCGGGGCATAATCCCTGCTCATGCCCCGTTGAATCGCCGCAAAATAGGCGGCCTTGTCAGCATCCCAACAACTGTAATCCAGCGGCCCACGCCCGGCTTGTACTGCCATTACGTCCGCCAACAGACGCGAAAGCCGCCCGTTGCCCTCGCGGAAAGGGTGAATCAGGATCAACTCGACGTGGCAGACAGCCCGCGTAGGTTGGGATGAGCGTAGCGAATCCCAACATTCAGACACCCACCAAAACGTTGGGTTTCGCTACGCTCAACCCAACCTACAGTATGTACGTATTTAAATCAAAGCCTCCCTAATTGAAACATCAATCTTTTCCCGCTTTCAATTTACGCAGTTTTTCCATAAAAAACGCTGCCGTAGTGACAGTTGTTCCATCGGGATAGCGTATCAAATACTCCTTACCGGAAACGGAGGAGCCGGATGCTGCGTATTTTATGAAGTCTTCAGCCGTTTTCAGTCTTGATTTTGTCCTGGAACGCTTCAGGTTAAGGTGAGATATCGCATCAGCGACATCGTATGCCTTTCCGTTTCGTATAAAGCGCGTGCCTTCAGGGGTGTCCTTGATCGATTCGATAATCATAGTTATCTTTTCTTCTTCGCTCAGAGCGTGAGCCGGGGCAGACGCAAAGAACGATAAGGACAACAGCAACACCCAGCACATGATTTTTCGGCATTGATTGAACATACTTACCTCCTGTTTTCCAGCATTATATACTCTCCCACTCTCAATATCTGTACTTTTTCTTTATATTTCATGTAGGCAGGATTTTCATTCATGTATTTATCTATTTCATAAGGAGGATAAAGCACGGGTTCCTTGCCAAGTTCAATTACTCCGAAGTGCATGGGAATTGAAACTTTTGCGCCAAGATCGTCCGCCGCCAGGAAAAATTCCTCCACATTCATGTGCATGTAGTACATGAACCAGCGCGGTTCATAAGCCCCCGCACCCAAAAGGGCATAGTCAATTCCTGGAAACCTTTCTCCGAACTCTTTGAAGCCTACGAAATAACCCGTATCTCCGGAGAAAAATATTTTTTTGCTTCCTTCTATCATGAAGGCGCCCCAAAGGGTGCTGTTCACAGGCTGCCCTATCCTTCTGGACCAGTGTTGGGCCGGAAGAAACGTGTATTTGATATCATTCAATACAACTGCCTGCCACCAGTCGAGTTCATGAATCTCTGTTACCCCGAGCTTTATGAAAAAGTCCTTCAATCCAAGCGGGACAATAAAAACAGCCTTTCTTTTCACCAATTCCTTGACAGAGTATTCATCAAGGTGGTCATAGTGATTATGGCTGATAAGCACCACAGGACGCTCAGGAACCTTTTCAAAATTGAAACGGCGTGCCACCTTATCCAAAATGATGAACGCCCTGCCTGAAAAATAGGGGTCTGTGATGATGGTAGAACCGTTCATCTGAATGATGAATGTAGCGTGCCCCGCAAAACTCAGTGTATCGGCGCCTGCTGCCAGATAATCATATTCGTTTTCCACGGCATTATATTTGGCCTCGTCAAGATCTTCTGGCGCTTTAACTCTCTTACTCCGCCTCAAATCCCAGAAGCCGCCTTTACGCTCGAAAACCGGCAGCCAGGGATTGAAATAGCCGTTTTCGTTGCGGTGAGGGGCATATAGAAGATTTCTGTCACGGGACAGAGTGGATTCTCTCCAGGCCGCTTCGTCAAAGTCATGGTGAACAGCGCATGAGCCCGAAATAAAACAGATGGCAAGCATTGACAGAACAAACCGTGTCGCTCTTGCGGGTTTCATCTCTTTGTTCAACCCCGCATCAGTTCTTCGATGCCTTCAATATCGCGCGGCACACCATCGGTCAGTATTTCGCAACCATCGGGCGTGACCAGGACATTATCTTCAATGCGGATGCCAATGTTCCAGAAGGCTTCCGGCACATCGTCAGCCGGGCGGATATAGCAGCCCGGTTCGATGGTCAGCGTCATGCCCGGCACGAACGGACGCCATTGGCCGTTGGTTTTGTACTGGCCCGCGTCATGAACATCCAGCCCGAGCCAGTGGCCGGTGCGGTGCATGTAGAAACGGCGATAGTTTTCCGTTTCTATCAACTCCTTGGCTTCTCCCTTGAGCAACCCCAGGTCGATGAATCCCTGCGTGAGCACGGCAACGGCGGCTTCATGGGGCGCATTCCAACCGTTTCCGGGCCGCACTTCGGCGCGCGCGGCAAGATTGGCGGCCAGCACAAGTTGGTAGAGGTCACGTTGCGCGCCGCTGAAGCGGCCATTGACCGGGAAAGTGCGCGTGATGTCGGAAGCGTAACCATCGAGTTCGCAACCGGCGTCGATCAGCAGCAACTCGCCATCCAGCATCCGGCGGTCATTGTCCGTGTAATGCAGCACGCAGGCATTCGGGCCGCTGGCAACGACGGTCGGATAAGCAGGAAACTGGCTGCCCGCCGAGCGAAAAGCATGAAGCAGTTCGGCTTCGATTTCGTATTCAAAACGATCCGGCCGCGTGGCGCGTATCGCACGGCAGTGGGCGGCAGCGGAAATTTCACCGGCGCGGCGCATGAGATCAATCTCGCCCTCATCCTTGATGAGGCGCATTTCATCGAGCACAGCGGAAATTTCATGCACGGTCTGCGGGGCGGTATCGCCGGTACGGACTTTGGCGCGCACGGCCTTGAGCGCAGCAAGGATGCGGCGATCCCATTCCGGCTCGTTGCCCAGGCTCGTCCAGATCGCGGGCTGATTGACGAACAGTTCGGCCAGTTTGCGATCAAGTTCGCCGATGGGCCAGGCCGAATCGAAACCGAAACGTTCAGCGGCAACCTCCGGCCCATGCCGATGCCCAACCCAGGTTTCCTGCTCTTCGTCTTTGGCGCGACAGAAAAGAAACTGGCACGGCGAGTCGCCTGCTACGAGAACGAGCACGGCTTCCGGCTCGCGGAAACCGCAAAGATAAAAAAAATGGCTGTCGGCACGGTAGGGAAAAAAAGTGCTCCGGTTACGTTCACGTTCAGGAGCCGTCGGCACGACCGCTACGCCACCGCCCCGCGCCGCCATATCGGCAAGCAGGCGGGCGCGGCGAGCGCGAAAAACCTCTATCGAAATCAATTTCCGGCCTGCCAGAGCTGTATCAATGCATCACGCGATTTGGCAATGTCGTCAATCGACACATTGATGACCGGACCGGAAAGCGTATGCCCTTCGCAATTACCGGTGATCCGCACGTCTGCCGCTACCAGAGTGACAGTGCCGACACCTTGGCGCAAATGGGTTTGCCGGTGAGATTCGCCGATCATGACGTTGCCGTTGGTGAGATTGAGCGTGGCGTCGAGTTCGATGTCTGTAAACGTGCCTCCCGAATTCAGTTGGCCTTCGGCCAGACAAGGCACGAGGCGGTACTCGTTGACCAGCGCCAGCGCTTTACGCCTCAACAGACGCTGCATCTGTGCAGGGTCATTGGGTGTTTTACCGGTAAGTTGACGCGCAAGGGTGTCAATCTCTTCATCGGTCAAATGGGGCGCTGCGGCGATAACGGCTGCGCGATCTATCGGCGGACAGGAGAGGTTCTGGGCGTCGAGACGGCAATGATGTCCGACGAGGGCCGCTCCGGACTTGGCGAGTTGGGTTGCCGTGACTTTGGGCATCCCCTGAAGCACGAGCGGTCCAAGCATGTCGCTGAGTTTTCGACACAGGGTAACGTGATCGTGTTCCAGAAGCGTCTCGGGCGCATCTACTTCAAATTCAAACGCGACATGCAGTTTCAGGTTGGCCTTGGACATTGCATGAGACTCCCAATGCTCGCCCGGTACACGAAAAAAACTCCGCGCCGGACGTGAGTTACTGCGCCATGTCAGCGAACGATCTGTGTCAATTCGCCATTCGTGTAGCGTGAAGCCATTTTTTCGAGCGAAACGGCCTTGATACGGGAAGCCTGTCCGGCACAGCCGAACGCCTCGAACCGGGAAACACAAACTGCCTTGGCGGCTTCACGCGCAGGCTTGTTGTATTCGCGCGGATCGAATTTGGACGGATTTTCGAACAGGAACTTACGGATGGCTCCGGTCATGGCAAGCCGGATATCGGTATCGATGTTGATCTTGCGGACGCCGTGCTGGATAGCAATCTGGATTTCCTCGACCGGCACACCGTAGGTTTCTTTCATGTCGCCGCCGTATTGCCGGATGATCGCCAGCAATTCCTGCGGAACCGAACTGGAACCGTGCATCACCAGATGGGTATTGGGCAACCGGGCGTGAATGGCCTTCACGCGGTCGATGGCGAGGATGTCGCCGGTGGGTTTGCGCGTAAATTTGTACGCGCCGTGACTCGTGCCGATGGCAATGGCAAGCGCGTCGCAATCGGTTTGCCGCACGAAATCCGCTGCCTGATCGGGATCGGTGAGCAGCATCGAATGATCGAGCTTGCCTTCCGCGCCGATGCCGTCTTCCTTGCCGGCCTGCCCGGTTTCAAGCGAGCCGAGGCAACCGAGTTCGGCTTCCACGGTCACGCCGATGGCGTGCGAAAACTTCACGACCTCGCGACTTACGGCAATGTTGTATTCGTAGGAAGAGGGAGTCTTGCCGTCTTCGAGCAATGAGCCGTCCATCATTACGCTGGAAAAACCGGAACGGATCGCCCCCATGCACACCGCCGGACTTTGCCCGTGATCCTGGTGCATTACCACCGGAATGTGAGGCCAGGCTTCCACGGCCGCATCGATGAGATGGCGCAGGAAAGCTTCCCCGGCGTATTTGCGCGCCCCGGCGGAAGCCTGCATGATGACCGGGCTGTCCGTCTGCGCGGCCGCTTCCATGATGGCTTGAACCTGTTCCAGATTGTTGACATTGAAAGCAGGCAGTCCGTAACCGTTTTCTGCGGCGTGATCGAGCAATTGGCGCATAGATACGAGGGGCATCTGTTTCTCCATATCCCGGTACGATCCGACCGGGAGAGCAATACGTTGAAAAATTCGGATCGGGGCAATATTTTATCCCGCAAACAAGTCGTTCCGCGACCCATTGAGGCGAGCGTTGTTCCGCGACCCATTGAGGTGAGCGTGCTTCCGTGTGGTATATCACGAAAGACGGGAAAGACGAATCGATATAATGACAAAGCCCCAACAGAACATGGCGTGCAAAAAATGAACGCTACTGCCTGGATACTCCTCATCCTGCTATTTGGCGGATTGGTTTACACAGCAGCGTTTCGCGTAGGCGCGCGACTGGGAAAACGCAAAAACCACCGCAGTGCCGCACCGCATTCCAGGACGAGCAAGCTTCCCTTGCGGGCGTATCAATATCGCGCCGTGGAATTGCAGATTTGCAACAATCCCTGCGAAGCCTCGCTGGCCATTGCCGGTAAGCGGCTACTGAAATCGGAGGCTCCCAGCTTGCCTTTGGAAGGATGCCCTTACGAGAAATGCCATTGCACCTATACCCAGTATGACGACCGCCGCCTCATGCAGCGCCGTATCGAATCTTCCCCGTATGGCAGGGCGGCGAGTTGGCAATCAAGAGAAGAACGGCGAAAAGGCACGAGAGACAGGCGGGGACGCAGCCCTGTCTGATACGTTTCGTTCGCACCCGTTCAGATTGAACAGCGCACACCGGTGGATCTCTAACCCCGGCGTTGTGCCACCGACAAAATGGCTGAAGCAAATTCTTCGGCGAGGGCCTTGGGAAAATCGTGTCCCATGCCGGGAACGGGACGGAATTCCGCGCCCGGGATGACCGCCGCCGTGTCGCGTCCGCAGGCAGCATTGATGAGCGGGTCTTCGAGGCCGTGTAAAACCACTGCCGGAACCTGAATTGTCATCAACTGCGTTCGCCTGTCGCCCGCCGTAAAAAGCGCCAATAACTGGCGAATGACGCCCGCCGGGTAAAAACCGCCGCGCCGGTATTCGGAAGCGAACATGGCGCGCAGTTCTTCGTCCGACGTGGGATATGCGGGGCTCATCAACACTTTCTGCCGCCAGATGCTGTCCTCGATAAGCGAAGCCTCGTCACGCGCACCCGGCAATGGCGCGAACAAGGCATGAAGGGCGGCAGGCGTGGGAGGCGGAAGCAGAGGATTGCCACTCGAAGACATGATGGAGGTCAGCGACAGGCAGCGCTTGGGATAATGGATGGCGAACAGTTGTGCCACCATTCCGCCCAGCGATGCGCCAACGACGTGCGCCGCCTCGACCCCGACCGCATCGAGCAGGTTCACCGCGTCAGCGGCCATGTCGGCAAGCGTATAGGGGATGGACATGGAGACAGGCATGGCCGATAACGCTTGCAACATTCCCGGAAACATCTGGTGAACATCGGGCAGACCGAGAACATCCATCCGGGTGGAGAGGCCGATATCCCGGTTGTCGAAAGCGATGACGCGAAAACCGGCTGCGGTCAATCGTTCGATCAACTCCATCGGCCAGCGCGTGAGCGGCGTACCCAGCCCTTGAATCAGCAGGATCGCAGGCCCGGCGGGGTTGCCGTAAAAAACGGTTTCCAGTTCAAGTCGACCGATGTGGATGAGGCTCATGTCCGTTTACCTGAGGACATTGCGTGCGCGTTTCTCGTCACCCGTCAGCCCCTATAGCGTGCTTTCAGTGCGGCAATGGCAGGCAGGGTTTTACCTTCGAGGAATTCCAGGAACGCACCGCCGCCCGTAGAGATGTAGCCCACGTCATTGGCTATGTCGAACTTGGCAATGGCCGCCAGGGTGTCGCCGCCGCCCGCAACCGAAAATGCCTGCGAGTGCGCAATGGCCGAAGCGAGCATCTTGGTTCCGCCCGCAAATTGCGGGTGCTCGAATACGCCTACCGGGCCGTTCCAGACGACGACATTCGCGTTGGCAACGATCTGCGCCAGATGCGCGGCACTCTTCGGGCCAATGTCCAGAATGCGGTCGTGAGGGCCGACTTCATCGATGGAAACCTTGTTGGCGCGGGCAAGCGCCGAGACTTCATCGGCAACGACCACATCCACGGGAAGCGGCACTTCCGCGCCGCGCGCGCGCATCAGATCCATGACGGCATGGGCTTCTTTCACCAGATCGGGTTCGGCGAGCGATTCGCCGATGCGTTTGCCCGAAGCCAACAGAAAAGTATTGGCGATACCGCCGCCGACGATGAGTTGGTCGACCTTTTCGGCAAGCGATTTCAGGATGGTTAGCTTGCTTGACACTTTCGCCCCGCCGACGATGGCCACCAGCGGGCGTTTGGGATTGTCGAATGCGCGGGAGAGCGCATCGATCTCCGCACTCATCAACAAACCGGCGCAGGCGTCAGGGGCAAAGCGGGCGATACCGTGCGTGGTGGCCTCGGCGCGATGCGCAGTCCCGAAAGCGTCATTCACATAAACATCGCAGAGCGCCGCCATTTTCTTCGACAGCGTTTCATCATTTTTTTTCTCGCCGATGTTGCAGCGGCAATTTTCCAGCAGCACAACCTGTCCCGGTTCGACGGTAAAACCGCCATCGAGCCAGTCGGCAATGAGTCTGACCGACCGGCCGAGTAACTGCCCGAGGCGCACGGCGACCGGGGCAAGGGTGTCTTCGGGGCCGAGATTGCCTTCGACCGGGCGGCCAAGATGGGATGTCACCATCACCGCCGCACCCTGATCGAGGCAATGCCGGATGGTCGGCACGGAAGCGCGGATACGGGTATCTTCCGTGATATTGCCTGCTTCGTCCTGCGGCACATTGAGATCGGCGCGGATAAAAACCCTCTTGCCGCGCACATTGATGTCGACGAGTTTTTTGACTTGCAGGCTCATATCATTATTTTCAGGACAGAAACTCATCCCTCAAGCCCCGCCAACGCCGCATTGAAGGTCTTGCTGGGCCGCATGACTGCGCTGCATTTTTCAGAATCGGCACGGTAGTAGCCGCCGATATCGACGGGCTTGCCCTGCGCAGCCTTGAACTCGGAAAGAATGTTCTGTTCCCCGGCTGCCAATGTTTCGGCAAACGGGCCAAAGATGGCGGCAAGTTCCTTGTCTTCATCCTGTGCGGCAAGCGATTGCGCCCAGTAAAGCGACAGGTAGAACTGGCTGCCTCGGTTGTCGAGATCGCCGGTACGGCGCGAGGGAGATTTATTGTTGTCGAGGAGCTTGCCGGTGGCCTCATCGAGCGTCCTGGCGAGAATCCTGCCGCGAGCGTTGCCGGTCTTCAACCCAAGATCCTCGAACGAAACCGCAAGCGCGAGAAATTCACCGAGGGAATCCCAGCGCAGATGATTCTCTTCGACGAGTTGCTGGACATGCTTGGGGGCGGAGCCGCCCGCACCGGTTTCGTACATGCCACCGCCCGCCATCAGGGGAACGATGGAAAGCATCTTGGCGCTGGTTCCCAGTTCCATGATGGGGAAGAGGTCGGTGAGGTAATCGCGCAGGATGTTGCCGGTCACGGCAATGGTGTCGATGCCGCGGATGACACGCTCCAGGGTGTAACGCATGGCCCGCACCTGGGACATGATGCGGATGTTCAGCCCCGTGGTGTCGTAATCCTTGAGATAGGTTTCGACTTTCTTGATGATTTCGGCCTCATGCGGACGGTAACGGTCGAGCCAGAAAACAGCCGTCATGCCGGAATTGCGGGCCCGGGTGACGGCGAGTTTCACCCAATCGCGGATGGCGGCATCCTTGGCCTGACACATGCGCCAGATGTCGCCCTCTTCCACGTTTTGCGAGAGCAGCACCTCTCCGGTGGCAAGATCAACGATGTTGGCAACGCCATCTTCGGGAATCTCGAAGGTCTTGTCGTGCGAACCGTATTCTTCGGCCTGCTGTGCCATGAGACCGACATTGGGCACGGTTCCCATCGTCCGGGGATCGAACGCGCCGTTGGTCTTGCAGAAGTTGATCATCTCCTGGTAGATGCGCGCGAAGGTGGATTCCGGCATCACCGCCTTGACATCCTTCTGTTTGCCGTCCGCGCCGTACATCTTGCCGCCCGCGCGGATCATGGCAGGCATGGAGGCATCGACGATCACGTCGTTGGGCGAATGAAAATTGCTGATGCCCTTGGCGGAGTCGACCATCGCCAGTTCGGGGCGATGTTCGTGGCAGGCATGCAGGTCACGGATGATTTCATCGCGCCAGGTTTCAGGCAGGGTGGCGATTTTTTCGTAAAGATCGGCCATGCCGTTGTTCACGTTGACGCCCAGTTCCTTGAAAAGCCGGGCGTGTCTGGTGAAAGCGTCTTTGTAGTAAATGCGCACGCAGTGGCCGAACACGATGGGGTGCGAGACTTTCATCATCGTGGCCTTGACGTGCAGCGAGAAGAGAATGCCGGAATCGAGGGCATCCTGCATCTGTTCTTCGTAAAACGCGCAAAGCGCCTTCTTGCTCATGAACATCGAGTCGATGATTTCGCCCTCGAGCAGCGAAACCTTGGGTTTGAGCAGAAGGGTATTCCCGCCCTTCGTGATGAGTTCCATCTTCACGTCGCGGGCGCGGTCGAGCGTCATCGATTTTTCGCCGTGATAGAAGTCGCCGTCCTTCATGAACGAAGCATGGGTACGCGACGCCTGTTTCCAGGCGCCCATCGAATGCGGATGTTTGCGCGCGTAGTTCTTTACCGACATCGGCGCCCGACGGTCGGAATTTCCTTCACGCAATACGGGATTCACGGCAGAGCCGAGGCAGCGGGCATAACGGGCCTTGATGGCTTTTTCTTCTTCGTTCTGCGGGTCCGCCGGATAGTCGGGAATCTTGTAGCCCTTGCCCTGCAATTCACGGATGGCTGCGACCAGTTGGAGTACCGAGGCGCTGATATTGGGCAGCTTGATGATGTTGGCCTCGGGACGCAAGGTCAGTTGTCCGAGTTCGGTGAGGGCATCGGGCACCTTCTGCCCCTCGTCGAGACAATCGGGAAATTCGGCGAGAATGCGCGCGCCCAGGGAAATATCGGCCTCGGTCACGTTGATGCCCGCCTGCGCGGCAAAGGCGCGCACCACCGGCAAAAAGGCCGTGGTCGCCAGCATTGGCGCTTCGTCGGTGATGGTGTATACGATGGTTGGTTGCTTGGATGACATGATCACGCCCTCCCCTGTCTTTGGTGTTGTGTGTGTTGTTTATGGCAGAGTGCATGAATTCGCATCCGCCTGCTCAAGCCCTATATTGTACCTTGTCGGCATGAAAGAGATGCTTCGCCCGTTTTCGGGTGGAATCAATTTAACGATCCTGACCAGATTTCACGAACCGTATCAAGATACTGCACCCCTGAAAATATACAAATAGAATTATAAAGCACGCTTATTTACGAAGGCTGCCACCCCAGTTCCCGTATCCACCCCCCCTCTTCCGCGCATTCCCCGACTTCCAGCGCCACTTTCACATACGGCACGATATCTTTCGGCAAATCATTGCGTGCAAACCATCTCATATCGCTGCATCTGTCCGGTTCGCGCAAGACAGGCTCGCCCTCCCAATGCAGCGCACGCAGGAAGAAATCGATACGGTTGGTATCCGAACGGCGATGGATGATACCAAGCCAGCCGAGATCATTGGGCGCAAGTTGCAGTCCGGTTTCTTCTTCCAGTTCCCGTACCGCCGCCTGGCGTATGGATTCGCCCTGTTCGACGTGCCCGCCCGGCAGGCTGTAAAGACCGTCGAAAAATCCGGTTCCCGCGCGGCGCAGCAGCAGAACGCGCCCTTCGCGCTCGCACAGGACATGTACGCCGGTGGGAATGCCCGCGCGCTCCGTCATCTTCGAGTCACCCCTGCCCCGCATATGGCATCAATGTTTGCCGGTACTGCCGAAACCGCCCTCGCCGCGCTCGCTGGCGACGAATTCATCGACGACATCGAATCTGGCCTGTACGACAGGGACGATCACGAGTTGCGCGATACGCTCCATCGGTTCGATGGTGAACGCTTCGCCGCCGCGATTCCACACGGATACCATGACCTGCCCCTGATAATCGGAGTCGATCAACCCGACCAGATTGCCGAGCACGATGCCGTGCTTGTGCCCCAGCCCGGATCGCGGCAACACGATTGCCGCCAGCCCGGAATCGGCAAGATGAATGGCGATGCCGCTGGGAACCAGCACGGTTTCACCCGGGCGCAACGTCACCGGTGCGTCCAGGCAGGCTCGCAGGTCGAGACCGGCGGAACCGGCACTGGCATAGGCCGGGGGCTGCCCGCGCAGACGGGGATCGAGCAGTTTGATATCGATACGATGCATATTTTCTCCTCTCAAAAACAGTTCATTTCGTCGACAGCAAACAGGCGATGCGTTCGACGATTCTTTGCGCCAGATAAGTTTTGGGTGCGCGCGGCAGCGGGTGTCGGCCTTCTTCGTCATAGATGACGATAGTGTTCTCGTCGCCGCCCAACCCGTCGCCGAGCAGATTGCCTACCAGCATGGGCAGACGCTTGGCGCGCCGCTTGGCTTCGGCGTAGGCGTCCAGTTCCTGGCTCTCGGCAGCGAAACCCACGCAAAACGGCGGCTCCGGCAAGGCCGCGACCTCAGCGAGAATGTCCGGATTGGGAACGAGCTCGAGATGGATCGCCGCGCCCGATTTCTTGATTTTGTGCACAGCCGACTCCGCCGGACGATAATCGGCCACCGCTGCCACCGCGATGAACACGTCTACGCCGGTCATTGCCGCAAACACTTCATCGCGCATTTGCAGAGCGCTCGTCGCGTTGATGCACCGCACACCGGCAGGCACGGGCAACGTGACCGGCCCGCTCACCAGTACGACCTCGGCACCGGCCCGTGCGCAAGCTGCTGCCAGCGCGTACCCCATCTTGCCCGAACTGGAATTGGTAATGCCGCGCACCGGATCGATGGCTTCGAATGTCGGCCCCGCCGTCAGCATCACCTTGCGTCCGGCCAGCAATTTGGGCGTAAAGAAAGCGGTCAGTTCCTTACATAACGCCTCGGGTTCCAGCATCCGCCCCGGCCCGGTTTCGCCGCATGCCTGCTCGCCCACGCAAGGGCCGAGGACGATAATACCGTCAGCTTGCAACAGCGCCACATTACGCCGGGTGGCCGGGTTCTCCCACATCTGGCGGTTCATCGCAGGCGCGACGAACAACGGGCAATCGCGCGCCAGACAAAGCGTAGACAGCAGGTCATTAGCAAAACCCGCAGCCAGGCGGGCAATGAAATTGGCGCTTGCCGGGGCCACGAGAATAGCGTCGATTCCACGCCCGAGAGTGATGTGCGGCATACCGTCTTCCATTTCCCCATCCTGGAACCCCGACCACGCCCGGTTGCCCGACAAAGCCTGGAAAGTCAGCGGTGTCACGAAACGCGCCCCGGCTTCGGTCAGAACCACATGGACATCCACCCCCATCCGCCCGAGGGCGCGCGTGAGTTCGGCTGCCTTGTACGCCGCAATGCCGCCGCTCACACCGAGCACAATTCTGCGTCCACGCAAATTCTGCCCCAACTCATCGATGACGTGCGTATAATCCGACATTCTTTCCTCCAATCCTCATGTCATGGCAATCACCGACTGGCCCACAGACGAACGCCCGCGCGAAAAACTGCTTGCACGGGGCGCACAGGCCCTCACCGATGCCGAACTCCTTGCGATTTTTCTGCGCGTCGGCACGAAAGGCCGAAGCGCCGTCGATCTCGCCCGTACTCTACTCGATCACTTCGGCAGACTGAACCGGCTGTGCAACACTTCCGCAGACGAATTCGCCTCGATCCCCGGCATGGGTCTGGCGAAGTATGCCCAACTGCAAGCGGTGATGGAACTGGCTCGTCGCGCGCTTGCCGAACGTCTGACCGAAGGCATTCGGTTCGATTCTCCCACGGATCTCAGAGACTGGCTGCAACTGCGGATGGCCCACCTTCCCTATGAGACCTTCTGCATCCTGCTGCTGGATGCCCATCACCGCCTGATCGAAGCCGTCGACCTTTTTCGCGGCACGCTGAACCAGACCAGCGTCTATCCACGGGAAGTCGTCAAACTCGTCCTGCGCTACAATGCCGCCGCCGTCGTCCTGGCGCACAATCATCCCTCCGGCGTGCGCGAACCCAGCCGTTCGGATGAATTCATCACGCGCGATCTGTGCGACGCGCTCGCGCTGATCGACGTCAAGGTGCTCGATCACTTCATTGTCCCCGCGCACGGCGAGCCGCTGTCGTTCGCGGAACAGGGCTTGCTATGAACCCCTGCTTTATACTAAAATCAAACGTTTCAGTATTTAGCATACAAAAGGAGCGCGTCATGGCTCGCGTTTGTCAAGTCACCGGCAAAAAACCAATGGTGGGATGCAACATCTCCCACGCCCACAACAAGACCAAGCGTCGTTTTCTTCCCAACCTGCAAAACCGCCGCTTCTGGTTCGAAGCCGAAAACCGCTGGATCAGCCTGCGCGTCACCAACGCGGGCCTGCGCACCATCGACAAAAAAGGGATCGATGTCATCGTTGCCGAATTGCGCGCACGCGGCGAAAAAGTCTAACCTCGCTTTTATTTCATATACCGAAGAACGGAGACGACCATGGCCACCAAAGGCGCCCGCGAAAAGATCAAGCTGGAATCGACCGCCGGCACGGGTCACTTCTACACCACGTCCAAGAACAAACGCACCACCCCGGAAAAGCTCGAATTCAAGAAATACGACCCGGTCGCGCGCAAGCACGTGATCTACAAGGAAATCAAACTGAGATAAGCCCCCTGCCCGGGAATTTCGGCAGGCACATCCAAAAGGCGAGCCATGCGGCTCGCCTTTTGGCGTATTGATGCGTTATGCTTTCGACTGCTTTCAGTCTTTCCGGCATGGCGCCGGAAAAAAACACCCTAAAAGGAGCACCAACATGCCGCGAGATTTTTCCGAAGTCTATCTCTACAACTTTGAAGACCTGACCGTAGGCCAAACCGCCTCCATCGCCCGCACCGTCTCCGAAGCCGATATCCTGGCGTTTGCCGGGGTTTCCGGTGACACCAACCCCGTACACGTCGACGAGGAATTTGCCGCCAGCACCATGTTCAAGGGCCGCATCGCCCACGGCATGCTCTCGGTTTCCTACATCTCGACCGTGCTCGGCACCAAACTGCCCGGCCCCGGCGCGATTTACCTTTCGCAATCGGTAAAATTCAAGGCCCCGGTACGCATCGGCGACACCGTCGTTACCCGCGCCACCGTCACGGCCCTCGAAGCCGAAAAGCGCCGTGTAACGCTCTCCACCGTCTGCACGGTTGGCGATGCCGAAGTCACAGTAGGTGAAGCGCAGATCCTGCTGCCGAAACGCTGATCTGGCTGACATTCCCTCTCCTGCAAAAAAGCGGGAGAGGGATTCAAGGTATCTGGCGGCGGGCCATTAAAAGCATTACAAAAATAAAATAAGACCCTCCCCCCGCGAAGAGAAATCTCTGTAAAACCCCTCCTGTCATTGCAGCGCAACGCGAAGCAAAGCCACAGAATCCAGACGCCGTGTGGATCCTGCAGTATCAAGCGGGATGGCAAGCGGTGAATGCAGGGAAATGCAATAAACATAATACCGTCTCACCTGTCAAGAGACAGGAATGATGGAATTGCCCGCCGGGTCGGATTTGAGCAAACCCGGTTTGAAAAATATTGGCATACCTGTAAAATGCCGTACACATTATTTCATTCGGGCAAAAAAATGGACGGCACTTTCTACTATGCGAGCAACGATGCGATGTTCAAGCGAATTTTCGCCGACGAACGGGATATCGAACCGC
>JAITMK010000020.1 GCA_031277415.1 Azoarcus sp.
GCCGGTGTTCGTCACCCAGGGCCGTAAAGACACGGGCCATGGGTTGCCATTCGGAAGGGATGGAGGAAGTAGCGCTGTCGAATAGTTTCATGTCGATAAGTTTAGTTATATCGATATGAAGAGTCAAGCCCCCCTTCTGGAAGGAAAAGGGCATCAATCTCCCTGCATCACCCCATTTTCACCCCTTGCCACCCTTACACGCGCGAAGCGCGCTGATTCTATAGCCTCCCACTTGAGGGAGGTGGCACGCGCAGAGCGCGTGACGGAGGGAGTCAAAACGCATGGATACGCACATATCGGTTGGATGAAGCGGCAGCGGCTCAAGTGAAGTGATGTCCGCAGGTGGGTAGCTGAAACGCTGGACTCCCTCCGTCACGCCTTCGGCGTGCCACCTCCCTCGGGAGGGAGGCTATAGAGTTTGCGATGCTTCGCATCGGGGTGGAGAAGGATAAGCCCGCGTAGGTTGGGATGAGCGAAGCGAATCCCAACATCCAACCGACCGCAATAACGTTGGGTTTCGCAAAGCTCAACCCAACCTACATCCTAAGGAACCCCTGCATTACCTTATAACCCACCACCTGTCATCCTGCGCGAAGTCGCAGGATCCATGCAACGTCTGGATTCTGCGACTTCGCTTCGCTGCGCGCAGAATGACGGGAGGGGTTTTGCAGGGATTCCCTAACTACTCAGTGGCTTCTTGAGGAGAATCCTTTTCCTCCGGCGCAGGAAAGACTACCCCTTCAAATGGCACACCCGCCTTGTCCGTCACCTTTTGCAGTTGTTCCACATATTTGGATTTTCCTGCAAACAGGATGGTCGTGGTCGTGGGTTTGTTGTCGAGTTGCCGGATCGTGGCCTCGATGGTGGCAGCGGTCAGTGCATCGCTTTTGCCTACGACGGCAACGGCCTGCTCTTCTTCCTTTCGCAGAATGCCGAGCAACAAATCAGCCGGGGCGGAACCGGCATCCATCATCAGGACGCCGATGGCCACGCCGTTGGAAAGCATGGAAAGCTTGTTGTTTGCGGCCGGGACGATCACTACGCGGGAAAAACTTTTCCCAGCATTGGTCAAAGCCTCCAGCCGTTCCGATTCTTCCGGGATGATTTGCTGATTGCTCACCATATGATCTTCGGAGCGGGGCGGGGGGTGCATGCAAGCCGCCAGAACAACCGTAGCCGTTGTAAAAAGCAGGAAGACCGATTTTTTCATGTCGCATTATCTCCGGATCAGGAAAAGCGATTCGCCCGTCATTGTCTCACGAAACCGACACAATGGCAGCCAGGACGTAAGTCGGCAGAGCTGTTTTGTTCCGGTGTTTCAGCCAGTAGTTCAATATTTTTTGCGGCATGTTTCAACCGGGACATAAGTAGTTGATAGCAAAAGGAGTAGCTGCTAGTATACGCGGTCTGCCGCATGGTTTTGCGTGGAAGGGCGTTCAGATTTTGAGTGCCTGGATGCGTTCTTGCGGTAGCCGGAACGCGGTTTTGCCAGAAACCATCTCACGATGGGGCTTGGCTGAGCCGTCGTGTTTATTTTAACTTACCTCGTTTATCGCCTTTGGCGGTTTCGAATTTTCCCTTTACTTTCATGTCATCCACCAACCTTGCAATCCAAACCGGCGAAGAGAGCTTTGCCGCCCTGTTTGAAGAAAGCCTTGCCCTTCAAGAAATGCGCACCGGCGAAGTCATCACCGCCGAAGTCGTGCGCATCGACCAGAATTTTGTGGTCGTCAATGCCGGGCTGAAATCCGAAAGCTATGTGCCTGTCGAAGAATTCCGCAATGACCGCGGTGAAATCGAAGTCCAGGTCGGCGATTTTGTGCATGTAGCCATCGACGCCCTCGAAGACGGCTATGGCGAAACCCGCCTGTCGCGCGACAAGGCGAAGCGTATATCGGCATGGAACGATCTCGAAAAGGCGCTCATTGACGGTTCGTTGGTGCGAGGCGTCGTCACCAGCCGTGTCAAGGGTGGTCTGACAGTAATGACCAACAGTATTCGCGCTTTCCTGCCGGGTTCGCTGGTCGACATGCGTCCGGTCAAGGACACCTCTCCGTATGAGGGCAAGGAGTTTGAATTCAAGGTCATCAAACTCGACCGCAAACGCAATAACGTCGTGGTTTCCCGCCGTGCCGTACTCGAAGAGTCGATGGGCGAGGAGCGCGACAAGCTGCTTTCCACGCTCCAGGAAGGGACGATCATCAAGGGCGTGGTCAAAAACATTACCGATTACGGCGCGTTTGTGGACCTCGGCGGCATCGACGGCCTGTTGCACATCACCGATCTGGCCTGGCGGCGTGTGCGCCATCCCTCGGAAGTGCTCAACATCGGTGATGAGATCGAAGCCAGGGTATTGAAATTCGACCAGGACAAGAACCGCGTTTCGCTCGGCCTCAAACAATTGGGCGAAGATCCGTGGGTCGGCATCGCCCGGCGTTATCCGCAAAACACACGCATGTTCGGCAAGGTGACGAACATTACCGATTACGGCGCGTTCGTCGAAGTGGAACAGGGCATCGAAGGTCTGGTGCACGTTTCCGAAATGGACTGGACGAACAAGAACATTCATCCGGCCAAGGTCGTACAGCTTGGCGATGAAGTGGAAGTCATGATTCTCGAAATCGACGAAGACCGTCGACGTATTTCGCTCGGTATGAAGCAGTGCGCTTCCAATCCGTGGGACGATTTTGCCATCAACCACAAGAAGGGCGACAAGGTACGCGGCCAAATCAAGTCGATTACCGATTTTGGCGTATTCATCGGACTGGAAGGCGGCATCGACGGCTTGGTGCATCTGTCGGATCTGTCCTGGAGCGAGTCGGGCGAAGAAGCCGTGCGCCGCTTCAAGAAGGGGGACGAAGTCGAGGCCGTGGTGCTTGGTATCGATGTGGAGCGTGAACGCATTTCGCTGGGCGTCAAGCAACTGGAAGGCGATCCTTTCACCAACTACATCGCCACGCATGAGAAGAATACCGTGGTGCAGGGAACGGTGAAGTCGGTCGAAGCACGTGGTGCGGTCATTACGCTGGCCGACGATGTGGAAGGCTACCTGCGCGCTTCCGAAGCGGCCATGCAACGGGTCGATGACCTGACCACGGTACTCAAGGAGGGCAGTGAGGTCGAGGTTGCCATCATCAACGTTGATCGCAAGACACGTTCGATCAGCCTGTCGATTCGCGCCAGGGATCAGGTCGAACAAAACGAGGTCATGAACAAGCTTGCTTCCAAGAATGCCGCTTCATCGGGCACGACCAATCTCGGCGCACTGCTCAAGGCCAAACTGGACGAACAGAAACAATAATCGGATAGGCGCTGCTTTGACCATGACCAAATCGGAACTGGTTTCTCATCTTGCCACGCGTTTTCCGCAGTTGGTGCTGAAGGATGCCGATTACGCGGTCAAGATGATTCTCGATGCAATGGCCGGTGCGCTTGCAGGCGGCCATCGCATTGAAATTCGTGGGTTCGGCAGTTTCGCGTTGAACTATCGTCCGCCGAGAGTCAGCCGCAATCCGAAATCCGGTGAAAAGGTGCATGTGTCCGCAAAGCGCGTCCCCCATTTCAAAGCAGGCAAGGAATTACGAGAACGAGTCGATATCGCCGTTTAAGCGTGGGTGAGTGTGCGTCTCCCTCACCCGGCTTGAGATGGGAAGCGGCTTGATGTACCTTTCCCTTTGTCATGAACCTGGAGATAATACCGCCCATGCGTATACTTGTCTGGTTCATTCGTTTCGTCCTGTTCGTCGTGCTGCTCAGCTTTGCGATCAAGAACGATCACGGTGTGGATTTGAACTTCTTTTTGGGCAAACAATGGAATTTCCCACTGGTGTTCGTCATCCTGGCGGCATTTGCCGTGGGCGCCCTGATGGGGGTGACGGCCACGGCCGCCTCGCTGCTGAGGCAGCGGTATGAAATTTCCCGTTTGCGCAAGCAACTTGCCCGTGCCGAACGCGATGCCGAACAGGCATTGGAAGAGGCCGAGCGATCACCCGAGTCGTTCTGAAGGCAATGGACATTGAACTGTGGTGGTTACTGGCACTGCCGCTTTTCTTCGTCATTGGCTGGCTGGCGGCACGCATCGACATCCGGCAGGTTGTGCACGAGTCGCGTGCCCTGCCGCGTTCCTACCTGAGCGGCCTCAATTTTTTGCTCAATGAGCAACCGGACAAGGCCATCGACTCTTTTGTCGAAGCGGTACGTATCGACCCGCAGACGGTGGAACTGCATTTTGCGTTGGGTTCGCTGTTTCGTCGGCGGGGTGAAACGGATCGCGCCATTCGCATCCACCAGCTTCTTGTTGATCGTGAAGACCTGACCGAAGAGCAGCGCCTTCAGGCGCTTGGTGAACTGGGACAGGATTTTCTCAAGGCGGGCCTGCTCGACCGCGCCGAGGCAGTGTTCCTCAAGTTGAAGGGAACTCGCGGTGATGACACGGCTTCGCGCTACCTGCTGGAAATTTACCAGCAGGAAAAGGACTGGGCAAAAGCCATCGAAATCGCCTGCTCCCTGCCGGATCACGAAAGCGTGCACTGGCAGCGCGATATTGCGGAGTTCCACTGTGAACAGGCAATACAGGCGCTGGCCGATTCCCGTTTTACCGAAGTCGAGGAACACGTTGAAACGGCATTGTCGATTAATCGCAAATGTGTGCGCGCCAGTCTGATCCTTGGCGATTTGCGCGTGGCCCAAGGGCGTGACGACGACGCGCTGGACGCCTGGAAACGGGTCGAGGCACAAGATCCGGTCTACCTTTCGCTCACCGCGCAGCGGATCATGGACGCCTATGGACGCATTGATCGTATCGAACAGGGACATCTGCTGTTGCGTTCCTGGCTGGAGCGCCATCCTTCGCTCGACCTTCTCGATGAGTTGTTCCATTGGGAAATCGAGAGATCCGGCGCACAGGCAGCCTACGATCTGGTGCGCGAAGAATTGCGCCGCAATCCGACCCTGCTCGGTCTGGACAAATTGCTGGAAGCAGCACTGTTGGCTGCGCCAGCCGAGCATCGCAGCGACATTGAACTGATCAAGCAATTGATTCACGGGCATACACGCCGGGTGGCGCGTTATCGTTGCGACGCGTGCGGATTCAAGGCCCGGCAGTTCTACTGGCGTTGCCCGGCCTGTGGCGGTTGGGAAACCTATCCACCCCGGCGTACCGAAGAATTCGATCTCACACCTTGAGGCGCAGAGGAACTGAACATATGAGAGTCACGGTGATAGGAACAGGCTATGTCGGACTCGTCAGTGGCGCGTGTCTTGCGGACGTCGGCAATGAAGTGCTTTGCCTCGACATAGACCCGGGAAAGATTCGCCTCCTCGAAGAAGGCGGCCTTCCGATCCACGAACCGGGCTTGCTGGAAATTGTGAGTCGCAATGTCCAGGCGGGACGGCTGTTCTTCACCACGGACATCGAGCGTGCCGCCCGCCACGGCATGGTGCAATTCATCGCCGTGGACACGCCACCGGGAGATGACGGTTCTCCCGACCTGCAATATGTGCTGGCTGCCGCGCGCAATATTGGACGATACATGGACGGCTACCGGGTCGTGGCCAATAAATCGACGGGCCCGATAGGCACAGGCGACAAAATACAGGCGACAATTGCCGAAGAACTGGCCGTGCGCGGGGAAGAAATTCCTTTCGCAGTCGTCTCCAACCCCGAATTCCTGAAAACAGGCGCGGCAGTCGAAGACTTCATGCGCCCGGATCGCATCATCATCGGTACGGAAGACGAACAGGCTGCCGAACTGTTGCGCGGGTTGTATGCACCGTTTCAGCTCAATCACGACAAGCTGCTGGTTATGGATATCAGGAGCGCGGAACTCACCAGGTATGCTGCCAATGCCATGCTCGCCACCCGCATCAGCTTCATGGACGAACTGGCGAATCTTGCGGAAATCCTGGGGGCAGACATCGAACTCGTCCGGCAGGGCATCGGTTCCGATCCGCGCATCGGTCGACACTTTCTCTACGCAGGCTGCGGTTACGGCGGCTCATGTTTTCCGAAGGATGTGAGAACCCTGATACGCACCGGGCATGAAAACGGTCATGATATGCAGGTGTTACGCGCAGTGGAAGAAGCCAACGAAAGGCAAAAACACCGCCTCGTCGACAAGATCATCGCCCATTTCGGAGACAGACTGGACGGGCTGCGCTTCGCGCTCTGGGGGCTGGCGTTCAAACCTGACACCGACGACATGTGCGAAGCGCCGAGTTGTGTCGTCATTGACGAACTTACCAGGCGCGGCGCAAACATCACCGCTTACGATCCGATGGCAATCAACGAAGCCCGCCGCGTTTTTGCGGACACGGACAAATACGCAGGATTGAGTTACGTAACCCGACCAATGGACGCCGTGCTGGGAGCCGATGCGCTCATCATCGTTACCGAATGGAAAGAGTTACGCAACCCGGATTTCGACGTCATCCGCACCGCCCTCAAACAACCCGTCATCTTCGATGGCCGTAACCTCTATGATCCGGCGGAAATGCGCCGATACGGCGTTGCATACCACGGAATAGGCCGCCAACTCCCCTAGGGAACACCTGCAAAACCCCTTCTGTCATTCTGCGCGCAGCGAAGCGAAGTCGCAGAATCCGGACGTTGCATGGATCCTGCGACTGCGCGCAGGATGACAAGCGGTGGGTAATAGGGTAATGCAGAGTTCCCCTGGGAAATTTCTGCGAAACCCTCTCGTCATTGCAGCGCACCGCGAAGCGAAGTCGCAGAATCCAGACGTTGATAAAAACCGGGCCGACGATGTCGGCCCGGTTTTTGGTTCCTTTACCGTATCACAACCCTTCCGGCTGCGGCGGCGCTTCCTCTTCGACACCGACGACGACTGCCTCTTCTTCCACCGCAGGCCAGGCATGAGCCGTACTGGCCAGGTCTTCCCCGGTGGTTTGGGCCTTCCGGGTGCGGTGGTACGCGAGTCCTGTGCCTGCCGGAATGAGACGGCCTACGATGACGTTTTCCTTCAGGCCACGCAGTTCGTCGCGCTTGCCCATGATTGCGGCTTCGGTCAGTACGCGGGTGGTCTCCTGGAAGGAGGCTGCCGAGATGAAGGAGTCGGTCGACAAGGACGCTTTGGTAATACCGAGCAGGATGTTTTCGTAACGCGCGGGCAATTTGCCCTCGGATTCGAGACGCTCGTTTTCGTCCAGGACTTCGGAACGCTCAACCTGCTCCTCGCGGATGAATCTGGAGTCGCCCGGTTCGGTAATGACCACCCGGCGCAGCATCTGGCGCACGATCACTTCGATGTGCTTGTCGTTGATCTTCACGCCTTGCAGACGGTAGACGTCCTGCACTTCGTCGATGATGTAGCGCGCCAGTTCGGTAACGCCCTGCAAGCGCAGGATGTCGTGCGGGTCGGACGGACCGTCGACGATCATCTCGCCTTTGTTGACGACCTGCCCTTCATGCACCATCAGGTGCTTGTCCTTCGAGATCAGGAATTCGTGCGTGGTACCTTCCGGTTCGGTGATGACGAGGCGTTGTTTGCCCTTGGTGTCCTTACCGAAAGAAACGGTTCCGGTGTATTCGGCCAGCATCCCGGCATCCTTGGGAGCGCGGGCTTCGAACAATTCCGCCACGCGAGGCAGACCGCCGGTGATGTCGCGCGTCTTGGCCGATTCCTGGGGAATACGGGCAAGCACGTCACCGATGCTGACTGTCTGACCATCCTGCACGGTGATGAGTACACCTGGCTGGAAGGTGATGGTGACGACGTGGTCGCTGCCCGCGATTTTCACCTCATTCCCCTTGTCGTCGATCAGTTTGACCTGGGGACGCGCGCCCTTGCTTACCGAGGAAGAGGAGGAGCGCCGCGGGGAATCGATGACCACCAGCGTTGCCAGGCCGGTGATTTCGTCGACCTGCTTGGCAACGGTCACGCCTTCTTCGACGTTCTCGAATTTCACTGTGCCCGAATATTCGGTGATGATTGGCCGGGTGTGCGGGTCCCAGTTTGCCAGCTTGGTTCCGGCTTTGATTTCGGCCCCGTCGTCGACGAGCAGCATTGCACCGTAGGGAATCTTGTGGTGCTCACGCTCGCGCCCATGCCGGTCGGCCACTGCAACTTCCGCTGACCGGGCGATAACCACTTTTTCACCCTTGGTATTGGAGACGTAGCGCATGTTGCCCGCAAAGCGGATGATGCCCTCGGTCTTGGCTTCGACCCCGGTGGCCGCCGCGGCTCTCGATGCCGCTCCGCCGACGTGGAACGTTCTCATGGTGAGCTGCGTGCCGGGTTCGCCAATCGACTGTGCGGCGATGACGCCGACCGCTTCGCCGGAGTTGACCATGTGACCACGTCCGAGGTCGCGCCCGTAGCACTTGACGCACAGGCCATAGCGGGTTTCACAGGTGAGGGGAGTACGTACCTTGACTTCGTCGACTCCGGCCTGCTCGATGAGATCCACCGTATCTTCATCGAGCAGGGTGCCGGATTCGACTACGGTTTCGTGGGTTTCGGGGTTGACGATATCATCGGCGCAGACGCGGCCAAGGACGCGGTCACGCAACTGTTCGACGACTTCGCCGCCTTCTGACAGCGCTTTCATGTTGAAACCGTTACGGGTTCTGCAATCGTCTTCGATGACCACCAGATCCTGGGTCACGTCGACCAGCCGCCGGGTGAGATAGCCGGAATTCGCGGTTTTCAGCGCGGTATCCGCCAAGCCCTTGCGCGCGCCGTGGGTGGAGATGAAGTACTGGAGTACGTTCAGCCCTTCACGGAAGTTGGTGGTAATCGGCGTTTCAATGATGGAACCGTCCGGCTTGGCCATCAGGCCGCGCATTCCGGCAAGCTGGCGAATCTGGGCGGCGGAGCCGCGTGCGCCCGAATCGGCCATCATGTAGATGGAGTTGAAGGCTTCCTGCTTGACGGTGTTGCCTTCGCGGTCGATGACGTCTTCCTGGCCGAGTTGCTCCATCATGGCCTTGGCGACCTGGTCGCCGCAGCGGCCCCAGATGTCCACGACCTTGTTGTAGCGTTCGCCCTGGGTAACGAGGCCGTTGGTGTACTGGCGCTCGATTTCACCCACTTCGATCTCGGCGGTTTTGATGAGCTCTTTCTTTTTCTGCGGAACCAGCATGTCCTTGGCCGCAATTGAAATTCCGCCACGGGTGGCAAGGCGGTAGCCGTGCTGCATCAACCTGTCGGCGAAAATCACCGTGGCCTTGAGGCCGCAGCGGCGGAACGAAGCATTGATGAGCCTGGAAATTTCTTTTTTCTTCAACGGCTTGTCGATCACGCTGAACGGCAGTCCGGCAGGCAGAATCTCGGAAAGGATGGCACGCCCGACGGTGGTGTCGGCGCGCACGATCTTCTCGATGCGCTCGCCGTCCGGCCCGAGGTCGACTTCCTTGATCCGCGCAGTGATTCTGGCATGCAGGGAAATCTGCCCTGATTCGTAGGCGCGCTTGACTTCGCTCACGTCGGAAAACAGCATGCCTTCGCCCGGCGCGTTGACCGCGGCGCGCGTGGCGTAATACAGCCCGAGCACGATGTCCTGGGAAGGAACGATGATCGGCTCGCCGTTGGCAGGAGAGAGCACGTTGTTGGAGGCCAGCATCAGGGTACGGGCTTCCATTTGCGCTTCGAGCGACAGCGGAACGTGGACGGCCATCTGGTCACCGTCGAAGTCGGCGTTGAATGCCACGCAGACGAGCGGATGCAGTTGAATGGCCTTGCCTTCGATCAGAACCGGCTCAAACGCCTGGATACCCAGACGGTGCAGGGTCGGGGCGCGGTTGAGCAGCACCGGATGTTCGCGGATGACTTCTTCCAGGATGTCCCACACGACGGGTTCCTGCATTTCCACCATCTTCTTGGCTTGTTTGATGGTGGTAGCCAACCCCATCAGTTCGAGCTTGTTGAAGATGAATGGTTTGAAGAGTTCGAGCGCCATCAGCTTGGGCAGACCGCACTGGAAAAGCTTCAACTGCGGGCCGACGGTAATCACGGAACGGCCGGAGTAGTCGACGCGCTTGCCGAGCAGGTTTTGCCGGAAACGGCCGCCCTTGCCCTTGATCATGTCGGCAAGCGATTTGAGCGGGCGCTTGTTGGCGCCGGTCATCGCCTTGCCACGCCGCCCGTTGTCGAGCAGCGAGTCGACGGACTCCTGGAGCATGCGTTTTTCGTTGCGCACGATGATGTCGGGCGCCTTGAGTTCCAGCAGGCGGCGCAACCGGTTGTTACGGTTGATGACCCGGCGGTAGAGATCATTGAGGTCGGACGTGGCGAAACGTCCGCCATCGAGCGGAACCAGCGGCCGCAGGTCGGGCGGCAGCACCGGCAACACTTCGAGAATCATCCACTCGGGCTTGATTCCGGATTGCTGGAAAGCTTCGAGCACTTTCAGGCGCTTGGAAAATTTCTTGATCTTGGCCTCGGAACCGGTGGTGTCGAGTTCGGTACGCAATCTTTCGATTTCAAGATTGATATCGAGCGTGCGCAGCAACTCGCGAATACCTTCCGCGCCCATCGTCGCATCGAATTCGTCGCCGTACTCTTCAACCCTGGCGAGGTAATCGTCTTCGTTGAGCAACTGCCCGCGCGTGAGCTTGGTCATGCCCGGTTCGACGACGACATAGGCTTCAAAATACAGCACCCTTTCGATGTCGCGCAGGGTCATATCCAGCACCATGCCAAGGCGGCTCGGCAGAGACTTCAGGAACCAGATATGGGCGACCGGGCTGGCAAGTTCGATGTGTCCCATGCGCTCTCGACGCACTTTGGACTGGGTGACTTCGACGCCGCACTTCTCGCAGATTACCCCGCGATGCTTGAGGCGCTTGTATTTGCCGCACAGACATTCGTAGTCCTTGACGGGGCCGAAAATCTTGGCGCAGAACAGGCCGTCGCGTTCGGGTTTGAAGGTGCGGTAATTGATGGTCTCGGGCTTTTTCACTTCGCCGTAGGACCACGAGCGGACTTTATCGGGCGAAGCCAGACCGATGGTAATGGCTTCGAATTCCTCCTCGTTGGGGAGGGTTTGCTTGAACAGGTCAGCAAGCAGGCTCTTCATGTATTACTCCATCCAGGACATGTATCACGCGATGTCGTTGGTTCAACCGCGATCCAGGTCGATGTCGATCGCAAGCGACCGGATTTCTTTCACCAGCACGTTGAAAGACTCGGGCATACCCGAATCGATTTTGTGCTCGCCCTTGACGATGTTCTCGTACACCTTGGTACGGCCATTGACGTCGTCCGACTTGACCGTAAGCATTTCCTGCAAGGTGTAGGACGCGCCGTAGGCTTCAAGCGCCCAGACTTCCATTTCACCGAAACGCTGGCCGCCGAACTGCGCCTTGCCGCCCAGAGGCTGCTGGGTGACGAGCGAATACGGGCCGGTCGAACGAGCGTGCATCTTGTCGTCAACAAGGTGGTGAAGCTTCATGACGTGCTTGTAGCCCACCGTGACCTTGCGCTCGAAGGGTTCGCCCGTGCAGCCATCGAAAAGCTGCACCTGGTATTGCACTTGCCCATCTTCATCCATGAGTCCGGCCAGATTGAGCATTTTCTCGATTTCTTCCTCATTTGCGCCGTCGAATACCGGGGTAGCAAACGGCACGCCGTTTCTGAGGTTGTCTGCGAGTTCAAAAGTCGCGTCGTCGCCGAGCGCATCGAGATCGTCGGGATGACCGCTGCTGTTGTAGATCTGATCGAGAAACCCACGCAGTTCCTGGATCGAAGCCTGTTTGCGCAGCATCTCGTCGATCTTTGCGCCCAGTCCGCGTGCGGCCCAGCCGAGGTGAGTTTCGAGAATCTGGCCGATGTTCATCCGCGACGGAACCCCAAGCGGGTTGAGCACGATGTCCATCGGCGTGCCGTCGGCCATGTAGGGCATGTCTTCGATCGGGACGATCTTGGAAACCACGCCCTTGTTGCCGTGGCGGCCCGCCATTTTGTCGCCTGGTTGCAGGCGGCGCTTTACGGCGAGGTAGACCTTGACCATCTTCTGCACACCCGGCGGCAGTTCGTCGCCCTGAGTGAGTTTCTTTTTCTTGATCTCGAACGCCTGTTCGAAATCGGCGCGAGTCCTGGCCAGCCCCTCGCGCACGGCTTCGAGTTGAGCGACGAGTTCTTCATCCGCCATGCGGATGTCGAACCACTCGACGGATGCAAGCTCATCGAGGTACTCGTCGGTCACGGTCTCGCCCTTGGCAAGTTTATTCGGGCCACCGTTGACCTTCTGGCCGACGATCTGGCGGCGCAGGCGCGCGAAGGCGTCGCGCTCGACAATGCGCATCTGGTCGGCCAGATCGGCCTCGAAGCCGCGCAACTGGTCGTTGATGATCGACTGCGCGCGTTTGTCGCGCTCGATCCCCTCACGGGTGAAAACCTGCACGTCGATGACGGTTCCGATCATGCCGGAGGGCACACGCAACGAAGTGTCTTTCACGTCGGAGGCTTTTTCGCCGAAGATCGCGCGCAGCAGCTTTTCTTCCGGGGTCAATTGGGTTTCGCCCTTGGGCGTGACCTTGCCCACGAGCACGTCGCCCGCTTCGACTTCCGCGCCGATGTATACGATGCCGGCTTCGTCCAGGCGGGAGAGTTGCGTTTCACCCAGCGAGGCGATGTCGCGGGTAATTTCTTCCGGCCCGAGTTTGGTGTCGCGCGCCACGACCGAGAGTTCTTCGACATGGATCGAGGTGTAGCGGTCTTCAGCCACCACACGCTCCGAAACCAGGATCGAATCCTCAAAGTTGTAGCCGTTCCACGGCATGAACGCGACCAGCATGTTCTGGCCGAGCGCCAGTTCGCCGAGATCGGTAGACGCGCCGTCGGCGATGATGTCGCCACGGGCAATCGCATCCCCTACCTTGACGATAGGACGCTGATTGATATTGGTGTTCTGGTTGGAACGGGTGTATTTGGTGAGGTTGTAGATGTCGACACCGACCTTGCCCGCTTCGGCTTCGTCGTCGTTGACGCGCACCACGATACGTTGAGCATCGACATAGTCCACCACGCCGCCACGTTGCGCTCTGACCACCGTGCCCGAATCGAGCGCCACGGTGCGCTCGATACCGGTTCCGACCAGCGGTTTTTCAGGGCGCAGGCAGGGCACAGCCTGACGCTGCATGTTTGCGCCCATCAACGCGCGGTTGGCGTCGTCGTGTTCGAGGAAGGGAATGAGCGAGGCCGCCACCGAAACGACTTGTCCGGGAGCCACGTCCATGTAGTTGATGCGTGAAGGTTCGGCCAGGATGGTTTCACCCTTCTCGCGGCAGGTGACGAAGGTGTCGCACAGGCGGCCTTCTTCGTCGAGCGAGGCATTGGCCTGGGCGATCACGAACTGCCCTTCCTCGATTGCGGAAAGGAATTCGATGTCGTCGGTCACCTTGCTGTCGATTACCTTGCGGTACGGCGTCTCCAGGAAGCCGTGACGATTGGTGCGCGCATAGACGGCGAGCGAGTTGATGAGGCCGATATTCGGGCCTTCCGGGGTTTCGATCGGACACAGCCGCCCGTAGTGGGTCGGATGTACGTCACGCACTTCAAAACCGGCGCGCTCGCGGGTCAAGCCGCCGGGGCCCAGCGCCGAAACCCGGCGCTTGTGGGTAATTTCGGAGAGCGGATTGGTCTGATCCATGAACTGCGACAATTGGCTGGAGCCGAAAAACTCCTTGATTGCCGCCGAAATAGGCTTGGCGTTGATGAGGTCGTGCGGCATCAGGTTGTCGGATTCAGCCTGCGAGAGGCGCTCCTTGACCGCGCGCTCCACCCGGATGAGACCGGCACGGAACTGGTTTTCGGCCAGTTCACCGACCGAGCGCACACGGCGGTTGCCGAGGTGATCGATGTCGTCGACATCGCCACGGCTGTTGCGCAGTTCGATCAGCACGCTGATGACGGCCAGAAGGTCTTCCTTCGAGAGCACGCCCGAACCTTCCTCGCCGCGCGGCCCGACCTGGGCGTAGAAACGTTTGAGCCATTCCGGCGCCTTTTCGTCGGTAATGCCCGGATAGGCGCGGCGATTGAACTTCATTCGTCCAACCGGCGACAGGTCGTAACGTTCTTCCGAATAGAACAGGCCGAAGAAGAGCCCTTCAACGGCTTCTTCGGTCGGCGGCTCGCCGGGACGCATCATGCGATAAATGGCAACCTTCGCCGTCCATTCGTCGGTGGTCTCGTCGATGCGCAGGGTTTGCGAAATGTACGCGCCGCGATCAAGATCGTTGATGTACAGGGTTGTGAGTTTGTCGACCCCGGCGATGCGCAGCCGCGCCAGGATTTCCTCGGTCACTTCGTCATTGCTGCGGGCCAGTACTTCACCGGTATTGGGATCCGGAATATCGCGGGCAATGATCCGGCCGAGGACGAATTCGTCCGGAACGGTCATGCTTCCGATGCCCGCCCGGTCAATTTCCCGGATATGGCGGGCAGTGATGCGTTTGTCCTTGGCGACGATCAGTTTTCCGTCGGGCGCGGCGATGTCGAAACGCGCCACCTCGCCACGCAGGCGATCCGGCACGAGATCGAAGCTCACGTTATCGGAAGCCAGGTGGAATTCGTCGAAATCGTGGAAAGCATGGAGAATTTCTTCCGGCGTCATGCCAATGGCGCGCAGAAGAATCGTAACCGGCATCTTGCGGCGGCGGTCGATACGGAAATAGAGGAAATCCTTGGGATCGAACTCCAGATCGAGCCAGGAACCGCGATACGGGATGATCCGCGCGGAAAACAGCAATTTGCCCGAAGAATGCGTCTTGCCCCGGTCATGTTCAAAGAACACGCCCGGCGAGCGGTGCAACTGCGAAACGATGACGCGCTCGGTTCCGTTGATGACGAAGGAACCGGTTTCGGTCATGAGCGGAATTTCGCCCATGTAGACTTCCTGCTCCTTGACCTCTTTGACGGTCTCTTTGGATGCTTCCCGATCCATGATGAGCAGGCGTACTCGCGCCCGCAGGGGTGAAGCATAGGTCAATCCGCGCTGCTGACACTCTTTCACGTCGAATACGGGTTCGCCCAGCATGTATTCCACGAATTCGAGCCGGGCGTTTCCGCTATGGCTGGCAATCGGAAAGATCGACGTGAAGGCGGCCTGCAAACCGCGATTCTCCCGTCCTCCCGGCGGCGTTTCCGCCTGAAGGAAGTCTGTGAAAGAATCGATCTGGGTGGCGAGCAGGAAAGGCGCATCGGGCACGGCCGCGCGCTTGGCGAAGCTTTTACGGATACGCTTTTTCTCGGTGTAGGAATATGCCATGGATACTCCGGGCTAGAGGTGTTACGTCAGGAAAACAATGCTGCTTTGTACGGCTTTGCCGTGTTTCACTTACAAGCACGAAAGGGCCGGCGCCCGGCAATGGGCGCCAGCCCTGTCCCGAAACCGGGAATTACTTGATTTCGACCTTGGCACCCGCGTCTTCGAGTTGCTTTTTCAGCGCATCGGCTTCGGCTTTGGGCAGGGCCTCCTTCACAGTTTTTGGTGCACCGTCGACGAGGTCCTTGGCTTCTTTCAGGCCCAGGCCCGTGACTGCGCGCACGACCTTGATGACTTCGACTTTCTTTTCGCCCACGGCGGCAAGAATCACGTCGAACTCGGTTTGTTCCTCGGCGGCCGGCGCGGCAGCGCCGCCACCCGGCGCGGCGACAGCCATCGCCGCAGCGGAAACACCGAATTTTTCTTCAAACGCCTTGACCAGGTCGTTCAGTTCCATGACCGTCATCGAGCCAACGGCTTCGAGGATGTCTTCTTTGCTGATTGCCATTTCAAATTACTCCACAGAATGTGTCTGGAAAACCGTAAGGGATGTTCAAGCTGCTGCGCCTGCTTCTTCGCGCTGTTTGGCCAGCGCGGCGAGCACCACGGCAAAACCGGAAACCGGTGCCTGCATGACGCCCAGGAGCCTTGCGAGCAGTTCTTCGCGCCCCGGAATCGAGGCCAGCGCCTGAATGCCTGCCTTGTCGAGCACCTTGCCGCCGTATGCGCCTGCGCGCATCACCAGCTTGTCGTTGCCCCTGGCAAAGTCGTTGAGTACCTTGGCGGCCGCTACCGGATCTTCCGAAATGCTGTAGATCAGCGGCCCGGTAAGCTGGACAGCCAGATCGGCAAACGGCGTATCGGCAAGCGCGCGACGAACCAGGGTATTCTTGAGCACACGCAGATATACACCAGACGCACGGGCCTTGGCGCGCAACGTGGTGAGATCACTCACCGCGATACCGCGATATTCGGCCACCGCGATTGTCTGGGCATTGGCTACCTGTGCCGACACCTCAGCCACTACGGCTTTCTTGTTTTCAAGATCGAGACCCACGGGTCTTTCCTCCTTTCAAGTCCACACGCGAAGAACATCGGCGTTCTCCGCACCCACGGCGACCTGGATCAGGAGCATGGCCGGACAGCCTTGAATCCTGTTCTGGGTTCACCGTCTGCGCAGGTCGTTTCACGATTAAACGGCCATCCATATCAAACAGCCGTGCCTGCGGTCTTTGACGATCCGCCCGGCTTACGCCGGACGGCCCAAAGTTCTTTATGTTTCCTCAACTCACCACACCAGCGGTATCGACTCTCACGCCCACGCCCATCGTGCTGGAGAGCGCGACGCGACGCAGGTAAACGCCCTTGGCCGCAGCCGGGCGCGCCTTGAGCAGCGCGTCGATGAAAGCCTTGAGATTTTGTTCCAGCGCATCGATTCCGAAAGAAGCGCGGCCAATGGTGGCGTGCACCAGCCCTCCCTTGTCGGTGCGGTATTGAATCTGGCCGGCCTTGGCATTCTTTACAGCAGTGGCGACATCCGCCGTCACCGTGCCGACCTTTGGATTCGGCATCAGACCACGCGGGCCGAGAACCTGGCCCAACTGGCCGACGACGCGCATCGCGTCCGGTGTGGCAATCACCCGGTCGAAATCGATCTTGCCGCCCTTGATTTCCGCAGCGAGTTCCTCGAATCCAACGATATCCGCGCCCGCTGCGAGAGCGGCATCGGCCTTTTCTCCCTGAGCGAACACGGCCACCCTGACCGTTTTGCCTGTGCCCGCGGGCAACACGACAGAACCGCGCACGACCTGGTCGGACTTGCGCGGGTCGACGCCAAGATTGACCGCAACGTCGATAGATTCATCGAATTTCGCCGTTGCGCACTCCTTGACCAGCGTCAGCGCGTCAGCCACCGGGTAGATCTTGCTGCGGTCGACTTTCGCGCGCTGCGTCTTAACACGTTTGGACAGTTTCGCCATGATCAGAGCCCCTCCACGGTGACGCCCATGCTGCGGGCAGAACCGGCAATGGTACGCACCGCTGCATCCATGTCAGCCGCCGTAAGGTCGGGCTGCTTGGCTTTTGCGATTTCTTCGGCCTGGGCGCGAGTAATCTTGCCCACCTTGTCGGTATGAGGCTTGGGCGAACCCTTGTCGATTTTCGCGGCCTTCTTGATGAGAACCGCCGCAGGCGGCGTCTTCATCACGAAGGTGAAGCTCTTGTCCGCGAACGCGGTAATCACCACCGGAATCGGCAATCCCGGTTCCATGCTCTGGGTCTTGGCGTTGAACGCCTTGCAGAATTCCATGATGTTGAGCCCGCGCTGACCGAGCGCCGGGCCGATCGGAGGGCTGGGGTTGGCCTTGCCGGCCGGAACCTGCAACTTGACATAACCAATGATCTTCTTCGCCATGACGGCTTTTCTCCTCGATGAGTACTAACGCACCAGTTGCCCGGCGCTCCTCGTTGCAACCACCGTCCCGTCGGATACAGAACGGCCTTTGACAGGCACTTTGGCCCGTCGTTCCATGCTCAGGACTTTTCGACCTGGGCAAAATCCAGTTCTACCGGGGTGGCGCGACCAAAAATGGTCACGGATACCCGCAGTTTGCTTTTTTCGTAATTGACGTGTTCGACCGCGCCATGAAAATCGGTAAACGCGCCCTCTTTGATCCGCACGACTTCTCCGTTCTCGAACAGCACCTTGGGACGCGGCTTCTCCACGCCTTCCTGCATCTGCAGCAGGATCTTGTCGACATCCTTCTGCGGGACGGGCATCGGCTTGTTGGCGGTGCCGCCGACAAAACCTGTCACCTTTGGCGTGGATTTCACCAAATACCAGGATTCGTCGTTCATCTCCATCTCAATGAGCACGTAACCCGGGAAAAATTTGCGTTCGGAGACGTTTTTCTGGCCGCCCTTCATCTCGACCACTTCTTCTACCGGAACCAGTATCTGCCCAAAGTACTCATCCATTACGGTGCGGGTGATTCGCTCGATCAGCGCGCGGCGAACGGATTTTTCAAATCCCGAGTAAACGTGAACGACGTACCAGCGTTTTGCCATGATTATCTTTTCCACCCCAGGACGATGTCATACACCACCCATTCCATGGTTTTGTCGGTCAGCCAGAGGAAAATCGCCATGACCACGACGAACGCGAACACGATGCCCGTCATCTGCACCGTTTCCTTGCGTGTCGGCCAGACCACCTTTCTGGTTTCGATAACCGCGTCTCGCACGAATATGGCAAAACGCCGCCCCGGTTCGGTGAACCAGGCTACCGCACCACCGCCGACCAGACCGGCCATGACGCTGAGTACACACACCACCAGAGGCAGTTCCAGCGGCGGTTTGCCCAGCACGTAAAAACCAGCCACCCCGGCAACAACCAGGGAAACGGCTATGAAGAATTTGAATTTATCAGCCATCAAGGCAAAGATTTCCGGATAAATTAAATGGCAGGGGCAGAGGGAATCGAACCCCCAACCTTCGGTTTTGGAGACCGACGCTCTGCCAGTTGAGCTATACCCCTGCGGCAAAGACTACAAAAGCGCACCCTCACGAGTGCGCTCTCGAACCAAACGATTGTTGT